>JALHTW010000116.1 GCA_022866045.1 Candidatus Aminicenantota bacterium | reverse complement strand
CCAGCCGTCGTAGAACCCGTGCGTCCAGACGCCGGGAACGCCTTCCCGGGTCATCCCGTCCACCTCCTGGTAGGCCAGCTGGTGCCACTCGTCGACGACGATCGGGTCCAGCCAGGCGTTATAAGGACCCGTACCCGTGGAGATGTAAAGGTGCGAGATGGATTCATGGAGGTCGTGCATCACCTGGGGATGATACTCGAGCTGGACCTTCATGATGTTTTTGCTGAGGGCTAAGGCCAGGCCGATGTTGTCCCGGTTATCGTCGTGGGAAACATACTTCCCCCCGTATACCAAGCGGGTCGTGAAGCTGGCTTTAGGATCCTTTCGCGGCAACATGGCGGTGTCCACATATTTGTCGCGGCCATCCACCTCGAGGATCGGCGTGATCATGACGATCGAGTTCTCCCGGATGGCCTTGATGAACGGAGAATCATCGACCGCTATGCGGTAGGCCAGCTCCATCAGCATCTCGACCGAGCCCGTTTCTCCGGAATGCATGCCGCCCGTCGCCCAATAAATGGGCTTGCCCTGTTTAATCAAGTTCTGCGCTACGGCATCGGTGATCTTGCGCGGGTCGGCCAGCTTCGCTGTAATTTCTTTGTATCGGTTAAGGTTCTTGATGGTTGCCTCGTCGGCGATGACGGCCAGGATCCAATCCCTCCCCTCCTCCGTCTTTCCGACCGTGAAGACCTTGACTCTCGGCGACGCCTGGGCCAGGGCCCTCATGTATTTATACACGTCCTCCGAATAGCTGAGGATATTGGGCGCGCCTACGATGTGCCCCAGGACCTCGAGCGGCGAGGGAACCCCCGCTTTATAGGGCAGATAGTTCACGTATTTGGTGGAAAAATGGGGATCGGTCGTGTATTCGCGGATCTTCTTCGTATACTCCTCGTGGACCTTCTGGGGAAAAGCCGCTGTAAAGACAAGAAGCAGCGCCAGGCCGAGGGCCAAAGGCGCTTTGGCGGCCCTCGCGCGCCGGACGAAAAGAATCACGGAGTGTGAAATAGATGTCATAAGCCTCCTCCTTCCAGAACGAAAATGATTAGACAATTAATACTGAATTTTTAAGCCCTGGTCAAGGGCAAAAAAAAGGAGGAAAATCTCAGCTATTTTTTGGTTTGAATTCTGGCGCTGGCCTTTTGCTCTTTCGAAGGGCCCAGCCGACGCCGACAAGCAAGACCACGACCAAGGCCACGACGCCGATGCTTATTTTGCTGTATTTAACGAGGATTGGCGCGGCGATCAGGCTGACCAGGTTGGCGACTTTGATCATCGGGTTGAGGGCTGGTCCGGCCGTGTCCTTAAGCGGGTCACCCACCGTGTCGCCGACGACGCCGGCCTTGTGGCGGTCGCTTCCCTTGCCGGTGTTCTCCGCCAGGTTGCGGGGCTCGTCCTCGATGGATTTCTTGGCGTTGTCCCAGGCCCCGCCGGCATTGGCCATGAAGACGGCCAGGAGCTGTCCACTCAGTATGATGCCGGCCAGGAAGCCGCCCAGGGCTTCTACCTGCAGGATCATCCCGACGGCGATCGGCATGAGGACGGAGATGACGGCCAGCGGGATCAGTTCCTTTTGGGCGGCGGCCGTCGAGATCCCGACGGCGCGCGCATAATCGGGCTTGACCTTGCCTTCCATCAGGCCGGGGATGCGGAACTGGCGGCGGACTTCCTCGACGATAAGGCTGGCCGCCCGGCTGACGGCCTTGATGGAGAGAGCGCTGAACAGCCAGGGCAGGGCGCCGCCCAGCAGAAAGCCGATGAACACTTTGGTGTCGGAGATGCGGATCGCGCTCAGGACCGTCCTGCCGAGCTGTTCCTGAACGCGGCCGACGTCGGTGATGAATGTGGCGAAAAGGCTTACCGCGGCGATGACGGCCGAGGCAATGGCTACTCCCTTGGTGATGGCCTTGGTCGTGTTCCCGACGGCGTCGAGGTCGGCCATGATCTGCCGGGCCTTTTTGGTCTCGGGGTCGTCCAGCCCGTGCCAGGACATCTCTCCGATGCCGTTGGCATTATCGGAGATGGGACCGTAGGAGTCCATGGCCACGTTGTTTCCGGTGTGGCTCAGCATCCCGATACCGATCATGGCCACGGCGTAGAGGACGTAGGTCGCGTGGGCTTCGCCGCCGTATAAGGCCAGGGCACCAATGAAGCTGATGACGATCGCGACGAGGGCCCAGACGCTCGATTCCATTCCGACTGAAAGTCCGGAGAGGATGGTCGTCGCCGGCCCGGTCCGGGTCGAACTGACGATCTCCTTGACGGGCGTCCGTTTGGTCGAGGTAAAGTATGAGGTCAAGGGGTTGAAGGCCACGGCCAGGCCGACGCCGATAGACGTTAACATCGCCATGCGCCAGTCATGGGCATAAAGGATCGCCACCAGGAAAGAGAACATGATCGTATTAACGCTCGAAACCTCGTAGGACCGGAACATGGCCTCCTCGGCGTCGTGGGCCCGGAGGAACTTGATCGGGAACCTCACCCAGAGGGGAACGGTGAAGGTTCCCAGGATCGAGCTGATGACGCCGATGGCCCGGATGATCAGGGGATAAACGATCCATTTCAGGCTGTGGGCCGGGTCCACGGCCATGAGGGCCAGACCCAGCATCAGCCCCGAGACGATGGTCACCTCGTAGCTCTCGAAGATGTCGGCCGCCATGCCCGCGCAGTCGCCGACGTTGTCGCCGACCAGGTCGGCGATGACAGCGGCGTTCCGGGGGTCGTCTTCGGGGATGTCCTTCTCGACCTTTCCGACGAGGTCCGCGCCGACGTCGGCGGCCTTCGTGTAGATCCCGCCGCCGACCCGCATGAACAGGGCCAGGAGCGTACCGCCGAAGCCGAAGCCCAACAGGGCGTCGGGCGCAGCCTTGCCGAAGATAATGAAGATGACCGTGCCGCCGAAGAGGCCCAGGCCGTCCGTGAGCATGCCGGTGACCGTCCCGGCGTAATAAGCGATGGACAACGCCTCGTTGAAGCTGCGCCGCGCCGCCGAAGCCGCCCGCACGTTGGCCTGGATGGCCATGCGCATTCCGAGCTGGCCGACGATGAGGGAGAAAGACGCTCCCATGATGAAGGCGATGGTCCGGCCGATGGCGATCACGATCGGCGCCTTGGCCCCGAACTCCGCGACCGCTTCGCGGCTGGCCGGAACGATGTAAACGCTCAGGAAGAGCACGCCCGTCAGGGCTCCGATCACGGGCAGGATCGTCCGCAGCTGGCGGCTCAAATAGCTATCGGCGCCGATGCGGATGGCGTTCCAGACCTCCTGCATCTTGGCCGTCCCCTTGTCCTTTTTCATCACAGTTTTGCGCAGGAACCAGGCGTAGACGAGGCTTATAAACGCGGTCAGCAAAACGCCCGCGATGGCGATCTGCTCAAAATTGTTGAGCCCATGCCGGCTGGCAAGTCCAAACAAGTTCATAAGTCCTCCAGGAGCAGTAGATTAAAGTATGACTAGAAGTCCATAACGCGAGCGCAAAACCGCTCAAATAAAAGAGAGAATTCTATATATATCGACTCCGGGAGTCAAGTATTTTGAAGAAATCCGTTACCGCAAGCCCGCCATGCATTTGCATTGACGGCGAATGGGAAGGCGCGCTATAGTGGCAGGGACCGGCGAATAACGGAGATGAACATGACCAAACGCCTGATGATGATCATTCTTTTTTGGGCCGCGGCGGGGATGCCCGGGCTCGCCCAAGTCGCGTTCGAGGATCATTTCGTGGACAAGGCCATGCGGGTCGATCTCTACCACGTCGGCGACGCGAAAGACGAGATCGTCACGATCGACCATATCTATCAGGAGGGGATCTGGCCCGAATCGAGGGCCCATCTCATCGATCCTTTCGGCTACGGCCGATATGTTGTAGAAGTCTATGATGTGGCTTCGAACCGGCTGATTTACTCCCGCGGCTTCGACAGCATGTTCGGAGAATACAAGACTACGACACCCGCCCTCAACGGCATCAAGCGGGTCTTCGAGCGGTCCGTGCGAATCCCTTATCCGAAGAAGCCCGTGCTGTTCGTGATCGAGGGGCGGGACAAGAAGAATATCCTTCACCCTCTGTTCAGCGAAACCATCGATCCGGCCGATTATCACATCATCAAGGAAACGACGGCGGCGGGGGATTTTATTTATGACGCCCGGACAAGCGGCGATCCCCATGACAACGTGGATTTTGTCTTCATCGCCGAGGGCTACACCGCCGAGGACAAGGATAAGTTCAAGGCCGACGTGGACCGGTTCACGGCCTATCTTTTCGGCATCGAACCCTATAAAAGCGGCCAAGGCAAGTTCAATGTTCGCGGCATTTTCCGGCCCTCTCCGGAGCGGGCGATGGATGAACCTCGCCAGAGCGTTTACAAGAAAACCTCCCTGAATGCGGCATTCAACGCCTTCGATCTGGACCGCTATATGTTGATCGAGGAAGACCACAGGATGCACGAGATCGCGGCCCAGGTGCCCTACGACGCGATCGTCGTCCTCGTCAACAGCAAGCGGTACGGCGGCGGAAGCATCGGCTTCGATTACTGCGTGACGACCGTCGATCACGCTTCGAGCAGACAGGTCTTCGTTCACGAGCTCGGCCATTCCTTCGCCGGCCTCGCGGATGAGTATTACGCTTCGGAAGTCGCCTATAACGATTTCTATCCCAAAGGGGTCGAGCCGCTCGAGCCCAACATCACGGCGCTTCTCGACCCGGGGAATGTCAAGTGGAAGGACCTCTTGTCGCCCGGCATCGCTGTTCCGACCGAGTATGGAAAGGACAAGATCGAGGCGCTTCAGGCCGAGCGGCAGAAAAACCAGAAGGCCCAGGCCGAGGAAATCGCCCAGGCAAAGCAAAAAGGTTGGGCCGAAGCGCAGATAAAAAAGGTCGAAGAGAAATACCGCGAAGCGGATAAAGCGATCGCCAAGCAGATCGAGGATGTCCGCAAGCAGTACGCCCATCTCAATGACAAGGTCGGCGTCTTCGAGGGCGCCGGCTACGCGGCCAAAGGGCTCTACCGGCCGATGGTCTTGTGCTTGATGATCTCCAACAAGAAGAATGAGTTCTGCCTCGTCTGTCAGCGGGCGATCGGCCGGATGATCGATTATTTCAGCGGAGGCCATTAAACGAAAAAATCGGGTATTGTGTCGTCCTCATTATTCACATACAATTCTTCTCCAATGTCGGACGATATGAAAACACTCCCATCAACATTGAAACGCGGCCAACGATCCTCAAAGCAAAGGCCTTTCTGTCGCTCGGGATTCGCGGCCGGGATCATAAGCTTAACGTGCCTCTTTTTAGTTGTATGCTCGAAAGAACGGAAAGAGCCGTTGGCCGTTCCTTTAGGCCAGGCGACCAAGCTTCCCGTGGATCAAGTCGTGACGCCTCTTGGCCTCCAGGTCGAGCTTCCCGGCTTGCGGCCGCAGGTCCTGGCTCTGAGCCCGAACGGCCGGCTCCTCGTCATATCCGGAAGAACGCATGAACTCGTCGTCGTCGACCCGGGGACAGGCCTTATCCGGCAGCGCGTGCCGCTGCCCCCCGAGCCGCCGGACGAATCCAAACCGCGGCCGCCGTCCCAGGACATCCTTAAACCGGATGATAAAGGACAGGTGAGCTACACCGGCCTGGCCTTCTCGCCGGATGGAAAACGCCTCTATATGAGCAACGTCGAGGGAAGCATAAAAATGTTCGGCGTTGACCCGAACGGAAAAATCGCGGGCTTATTTTCCCTGCGGCTTCCGCCCGCCAACGCCCCGCGCCGCAAGGAAGAGATCCCATCCGGTATCGCCATTTCCCCGGACGGAACGCGCTTTTATGTGGCCTTGAACCTCTCCAACCGGCTCGGCGAATTCGATGCCTCAAGCGGCAGCCTCCTCCGGATGTTTGACGTCGGCGTCGCGCCATACGATGTCGTTCTCGTCGGCAAGAAGGCCTACGTGAGCAATTGGGGCGGACGCCGTCCTCAAGCCGGCGACGCAACCGGCCCGGCCGGCTGGGGCACCCTCGTCAAGGTCGACCCGGCAACCTATATCGCCAACGAGGGCTCGCTGAGCGTGATCGATCTCGAATCCGGAAAGGCCGCGGCCGAGATCCTGGTTCAATTGCACTCCTCGGCGCTGGCCGTTTCGCCCGATAATCGCTATATCGTCTGCGCCAACGCCGGGAGCGATAACCTCAGCGTGATCGAGACGCGAACGGATACCGTTGTCGAGACCATCTGGGTCAAGCCCAGTCCGGCAGACCTTTTCGGAGCATCGCCGAACGCCCTTGCCTTCGATAGAAAAGGGAAATACCTATACGTCGCCAACGGCACACAGAACGCCGTGGCCGTCGTCCGGTTCAATCCGGCCCGCCGCGCTTCAGAACTTCTCGGCTTGATCCCCGTCGGCTGGTTCCCCGGGGCGATCCTCTATCACCCGCGCCTCAATAAACTCTGCATCGCGAACATCAAAGGGATCGAGACGGTCAAGGGACTGGACAAGCGGGGCGGCAGCTGGGGATTCAACTCCCACCAGTATCACGGATCGCTCTCGCTTGTGCCCGTGCCCAAAATAACCGATCTGCCGCGGCTTTCGGCCATCGTCTGGGACAATTATCATAAGGAACGGATCGCCGGCGCCCTCCTTCCGCCGCGGCCCGATCAACCGGCCAGGCCCGTGCCCGAGCGCATCGGCGAACCGAGCGTGTTCAAGCACGTCGTTTACATCATCAAGGAGAACCGCACATATGACCAAGTGCTCGGCGACGTGAGTCAAGGGAACGGCGATCCATCGCTCTGCATCTTCGGCGAGCGCGTCACTCCCAACCAGCACAAGATGGTCCGTGAATTCGTCCTTCTCGACAACATCTATTGCTGCGGCATTCTGAGCGCTGATGGGCACCAGTGGTCCATGTCCGCCTTCGGCACGGACTACCTCGAGAAGTCGTTCGCGGGCTGGCCGCGGAGTTATCCCGACGGCATGGGCAAGGACGAGATCGACGCCCTGGCCTATGCCCCGACCGGGTTCATCTGGGACAACGCCCTCCGCCATGGAAAGACCCTCCGAAACTACGGTGAATTCGCCATGCCGGCCGTTCGCTGGGCCGATCCAAACCGAAAAGGCGAGCCCAATTGGACAGCCTGCTGGCGCGAGTTCAACCGCCCCAAGGGAGAGATTATTTTCGGCTCAGAGCCGGCCATTGAGTCGCTCCGGCCCTATCTCGCTTCGAAGACGGTCGGCTGGAACATGGACGTGCCCGATGTCTTCCGGTCCCGCTATTTCATCCAGGAGCTCAAAGAATTCGAAAAAGAGGGCCGTTTCTCCGACCTCGTCCTCATCTGCCTCCCGGACGATCACACGAGCGGAACCAAGGAAGGGTCTCCGACGCCGGCCGCCCAGGTGGCAGACAACGACCTCGCTTTCGGACAGATCGTGGAGGCCATCGGCCGCAGCAGATTCTGGAAGGACACCGTGATCTTCGGGATCGAGGATGATCCCCAGGATGGCTGGGACCATGTCAGCGGATACCGCACGACCGCCTATATCATCAGCCCTTACACGAAACGCGGCCAGGTCATCAAAACGCGTTATAACACCGTCAGCATGCTCCGGACGATCGAACAAATATTGGGACTTCCCCCGATGAACCAGTTCGATGCGGCCGCCGAACCGATGGCCGACTGCTTCACCGAGACGCCGGACTTCACCCTGTTCAAAGATGTGCCCAACCGCGTGCCTCTCGATGAGATGAATCCGCCGAAGAAAAAGATTGCCGATCCCTTGCTCCGCAGGCAGGCCGCTCTTTCAGCGCGGCTCAACTTCAAGCGCGTGGATGCCTGCCCCGAAGACATCCTCAACCGGATCCTCTGGCACAGCGTGAAGGGAAGCTCTGTTCCCTATCCGGAATGGGCGGTCACCTCTCGGCCGGACAGGGATGACGACGATTGAAGGCCGCTGAGCTTCCGGTATTAATTATTCCGCTTAGGTGAGCACTCATGGACGTGAGAAACCCTTCTTCTGCCCGGCCGGATGAACCCGTTATCCTGGAGAGATCCGGCCACCCGATCTCGCGGAGAAACATCGACCCGGATGTCCTTAATATCCTTTACCGACTCCATCGGCAAGGTTTCATCGCCTACCTGTGCGGCGGAGCGGTCCGAGACATGATGCTGGGGAAGTCCCCGAAAGATTTCGACATCGTCACCGACGCCCGTCCAGGGCAGATCAGGAAACGCTTCACGAATGTCTACGTCATCGGGAGACGTTTCCGGCTGGCCCACATCCATTTCAAGAACGGCAAGGTCATCGAAGTGGCGACATTCAGGCGGGACCCCGATCTGGGCGAAGAGGCCGACCAGGAAGCCGCGGTCGACCCCAGAAAAGCTTACGGAACGCCGGGTGAGGATGCCTTCCGGAGGGACATCACAATCAACGCCCTTTTTTACGATGCTGTCACTTGGTCTGTTATCGACTACGTCGGAGGCCTCGAGGACCTTGCCCGGCGGAGGGTCCGGGTCATCGGCGACCCCGCAGCGCGATTCACCGAGGATCCTGTCCGTATCTGGCGGGCTCTCCGGCACGCCGCCCGTCTGGGATTCGTCATCGAAGAGGCCACCGAGCGGGCGATCCATTCCCACCGCCACCTGCTCGCCACATGCCCCGGTTCACGATTCTACGAAGAGCTCAACAAGGACCTCGCCTACGAAACACGGCCCGTCTTCGAGGCTCTCCGGAAATACGGCCTTCTCAAGTATATTCTTGGCCAGGCCGGCGAAGATTACGAGGCCGATCCCGGCTTGTTCTCCCGGCTCAGTTCGCTCTTGGATATCGAAGACCGGGCAAAGTCGGGCGGTTTTCGCCTCTCTCAAGAGGAAATGTACAGCCTCGTCTTCTGGCCCTGGATGGAACCGATGTTCGCCGGACCTCCGAGAGACATGAGTAAGATCCTGAAAGACGCTTTCGTGACCGCCCAAATGAGAGCGACCATTCCCCGGATTCTCCGGGCTAATGTCATCCAGATCCTGATCATCGTCAGAAGCATGATCCGGGCCCTCCGTACGGGCCGTATGCGATGGTCACTGAAGCGAAGCGCTCATTTCGAGCAGGCTTCCCGGCTGTTCTTCCTGATCGAGAAGGGCCGGCCGCCCGAACAAGGAGAATCTTTCGAAAGCCTCTTTCGGCAGGCTTTTCCTTCAGAATCCACTCCGGGACCAAAGCTGAGGAGGAGCCGCTGGCGGTGATTCCAGAACCCTGATGGAGGAAAAAATCCGGGCCCTTGCCAACGGTAGCTCTCTGAGGCTCGAATCTCCCTCTAATAGTTCCGCTGCGACATCGAGGCGGACCGCTTCACTCTCCGCTCCTCTTAAGCCGCACGATCGTCGCGCCCCATCCGCCTTCTTCCTCTCCCGCCGGCTCAAAGGAATCGACCTCCGCCATTTTCTTGAGGATCGAATGGACCGTCCGCCGCAACGCTCCGGTTCCTTTTCCGTGAATGATCCTGATCCGGAAGATTTTGTTCTGGATACACGCCCTGAGATATTCCGGCACCAGATCTTTGACTTCAGAAGGCCGGAACGTATGTAAGTCCAACACTCCATCGATGGGGATCTCCAAGGCCGATGTTTCAAATGGATTAACAACCGTCCCGCAATCGCACACCAGACTATGACCGAACTCGAAGAGCGTCACATCATATTGTCTTTGGCAATTCGGACAGATGATGGCCATTTTCCGCCGCTTTTGACAAAAGTGTATCTTCGAATGACCATAAGAGTCAACAATTGTTGAGAGCCGGTGAGCAGCCCGGTCGGGGTCAGATAGGTCATGTTCACATTCGCGGGGCTATCGTTGGGATTCTGAATGAGGATCCACGTCTCGAACCCGGACTGAGTTCTGCCTTCGGTAAAAAACGAAAAAGATTCATTGCCTATTGCAAATATAGGCATAGGGGCAACGGCCGCAGGAAGCGGCGGAGGACAAGCCGGGATCGAACGCGCTTCGCGGATCGATGATCTCTAGCAAAAGTCTGTCGATAAGAGTTTCCATCGTCCGGATCTGGTCCCGGCGCGCCTCTTCGTCCTCCTCAGCGTAGGGCGAATATTCGATCCTCGGGCTGAGGCGGTTCTTCCCCAGCATCACGAACAGGCAATGGATCTGTTCGCTCGGCTTTGGCTCGGCTTGGGAATAGATCAAGTTATAAAGAGGAAGCTGGAGGCTCCCGACAGCTTGGCCCCAAGATTCCCGGTCCCCAAGATCCAGTTTTTTAAAATTGATCCCCAGGTATTTCTCGGCCGCAGACGTTTTATAATCCAGGATGTAAAGCTCATCGCCCCGGGTCTCGATCCGGTCCACTTTCGCCCTCAGCTTGAACGTCGTCTCCCCGGACTTCCTTTCAGCCTGCATTCTCTGCTCAACGGAAAGGATGCGGAGCTGCCGGCCCCTGCCTTTCAGGTCCTTTATGATCGGAATCTCGTAGTCCATAATGAACTCGTTCAAATGGCGCCGGACCTGGAGCTTCATCAAGTAAGCGCTCCCGGCCAGATCGCCGCCGTATTCGATGTTGAAATGCCGGTCGATGAGGGCCTCCAGCTCGTCCGCGCTTAAATCCGACTCGCGCACACGCTTCCCGACGAATTTCTTAAAATATTCTTCGAGGATGGAATGGACGAACGTCCCGATGTCCTTTTTTTCCATCCGCTCGGTGATCTCTTCTTTTTCCTGGAGTTTCAGGACATAGGCATAATAGAACTGGGCGGGACAGGCGAGATATGTATCCAGGGCGGTTGCCGAATATGTGAACCGGCGCAGATATTCCTCCACCCCGGAAGGCTTGCCGAGCGGCCCGGGCCGGCCGGCTTGAAGGGCGACATTATACCGGACGGTCTTCAGATATTTGGCGGACCGCGGTTCCCGCTCTTCCTTCTGTTTTTCCCAGATGAGTTTCTCGACGAAGCGGCTTTTCTCTTTGTCTTTATTCTCGATGAAGAAGAAATGGACCTTCTTAGCCGCCTTGACGAGAGTGTCGAGGTAATATTCCATCCGCCGCTCTTGGTCCCTGTAGGTGGGAAGTTCAAGGGCCATGCGCGCGGCGAACGGCAGGAGCGAGTCCGCCCGCTTGGCGGACGGGAGGACTCTTCGTTCATATCGAGAATATAGACGTCTTCAAAGGGAATGCACCGCGTTTCCCAGAATCCCAGGACTTGGAGCCCCCGAAGCGGGGTCCCGTAAAAGGGCACGGACCCGCTAGCGATGACTTTCCGGAACAGGTTGAAATAGCTGCCCTTCTCGCTGAAAACCGTCTCTCTCAGGAGCGACCGGGCCAGAGCGTCCAATCGGGCCAAGAACGCTTCGGCGTAGGGATGGAAGAAATAATGCAGCCTGGCGGTGCTATTCTCATAAACGTAATTCAGGACCCGGATAAGCTTCTCGGCGAAATCGCCCACGTTCCGGATCTCCGCGAACAAGGCCAATGTGCGGGCGTGGATGGAGCGCAGGTGCTCGACAAAGGCCATGATGACGGGCGCATTCTCCACGTTTCTGACCCGGTCCTGGATGGCTTCCCGGATCCCGGCGTCGTTCTCCAATTCCTCCAACGACCAAAAAGCCTTGGTCCGCAGGCGGGTCAGCTCTTCCTCGATGGCATGAAACAGGATGCGGGTCAGGTCGGCCCGCATTCCCGGGCCGGGGAAATAGATGTTTTTCGTGTAGGGATGGAGGACGAAGCGCAGATAGTTCGGGACGTAGATCCGCCCCTCTTCGTCGTTGGACTGGATGAGCTCGAGCAGTTTGTCGAAGAAACTGAAGATCGGCGTCCGGGACAGCGGATACCCCATCGAGATGTTAAAATGGTCTTCGGACAAAGCGGAGAGCGTCTGTTGGTAGAGCGGAAACAACGTCTCTGCGGCCGGCAAGACGATGACCTGCTTCTCGTTGAGGAGCTTGGGATCGCGCAACCTGTCTTCCAACACGCTGTTCAGGGCGAAGATCTGGCCATGTGTGTCGGCGCTTTGGATGAACTCGAGCGGCGGGCCGGGTTCGGGCTCTTCGATCTTCTTTCGGAGCGTTCCATCGGCAATGCCCAGTTTATCAAGCAGCAACCCGATCCCCTTGCCTTTGAGAATAAACAGCTCGAATTTGTCCCACATCATCATCGCTTTGAGGAGGTTCGCTTCAATCTTCGTCAGGGAGAAAAAGCCGGCGAAGATGAACTGGTCGATGTCTTCGAAGAGCTCGGGACGGATCCGCGCGACGACTTTACGGAAGCGAGAGGATTGAGTGGAATAGCCCTGCGTCTCGAGCTCATCATAGAACCGCTCATAGAAGAACGACAGGGACTGGAGGCGGTTCATTGTTTCCGGGGGGATGGCTTCGTCCGCCCAATGGTCCATCGACAAAAGATCTTCTTTGCGGACAGCCGCGGCATTCAATTCTTCAAGATCGTTGAAAAGCTTGGCGCCCAAAGTGAAAAATTGATCCGCGGAAACGAAGTGATCCTGTCCCATCCGGCCGGGCGAATTCCTGTGGGTCTCGAAGAGTAGAGCAATGGCGTCCAAGACATCGATTGGACGGTCCCGCAGGCCCAGCCGTTCGGCATAGACATTATTGACGAACTCGTCGATGGAATCGATACGAGGCGGGATGAAGCCCGTTTTTTCCCTAACAGCCAGCATTTTACGGAGATAATAGGCCGGCCGCTTCTCCGGAAACACGATCCAGGTGCGGGAATAATCCTTCCCCTCCCCGCTGAGTCGGGAAGCGATGGCCGCAATGAGATCGTCTTTCGGCGAGACGAGCTCCACTCTCATCCCACCATCTCCCATTTCTTCCTGTCGATATAGGCGAGGATGCCCCGGACGGATTTCTTTGGGAAAATATCTTTCATGATCCGGATGTATGCCGCGACCTGCTCTTTATCCTCCTCATCCCACTCGGCCTGTTTCGCAGCCTCGGACTCGCCGCCGGTCTTGAAATCGATGATGCTCACCGAATCCTCGTCGATGACGACGCGGTCCATCCGGTAAACGCCGCCCCTTGCATCACAGACATTGAACTCCCGAAACACCCGGCGGCCTTCTTTTTCTATGAAATGATCATCCAGAGGCGAACCCTGAAAATAGCGGATGATGGAGCTTCCGATCGCCTCAAAGACCGGAGCCTCCGCCTCTTCTCGGCTTATTTTTTGAATGATCTCTGGAATGTCGATGTCCCAGCCGGAGCGAAGGAATTCGACGTCGGCCAGGATCTTATGGACGATTTCCCCGCGCCGGATGTTCTCGTAATTCAAGGCCTCCCGCTTATTGGGCGGGAGGTCGAAGGAGCAAAGCACGCGCATCTTCTCGGCCCGGGGGGGTTCCGCGCGGCACGGCGCAGGACAGGCCGCGGGCTTGACGGGCGATGAAGTGAAATTTTGCGTGCCGAGCAAATCAAAGGGATACGTGTCCCTTTGGCCTTTGACGCCGATGATATGAAGCTCCGCGGTCGCCCTGGTCAGCGCGACGTAGAGCCGGTTCAGGCGCTCCACGCCGTCTTTTGTCCGCGTCCCTTCATAGATTCTGGTCAGGTCCTCGTCGGATTCCATCAGGCCTTTGTTGAGCTTATAGACCCTGACGGATTCCTCGTCCGCGTCGAGAAAGAATTCCGGCGGGTTAAATCTCTCCCCATAAGCAAGAAAGATCACGACCTGGAATCCCAGCCCTTTGGCCTTATGGATGCTCATGACCCGGACGGCATCGATCTCGGACGGGACATCGACCGTCCAAGCCGATTCCTGGCCTTCCGCGGCGCCCGTGAACTCGAGGAACTCCCCAAGGTCATTTCGGCCCATGCCTTCGAAATCCTTGATGACTTCGAGGAGCTTCGTGAGCGCGGCCTCTTCCTCCGGGAAGAGCTCGAAGACGTTATAGACACGGTAGATAAGAGTCACCAGATCAGACAAGGGATAATAGCCGACCGTTTTAAAGAACTGTTCCAAATAGCGGCCCCAGAGCTCCGCGTGACGGTTCCGGAAAGCCGAATAAAGGGGATAATCTTTTTTTTGCTGGCATTCGAAAAGGAACCGGTGCCACATGTCCGGCTCTATGGAAATGCCATCCTGCTCCATCTTTTTCTTCATGACATCGCCCAGGAGGAAGATGGAGAAAGAAAGATCGTCGGGCGGCGAATCAAGAAAACGCAGAAAGGCGATGATCTCGCCGATCGTCTTCCTCTTCCGGATGTCCAGGCTGCTGAACGGGATGAAGGGGACGTTGATCTCGTTGAGCCAGGACGAGATCTCGACGACAGATTCATTCCGATAGGTCAGGATGGCGATGTCGGAATAGGAATAGCCCCTTTGTCTCAGCTCCCAGATCTTCTTTTGGATTTCGGCCTTCTCCGGGACCGCATCCGCGTCTTTTACGAGAACAACGTACTCTACATATCCAGAGCCGCGATGCTCCTTAATGACATCCTGCTCGAACGTATTCAAGCCGCTCAGCCGGGCGATAGAGTCATATTTATCTTTTTCCCTATTTTGCTCAGATTCGTCGATCTCCTCCCCGCGGCCTTTTTCTTCGCCAGCCGTTTCATCGGCTTTGCTTTTACCTTTAATAAATACTTTTTTAACGAAATTCAGGACTTCCTCATGGCTCCGGTAGTTTTCAGTCAAATCCTTTGGAACGACCTCAACGGAGGGGAAGCCGTCCTTCTTCTTCCCGAGATCCATCATGATCTGATAGTCGGCGTCCCGGAAGCCGTAGATCGCCTGCTTCATGTCGCCGACGACGAAGAGGCTTCCATTCTTGCTCAATGACTCTTCGATCAAAGGCTTGAGGTTTCTCCACTGGATCCGGGATGTGTCCTGGAACTCGTCGATCAGGTAATGGAAGATCCGGTCGCCGAGCCGGAAATAGATGTCAGGCACGATCCCTGCTTTGATGTAGCTCGAGAGCTGCTTACCGATGTCCTCGATAAACACGGTCCCCTGCCGGCGCTTGACCTCGTCCAGGGTGCCGGCGAACGACTGATAGGCCAGAAGGTAAGGATAGTAATAATCGCGGGCGTAGTAGGACTTATGATCATCGACAAGGCTTTCCAACCGCCGCCACGATTGGAGAATTTTTTCATAGATCTTCACGTCCTGGCCGCTTTTCGGCTTTTTGACGGGGTCGGACTTGAAACTATAGCCCATGAGATCGGTGAACCGGCGTTCCTTGATGGCCGGGAGGATCTTGGAATGACAATGGCCCCGCGTCTCGCGCGCCAACCCGGCCCCTTCCCCCTCGAGCATCTCGGTCAATTTCTCCGCGGTCTGGATTATTTGCTTCCGAAGCTTAGCCCTCTCGCTTCCGAAGTTTTCGATCTTCAGTTCCCGGTCTTGGATGGCCAGCTTCGTATAAAGGACGATGAGCTTTCCCAAAACTTCGGGCGTCGGGTCCCAGGCGAACGCCGCGTCTTCCCGCAGGTTCGCGAGGATATGGTCCAGGATCGTCCTGAAGACCCGTCCCTCTTCGGAATGAGGGGTCACTTTTCGCAGATACCGGGAAAAGGCATATTGGACGAGCTCGGTATTATCGAGGACGATCTCGAAATCAGGGGAAAACCCCAGATCGACCGAAGATGTTTTAAAGATGGTCGCCATGAAGCTGTCGATGGTTTCAACCTGGAAATCGCTATAGTTGGAGAGGATATCATCGATCGCGCCTTGGGCCTTTTGGGACAGCCGGTCCGGCGCGATCGAGACGATGTCCAGGATCTCTTTGATCTTGCGGGGGTCCTGCGCTTCCGGGAAATGACATTCTTTCAGCCAGTCCAGAATCCGGGCTTTCATCTCTTTCGCGGCGTTTTTCGTGAAGGTGATGGCGAGGATATTAGAAAGTTCGCTGCGCGTCGTCCTCTTTATTTTATCGGAGAGGAGGAACTGGACGAAACGTAGAGAAAGGGCATGGGTCTTTCCTGAGCCGGCCGACGCCTTCAGCAGCGTGAATTCCGGAAATTTCAGGGCCTTGTCGGAAATCTGGGTGGTCATTTCCTAAAATATATCTTTAGAGAAGAATATCCGTCAATAGAATAGGTGGTCCTATAAGGCTTGACAAATCTTTTTTCTCCAAACTAGAGTGTGATTGCACTTTCTAGCGGGACTCACCTATTCATTGTAAATTCGGCCTAGCGCTTCTCGTAGGATTCCACGATGGACTGATAGACCATCGTCCGGAACTTGCCGTGGAGGTCGCTCGTTCCCGCGGGCATAAGTTGGGTCATGAGGACGCAGACAAGCTCCTCGCCGGGGTCAGCCCAGTAAGTCGTATGGTAGGCGCCCCCCCAGCCGAAAGCGCCGACCGACCCAAGTTGGCCGTTCCGGCCGAGACGGTCCGTGATCCAGAATCCGAGCCCGAAACCCTGCGAGCCGTAGAGCACGCCGGCATGGTCAGCCGTCATGAGTTCCACAGACTTGGGGCTGAGGAGGCGGGCGCCGTCGAGTTGACCGCCGTTGAGGAGCATGAGAAGAAGACGGGCATAATCCTCTGCTGTTGAAAGAAGCCCGGCGCCGCCCGCATAACACATCCGGGGTCCTTTGACATAAAAATTGTCGCGGGCGTCCTCGACGAGCTTGAGGCCGCCTTTCTCGTCCAGGCCATAGACGGATGCGAAACGGTCAATCTTATCCTCGGGCAGGAAGAAATGCGTGTCCGTCATGCCCAGCGGGCCGGTGATCTTCGTTGTGAAGAACTCGGCCAGGTTCATCCCGGAGACGCATTCCACCAGGTATCCGAGGACATCCGTGTTGTAGCCGTAGATAAATTTCTCGCCCGGCTGGGCGTCGAAGGGCAGCGCCGCCAGCTTCTTGATGACCTCGCCGATCGGCACATTCTTGTCGGCCAGGAACCAGCCGCTGATCCCGGCTTTTATGTATTCGTCCTTCGCCAGACCGGTCCCATAAGAGATCCCGGCCGTGTGCGTGAGAAGATCGCGGATCGTGATCTGCCGCTTGGCCGGGACGGTCGTGTATCCCTGGGCCCCTTTGTCCGGCGCCTGGACGGCAACACGCGTGTTGGCAAACTCGGGAATATACTTCGAGACGGGATCGTCGAGGAGAAGTTTTCCTTCCTCCTGAAGCATCATCACGGCGACGCTCGTCACGGCCTTCGTCTGCGAGGCGATGCGAAAAATCCCGTTGGCCGGCATGGCCGTGCCCTTAGCCGTATCGAGCTTGCCGAACGGCTTGAGATATGCGACTCTCCCTTTTCGGGCGACAAGCGTCACCATTCCGGCGATCTTCCCCCGGTCGATGTACTCCTGCATCACGCGGGTGAGCCGTTCCAGGCGCTCGGCCGAGAGCCCGACCGCGGCGGGCTTCACGACGGGAAGTGATGCGGCCTGGGCAAGCGCAGCGATAATGAGCAGCCAAACAGCCGCCATAAGGACGGATCGACGGAAACACGAAGGAAAAGCCTTATTATGCATGGCTAGATGCTCCTTTCTCCGCCCCTGATTTGCTGGATAAACCACGGCTCCAATATAAAGGCCGGACACAGCCCTGTCAACTTGTCATGGCCTTGGGAGTTTCCTATTTGTTATGAGAACCGAATCGGCTCATCGGGCGCAGATTTTTGACTTCCCATCCTCAAGCCGACGGCTCCAAGGCGCAGAAGCGCAAGAGTTAATTCAGATAATACCCGATCGCAAAAAAGCTCACCCAGTGGCGGAGCGAAAACGGCGCGGTCGTCCCCATCCCCATTTTTTTGAGCGGAAGGACGCCCTCGCTGTAGGTGTCGGAATAGCGGAACAGCTTGCCGGAGAGACCTTTATTCTCGGCGTGCCGGATGAGCTTTTCCGCGGCCAGAAGACCGAACGGCACCGAATACTTCCCGCACCAATACGTATTGCGGTAGTCCGCGTAGGTCGGACCCCAAAGTTCTTTGGTTAAACCTTGGATCTTTGAAGCATCCATACTGCCCGTGAGATACGAGCTGATCAGCCGCCGGTCGAGGGCCAGAGCCGTCTCCCAGGCCTTCTCCCCTTCCCCGAACGGCGAGTTGTTGAAATCTTTCCCGTAGTGATTCCCGTCCGAAGAGATCAGGAAGAAGATATCTTTTCCGGCTTTCAGGCCTTTTTCCTTCATATAACCGGCGATAACCTCGGCCAGTTGGCCAGAGATCTCCTCCATCTTTTCGAACGGCATCGGCGCGACCATGATCGGCGTGATCTTGACCTGGGGATTGAAATACTGGAGGAACGGAAGAAGCGCCTCGATCGAGTGTTCGAGCTCATGGGCACGGTTGCTGACAAGGAACGCGCTCCGGTCGAGCCGCGCCTTGATGTATTCACGGAGCGGCGACGGGGCGATCGGCTTGAGGAGGCCGGGCCAGGACTTGTATTCGTCCAAGATCAGGACCGACTGGGGATCCTCGATCTCCTTGCGCACGGCGCCGTGCGTGACGCCGAAAATGACAACTTCCTTTGTCCGAAGGATCTTAAAGAGCGGGTAATAGAGTCGCCCCGCGTAGAGGTAATCGTCGTGCGGCGAGACGGCGGCGACGAGCCCTTGGGCCGGGAAGCTCTTCTTCTCCTGCGCTGCCAGGAAACGGACGAGCGTCTTCATGCTCGCCGGATTCCAGCAGAATCCGACGTCGTCCTTGACCGGCCGCACGTCCTGCGCGGCCAGGCCGCTGAACATAAAAAGTATCAATAACAGCCCTTGCCATTTTTTCATGCGAACATCTCCTTGAGCGCAAGCTCGATCGAAAATTATATCTCTCGAAGGAATAGGGGTAAAGGCCTAGAATGATATGTCTCCGGCTATCACTTCTATCGTTTGGCTCTTGGCATGACACTAGATAGACGTTTTTGACGCGAAAAAATATCGCTTAAGAAGCATTTTAGGGCAAAATAATGATTTATTATGATTATTTTCTGCTAGTTATCTTGGCCCGTCCCCGTTCGTAGTCCCCGTTCGTACCCGATTTATCTTGGCCCGTCCCCTTTCGTTCCCCCCGTTCGTAGTCCCGTTCGTAGTCCGTTCGTAAGACGAGCGGCCCGTCCTTCTCCAGCGGCATCCTTTATTGATGGCCGAACCAGAATTGGAGGCCGACGACCGCGGCCAGGCTATACCCCTTCAGGGACGAAATATTCGTATTGTATGCTTCCGTCATGAAACTCGTATCATAGGGTTTCAGGACTTGCTGGGAATAGAACGAGGAGCGGATAAGGACCCCGCCGGTGAGGGCCAAGTTTTTCCCCAGAACGAGGTCAAACCCCGCACCGATATGGAGTCCGAGGCCGACGTATCCGATATCGCCGACGAGCTTCCATTCGTAAATATATTCGGTGTTCGAGCCCGGCTTAAGTCCGGCAGAAACAAATTCGTACATCGCCTGTTTGACGTTCAGGAACGAAACGCTGAACCCGCCGAGGATATACGGTCGGACCGTCCACGTTGGTCCGAATCGGTAGCGCAGGCTTATCAGGGCGGTCTCGCAATTCGATTTCGTCGAAACGCTGGTGCCGTTTCCGGCGATGAGGTCGAGTATGGTCCCGGTGTTCGCGGAATAATGAACGCCGATCTCGATGCTGAGCAAATCTCCGCCCACCCCCAAGGTCGCGATCCCGCCGGGGCCGGGGTTGACTTTGGGAACGGACGCGGCAAGGTCATAATTTCCCGTCGTGCGATTATTCATGATGTTCGTCGTCCTGCCGTCGAAATCGGCGCCCAGGAGTCCGGAATACGAGAACGACAACCCCGCATAAACCCGACCTCGTTGCGAGCTTTGGGCAAGGAGACGGGGCGAGAAGACGGCCAGGGAGGCAACGAGGAGGACGCCTCCCCAAAGGGGAGACCGGAGATGGCGTGTCATGGCCGAGTTCACTTTCGGCCCAGGAGCTCGTCGATGAGCGGCTTGGCGTTATAGACCTTGGTCAAGGCTTCGATGATCCCCTGGCTGTGGACCATGACCGAGCGGTTTTGGTCGTCGTTATAGATAAAGCGAGCCGGGAGTGACTGGATATTGCCGTCGAACAGCACGCCCGAGAATTCGCCTTTTTTGTTGATCACGGGCGACCCCGAATTGCCTCCGATCGAATCGCAGGAAGGATAATAATTTCCTTTTCTGCTGGGCCGGCTAGATGAACGTTTATGCGTCAATTTTGACTCCTCCTCTCGTTAGGGATGATAAATCGTAGCGTGATCGGATGTCAAGGTGAGCTCTAAATAGCGGAAGGCGGGCCAGGAAGCTGCCGGGACACTCAAAGGCGCCGGAAATCCGATCTCGGCCGCGCCGGGCGGCTTCTTTTAAGGCTGTTTTCGGGCTATTGACATCGATCCGCCGTCGGGAGTAGCCTCTTTACGCGATGGGAGGTATCGATTCCGAGCTTAATAGGAAAGTATGTTGTCCGGGACAAAAAAGTAGATTCTTATACAATGAGCCCTACGTTTAAGCCGCTGAAAATCGGAAAGATCGAGATAGATTTTCCGGTCGTGCTAGGGGCGTTGGCCGGCTACAGCGACCTGTCCTACCGCCTTATCTGCCGCTCTTTTTCCGCGCCTTACTGCACGACCGAGGCCATGCTCGACCACCAAATGCTGCTGGAGAACAAACTCCGCCGCAAACTCATTAAACTCGACGATGCCGACCACCCCGTGGCCGGGCAAATCATGGGCAATGATCCGGCCGTCATGGCCCAAGCGGCGGCCGCGCTGCGTGAGATGGGGTTTGACGTCATCGACCTGAATTTCGCTTGCCCGGTCAGCAAGGTGGTGAGTAAGAAGCGCGGCGGGTTCATGATGGGCCAGCCAGACCGCGCGCTTGAAATCGTCCGCGCCGTCCTAAGACGCATCCCCGACCGGCCCGTCACGCTCAAGCTCCGCCGGGCCCTCCATGAGTCGGATGAAACGTACGAGGATTTCTGGAAGATCGCCCGAGGGGCCTTCGATGCCGGAGTCGCGGGCATCTGCGTCCATGCTCGAAGTGTCGACCAGAAACACGGCGGCCGGGCCGACTGGGAATTTTTGTCCCGGGTAAAGAGCGATTTCCCCGATAGGACGATCCTCGGCTCGGGAGATGTTCACACCGCCGCCGATGCCCTGAGGATGATCCGGCAGACGGGTGTCGACGGCGTCATCGCCGCCCGAGGGGCCATCGGCAATCCCTGGATATTCCGGCAGGTTCGGGATATCGCCGCCGGTAGGGAGCCTTGTCAACCGGACATAGACGAGCAGCGCGAGCTCATCGCCCGGCACTTCCAACTCGCCTGTGAAATATACGGCCCAAGGCGGGGGCTGAAAATCATGCGCAATTTCGGCATCCATTACTCACGTATGCATCCCCATCCGGCCAAGGTCCGTATGGCCTGCGTCAATATCAAAACGGAAAATGACTGGACGGCGTTGATGACAACCTACTACGCCGACCGGGATTCCGGCCATCATCCTTATGGTTAACGGACACGCCGATGAATGGAATATCCTTCCTCTCGTCGCGGGGAAAGAGAAGATCACGAGAAATATTCACTGCCGGCCTCGGCGGCCATCAATAATTCCCGATGGGCGATCCGAGGCGGGGGCGGCTTCGCTGCGACAAAGCTCAGTTTGAGGTGGCTGATGATGCTATCGACCACGGAGAAAGCGGTGAGGAAAGCGATGACCTTCATCTCGCCACCGCATTGGGAGCAGGTCAAGGGATCGACTTCATAAGCTCAAAAACCCTTGCAAGTTCGATAGATTACCAATTCTCCATCAACAGGGAAATTGGAAGTGCCTGGCACCTATCTATGGCCAGCTATGCATGCGCACCCCTTTGGAACGTAAATATCCGAAGAGACGGTATGTATCCAGCATGGTAAGGGAGTTATCGGTCCCCCACCACTTCCCCATTGCCTTGACATTGACGTGTTGCTCGAAGAACATCTCATCGACGAGCAGACGGATCCTCGGTTCCTTCACCAGTTGGTCGATGAGCGTATTTTCGATCTCAGGCACGTCGATGTCCAGTTTTATCACGATGTAATCGTTGGGCGTCATGCCCATGCCTTGCAGAATGCGCCAGGGGTTCCATTTGCCGTTGGGAGACTTCACCACGCCTTGGTTGAAGTAGATGTAGTGGGGTAAGATGTCGTCCGGGACACTCTTATAGATATCGTCGGGGTCGTGCTTTTCAATTTCAAACGAGACGATCCAATCGAATGATAGGTGATGCCGTTTGAAACGATCGACGAACCAGCGCGCACCGACGGCGCCGGCATCGCCTTCCCACCCGTCATATAAGGAGGCGCCCATATCCATGAGGACATTCTGCCCTGCGCGAGACTCTCCGCGGTTCGTCGCATCGCTGGTCCACGGATTGAAGCCGCCGACGCGCCAAGAGTTCGGGTCATCCGGTGTATCGGTCCATGGAGCCGCCGGGCCTATGAGGAAATGACGCTTGGATTGAAAAGGATTCTCCCCCAAATCAAACGATTTGTAGATCTCGTCTCTCACCCTCCGTGGCCGTGGACATATGGTGAGCGGATCACGCAGTATGCCGATGAGCGGCTCGATCAGCTGCACACGCCGCTGACCGGTATCCTTAAGGTTCGGGCCGCAGCGACGCGCGTATGTCATGCGGGAGAAGAGGCTAATCAATTCAGGCGGCAAAGGCTTGCCATGCAGGACAAGACCAGTGATGGCGGTGATTAGCTGTACGGAACGTTTCACCTCGTCTGGTTGCGCCAGTACCTCACACTCGCGATCTCGACGCTCACCCGACTCTTCTCCCCGAAGCCACTCCTTTTCCCACTGCGATGGTTCATAGGATTCAAACACCCACACACATTGGTCAGGGCTCGATACGGGATTACGCCGCTCGCAGCCCATCAGGAGGAGTACGAGGCAGACATTGATAGCGGCGAAGCGGTGCCTGGCTAAATAGGCTTTATTATTCCGACGACCCATGGCGAAGGACTCATGCATGCTGAACCTCTCATCCTTTATAAAGGGCTTCTGTCAGACGGCATCGCATTTAACATATAGCCGAGCTCCATAGAAAGATCACCTGTCATCTTACAGCGAGTCTGCGCGCCATCCTCGGGTCGTCTGATTGATAAGAATTTCCTTTTCTGCTGCGCCGGCAAGATGAGCCGTTCATGCGCCAATTTTGCCTCATCCCATCGTTAGGGATGATAAATCGCAGCGTGATCGGATGTCAAGGAACGAGTCGACCCAGATCGACGCCGTTTCTGGAGAAGCGCCCAGTTCCCCCCATCGATCTGGAAGTTGATCGATATAGGAATAATCATCGCTCTCCACCGCCTGCCAAAGTCGATCCAGCCATTTTCCCCGTAACGCTTTATCGGCCGGAGCCCCGGCGATGATCGGGACCAAAATGTCGACCGCGGCATTGACCCCCGCGCCGATTGCCCCCGACGATCCGTCCACATTGGCGATGGCCGTAAACCTTGCCCTCCATTATCAGACCGCCTTGAACTCCCCTCTTGGGCCTCATTTTCTCCCAGGAAATTTGGTTCTACTCAAGGCGTTGAGTGCTTTTATTCGAATGACGATATATTCTCAGTCTCCATAGATCTCTCGCCTATTCCCTATCTTATAGACCTCAACAATACGCTGAGAATCGTCAACCGCATAGACAATACGGTAATCCCCCTGCCTTAACCTAT
>JALHTW010000115.1 GCA_022866045.1 Candidatus Aminicenantota bacterium | reverse complement strand
TGATGCCGTTGTCGGTCTTGAGCTCGCCGTGGCCGCCAATCGTCGTCTCGCCGATGGCGAGCTGGTATTCGTTCATAATCGGATAGGCGGCGTTTATGAAGGCGTAGGTCTCAGCCGGGAAGGGGATCTCCCCGGTCTCGATCCGGTCCGTGTCGTTGGGTCCCTTGGTCCGCTTGGACTCGGCATAGACCTTTTCCATGGCGCCGGGAGCGTGTTTCATGTGGGGCACGATCGTGATCCAGGTCCGGTCGGTCCCGCTGTCGCAGGAATGCGAGGTCATGGTCGAGCCGTCGGCCGAGGCGAGCCGTCCGACGAAGACGCTCGTGCAGTTTTCGAAGACCAGATCATCGGCGGTTTTTTGTGAGGATGGATTCGTGACGCCAATAAGAAGGAATATCCCGGCAACAAGGATCAATCCGCGCGCCAGAAATAATAAATTTTTCTTATTCGCGTATTTCATGTCGGCCTCCTTTCTTCTTTAATAATCTTCATTTTTTGAATTCTGCTCAAGATTTATTTCTTCTCCGCTTTCAGGGATGTATCGTACCCCTCAAGCATCCGTTTATGCATTTCTTTTCGTTCGTCGTTGGAATTGGGGCCGCGGAATGCCTAATACGCTCCGTGGACGCTGCGCGTTTTGATCTCCCGGGCGAAGGCTTTCGCTTCGGCCAGGTCGGTCTCATTCGGATGGGAGTTTGCCGAGACCGCCATTTCGGTCCATTCCTGGTGCTCGGGCGATTGGCTCAAAACGTCCAGGGCCTGCATCGAGAGCCGCCCTCGGCAGGAGAAGGTCCCCAGAACCTTGGTTTTGGACGTCAGGATGACCGCATATTCAATGGCCTCCCGCGACAGGCTATGCCCGCGCAAGGATCCGTGCGTGCTGAACAAGGCAATCTTCTTTGCGGCCGGGATATTCTTCAGGAATTTCTCGACCTCGTAAGGCACGCTGTGGGAATGGACGGGAAACCCGATGAACACCAGGCCGTATTCGCCGAGACTTTGGACCTCGTTCATCGGCTTGAGGCTCTTGTCGCCGGCGAGCGTTTCAAAGATCGCTTCGGCGACCTTTCTTGTGTTTCCGGTGCGGCTGAAATACGTGACCAGCGTCTTGTTCATGGGCCTATTTTTCCATACTTCGGGAAAATATTCTAGGTTTGGACGAAACGAAACCGGATCGTGATCTTGGTCCCCTTTTTGGGCTCGCTTGAGATCTCGATCGTCCCTTGATGGTCTTCGACGATCTTTTTGGCGATGGGAAGGCCGAGGCCGGTCCCGATGTCTTTGGTCGAGAAGTAGGGCTCGAAGATCCTGTTCAGGATGTCCTTTTCAATGCCCACGCCCGTGTCTTCGATCTGGACCGTCAGCCGTCCCGGCTGGCTCGCCAGCCGGACGCGGATCTCCCCTTTGCCCTGGATGGACTCGATGGCGTTCGTCAGAAGGTTTCTCAAGGCGATCCTCAGCTTGGCCCGGTCGCCCTCGAACCGGAAATCACCGCCTTCGAGATTTTCTTTGAATTGAATGCGCTCGGCCAGGAGCTTTTTATAGGGCTCGACCGTTTCCCGAACGAGGTCGTCGAAACCGAAGGGTTCTTTATGGAGAACGGACTCTTTGGAGATCTCCAGGAATTCCTGGGCGATCCGGCGAAGGTTTTCGACCTCGCTGATGATATAAGAGGTGGATTCTTTAAGCGCTTGGTCGAAGTCGACCCGTCTATCTTCATAGACGCGGAGCAGGTGCTCGGCCGAGAGCTGGATGGGCGTCAGGGGATTTTTGATCTCGTGGGCGACCTTGCGGGCCATCTCGGCCCAAGCCGCCTTTTTGCCAAGGTCCGCCAATTCCTTCTGATGGTCTTTGAGACTCTTGATCATGGCGTTGAACCCGTCGATCAGCGTCCTCATCTCGTCCCGGGGCTTATACTCGATGGCGAAATCCAGGTTGCCCAGGCTTGCCTCTTTCGTCCCGGACAGCAGCTTATGGATGGGCGTGACGATCATGGCCCCGATCCCGCGGGCGAGAACAAGGACTGTCGCGACGAAAAAGACCGAAATGAAGAGGAAGAACTCGGCGAACTCCCGGGTGGCGTTTGAGATCTCCTCCTGCTCGAAGGGGAACGGCAGGGAGATCATAAGGCGAGGTCCGATCGGCGAGGCATAGGGTACGGTCAGGGTTTGGAAGGAGAAGTTGCCGATGTTCCGTTTCTGCGTGTAGAAGGGATTGTTCTCGAACTGGATCTTATAGTAGATCTCGCCATCGATCAGCTCCGGAAAGAGCCCCTGATCGAAAAATTCCTTGCGGCTCGAGGAGACCAGCCGGCCTTCCTCATAGAGGTTGACGTCGTTTGCGATCGCGGCGCTGATCCAGAGCATGAGATCTTCGGGGAGCGTCTGGACTTCGGCCTTGTCCTGCTGCTGAAAATAGATGTAATCATCCATCACGCTCCGGGCCATATTGGCATGGATCTCGGCCTTTTCGATGAACTGTTGGGTGAAGACGCGGTTGAAGAAGCTCCGGGAGAAGAACGTGAAGAGAAAAAGCGGGACGAGGGCGACGGCGATGAAGGAGATGTAGACCCGGTTCGCGAACGACCAGAGAGGATGCAGAACGTTTTTCCGGGCATAGAAGAGATACAGGATAAGCGCGGGAAGAACGAAGATCGCGCTGTAAAGGAACAGAAGCCTGAAGAAATCGATGGAGCTCTGGACAAAGGTCTTTCGGTGTGAGAAAAGGGCATAGATGCGGTTGCCCGAGCGGAAGATGTCGAGTTGATACGTAATACCTTTGTCCCGGAGCGTCGTCCAAAGGCTTTGTCCGCCGGGAGGAAGAGCCGCCCGCAACGCGGGGGACAATCCTGTAGAGATTTTATGCGGATTGAAGAGGATCTTTCCGTCGAGGTCGAACACGGCGATCCGGAAATTGAACTGGTTCAAGGAAGGCAGGGAATTGACGCGCAGAAGCTCGAAATAGGGATTGGCGGAATAAAGGAACGGGAGCATGTCGTAATCGAGAGAGAGATAGAAGACCGTCCGGCCGAGCGTGGTTTCGTCATCCTGCCAGTCTTTATAGCCGACAAGGAAATCCTTCTCCTTTCCCATGAACGGGCTTGTCAGGCGGGTGATTGTCCATTCCGAGCGGGGAGACGGACCGGTCCACGGGCGAAAGATCTTCGGGACGTTCAATGAAAAGCGGGAGAGGGTCGTTCCTTCCGGACTCAGGATCTCTAGGACGGAGTACCAGTTAAACTTCGCCGCCAGCGTTTTTTTCCAGAGGGAATGGGACGGATCAGGGGATTCCTGCGGGTTTTTAAGATAAGCGAGGAGGTCGCTCCGTTGGCGGTCCAATTCCTGGAGCGACTGGTCCAGGACGAAGCGTGCCCAGTCTTCTTGGGAGAGGACCGTATTCTTCAGGAAATGCTCGACGAGCGTCCGGTTTTTCCCGGATTCGGCATGATGGAGAGTTCCAAAGAGAAAGAACACTTGGAAAAGAATAGCGGCCCACAGGAAACTCCTTTTGATGGTCGACTTTTGGACCAGCGACAAAACCACAAGGGATCCCAAAGCCGCGAATTGGAGAAGAAAAAGAGATGGATCGATTTTCCTGATGGCGAAGAAAAGAGCTGCTTCGGTGGCGAGAAAAAGAAGGGGCACTCTCCACCGCCGGGAATTCATTCCGGACGGGCCGCGGAGGAGCGTATAAATAAAAAAGAGGCAGCCGGCGACAGTCAGGGCCAGACTGAGATGGAGAATAAGGAAGGTCCCCGAGAAACTAAATTTGAGGAGGTTCAGGCTGGAATGGAGAGCGAGGCGCGCGCACAGGCTCTGGATTTCCAGGAAGGCCGCCGCGGAAAAACCCAGGATGAGAACCTGATAAACGATGGAGACCCACCGGACCCGGGGCCATCCGGCCTTTCGTGCGTAAAAGGACAAGCCGGCGAAAAGGACGAATAGGCAGAGCGAGGTGAGAAAGATATCTCCCGGCGACTTGGTCAGGTTCCCGATAGTAAAAAAACTGGCCAGCGTCGGCGAAAAAATCGGCAGGGATTGGATCTTTTCGAACCGGCTGAAGGGAAAGAATAAGAAACGGAATCCGGCGAGGACGGCGAGAAAGACCAGTCCCGGCCAGACTTTTCGTTCCTGCAAAAAAGAGGGCTGCCGGATCACGACGCAGAGAAGAATGATAAGCGCGGCGGCGCTAAAGCCGTAGAAGAACAAGAGCAGAAATTCATTTTTGGACGACAGCGAGGCCGCCAGGGTCGGGGACCGGAGCGTGACCATGGCGAAAGCCTTGCTCCGTTCGTTTCTCAAGGGGAAGGAAAGAGACTGAACTGCTCCCTGAAGCCGGGGCTGTCCGATGTATTCATCTTTGTGTCGGGAATACATCTTGTCGAATCCGGATACGTCCTCGCGGAAATCCCAATAGTCGATGGAGCAGTGCTTTCTCAAGCCGGGCCTGATGAAATGGTATTCCTCGAGGTACGGCGATTTGAACTCGGGGATGAAGGCCAGGAGGCGGTAGAGGACGAGAAGCGTCTGGGCGTTAACCCAGTGCAGGGAGACGAGATAGTGCGACGCTTTATATTTCAGGAGGAGGGTCTGTCCGAACTCCTGGAGCACCGAATCCGAGATCCCGTTGGGCGCCGCTTCTTCGAGGTTCAAGACGTTGCCCAGCCAGAGCGTCAGCTGTCCGTCTTCCGTATAGGCGGCGATGCCTTCGATGTCAGAGTCGAGCCCGAGGTCTTTGAAAAGCTTGAACCGCAGCTCCGTCGAGTCCGGCCAGGGCCGCCCGGCCGCCCGGCGCAGTTTTTGGTCCTGGTCCTTGAGGACATTGGCGAATTCTTTTTTGATGGACTTTGCCTGGTTCTGGAGCCGGCCGAGGCTCTTCGAATAATAATCGGCGGTCAGGAGCCGGGGAAGAATGAAGGACAGAGCCAGAAAAATGAAGGCCAGGGCGGCCGTGCCGGCCAGGGCGATGGTTAACCCTTTCTTTTTCCCGCCGACGATGTTCATTCCCAAAGCCCCTCCGCCTTGATCTCCGTGATCTTCCAGAGCTCTCCGAGCTTGGCTGCCCCCGGGAAGCTTCGGACATAAAAAAAGATCTGAAAGACGTACTGGTTTTTATTCTTGTTCCAAAACGACCAGCGGGCCTTGAGGATATAGCGGCCCTGTTCGGGCGAGCGGAGGGCGCCTGGTTCCGGGAAAAATTCGAAGGTCGTATAGGTCCGAAAGATCTTCTGGAACAAAAAATACGCTTGTTCGGAAGAGATCTGGTCCGAAAAGGAAATGGGTGACGGCAGCGAGATGTTGACCGGCTGTGCGGAGGAGAAAAGAGAATAGAGGAGGCGGGGATTATTTTGGAGGAACGCCTTCTCGATGTTTTCCGGGACGGACGAGTTTAAAGAGATAAAGAAAGAGAGAAGAAAAAGGCCGATATGGGACACTCAACGAAAAGAGGAAGAGCTCAGACTTTTTCTTCCTTGGTTTCTTCCTCGAGCTTCTTCGTTCTCGCGGCGTCTTTGATGCTGCTGATGCCGGCGATCAAGGCGATCAGGCCGCCGAAGAAGAGGACAGGAGGTATGGCGCCGAGGACTAAGGCTTTGAAGTGGCCCCACCACCTGAAAACCACAAGAAGAACACCTCCGACCATAGCGATCAATCCGCCGAAGATGGCCAGGAACTTGCTCATGAATGACCTCCCTTTCAAAATTTGTTTTCAGACGAGCGGATTATACCAAAATGAATTTCAAGACGCAAGCGTATCCGGTAAGCATTTCCGTTCGTGTGATTTCCCTCGGCGCTGGAGGCCGCCCTTGGCCCCCGGACCCCAGGGAACCAGTCCCGTCGGTTCCCCCCGTCGGAGAAGCCGACGGGACCCCCCTCCGCTACGGGGGCTCCC
>JALHTW010000114.1 GCA_022866045.1 Candidatus Aminicenantota bacterium | reverse complement strand
GCTCAGGGACCGCCCAGAATCCTCAAGAAAAAATCGAGGCAGCGCCGCTTCCCGTCAAGGCCGTCCCCGCCCGCCGCGGAGAGCTCATCATCAAGCTCAAATCGCCCGGAGAGGCTTTTACGGATAGGAAGATCGCCCTCAAAGCCGAGGTGAGCGGCGTCGTCAAAAGCCTGAACGTCTCCGAGGGTAAACACGTCAAAGCGGGAGAAATACTTCTTGAACTTGAAGGCCGGGAATACAGGCTTCGTCTTGAAAAACAGCAGGCCCTCCGCCTGAAATATCTCTCCGATCTCTACCTCGAAAGACAATTCGCGGTTGCCGACAAAGAAGTCCCTGCCGCAATCCTCGAAAAGCTAAACAAAGCCGAGGCTGAATTCAATAAGGCCTCTTCCGCGTTTCAAAAGGGCCTCGTCTCCCAGGCCGATTTTGAAAAGGCCGAGAAAGACTATGAGATCGCCTTGATCGAAGCCGGCCGCAAGAAAGATGAGATCATGGCCTCATCCAAAGGGGTGACCGGGCAGGAGATCGAGGTCAAGATCGCCCAGATGGAACTCGATAAGACGCGGATCCGCGCCCCGTTCGCCGGCATCATCACCGACATCAAAATCTCGCCGCGCGAACATATAGACGCCGGCCGCGAGCTGTTCACGCTGGTCAATATCAGCCAGATCCGGGTCAAGGCCAAAGTCCTCGAAAGTGAGATCGGCAAAATGTCGGTCGGCCGCGAGGTCGACCTCCGCTTCAGCGCCTATCCGGGCAAGGTTTTTAAGGGCCTTGTCGAGGCCATCAGCCCGATCGTCAATGCCGAGGACAAAACATGCGCGGTTCACATCAGCGTCGACAATCCCACGGAAGAGATCAAGCCCGGGATGCATGCCGAAGTCGAGATCGCTGCTGAAATCCACAAGGACAAGCTCCTTGTGCCCCAAGAATCGATCCTCGTCCGGGGAGGACGAAAGCTTGTCTTCGTGGTCGAGGGCGACCTGGCGAAATGGCGATATGTCCAGATCGGTCTCGAAAACGAAGATTTCGCCGAAATTCTGCCCAGCGAGAGACCGGAAGAGATGGTGAAAGAAGGGGAATTGGTCATCACCGAAGGCCATTTCACTCTCGCCCATGACACCCGCGTGACAATCAGCAAATGACTCTCCCGCGAGTCACGCTAAAGGGGGAAACGATGTTTAAAAGAAATCAAGCTTTGATTCCAGGCATTCTGCTTCTGTTCATAATCCCGTCGTTCGTGCGTTCCCAGGGACAGAAGGCTGATAAGCCGGCGAAAGAAGTTACCCTCAAAGAGTGCATCACCAATGCTCTGGCCAATAATCTCGACCTGTCCATCGAAGCTTTTAACCCGGCGATTGATGAAGCCTCGATTTCGAGATCCAAAGAAAAATATATTCCCGATTTCAGTCTCACATATTACAAGCAGGACCAGAACCAGCCCGGCACCTGGGGTGTCGAAGGCACGAGCGTCATGAACAAATATGATAGCTACACCCTCAGCCTGAACGAGAGAGTTGTGACCGGAGGGACAATTTCGCTCTCCTTTTCGAACTCCAGTACCGACACATCCCGGGCTTTCACGATCATCAACCCGTCTTATAGCAGCTCGTTTAAGCTCAATGTCACCCAGCCTCTTCTCAAAGGTTTCGGGCCGAAAGTGAACCGGATCGAGACGCTCCAGGCCATAAACCAGAGGGACATTTCGCTTTCCTCGCTCAAATCCAGGTTGATCCAGACGATTTACGACGTGGAAGCCGCTTACTGGAATTTGTACTCCGCGATTGAAAACCTGAAAGTCCAAGAGAACTCACTGGAGCAGAGCCGGGCGATCCTGAAGAAAAATCAGGAGGCCGTCCGGATCGGGACGAAATCCGCCCTTGATATCTTGACTTCCGAGGCCGAAGTCGCACGCTATGAAGACTTTCTCGTTTCGGCCCGATTGACCGTGGAACAGACTGAAGCCAGCCTAAGAAAAATTCTGAATCTCCCGGATGACTCGCCAGTTTCCGCTCAATCGCTCATCCTTAAAGACAAGCCGGTCATCGAAAAAATGGATATTTCGTATGAAGAAGCACTTCGCATTGCTCTCGAACAAAGACCGGAGATCGCTCAGACTGAGATAGAGCTTGAAACCAACGCCAACAACATCAGCTTATACAGAAACGAACTTCTGCCCCAGCTCGATCTGACTTTTTCGACGTGGAGTCCCGGGCAGTCGGGGATTAAAAATATCTATGACACGGGAAACCCATTCACCGGGACCGTCATCGGCCAGATCAAGGGCAGCCGGATAGAGGCCTTGAAAGAGGCTCTCAAAAGAACCTACAAGAATTGGTCCGCTAATTTATCCTTGAGCATTCCTCTGGCCAATATCTTTGCGAGGAACAGCCTGGCCAAAGCCAAAATAGAGCGGGAACAAGCCCTGCTTCGTCTGGAAAAACAAAAGCAATCCATCGCCTATGAGGTCGCTGGAGCGATCAAAGAGCTTCAAAATGCCGAGAGGAAAATCGCGTCGTCGAAAGCTTCCCGAGAGCTTCAGGAGAAGCTCCTGGAAGCCGAAATGCAGAAATACCAGCTCGGGCTGGGGAGCGTCGAATGGCTGCTGAACTATCAAAGAGACCTGACAACCGCCAAAACGAGCGAGATCCAGGCACTGATCGGCTATAAACTCGCCGTGGCCAGGCTCGAGCGGGTGATGGGCACGACCCTGAGGTCAAAGGGGCTGAAATTCAGGGATTATGAGTTTTAAAAGGAACATAAAAACGGCCTTCTTGGCAATCCCGATAGTTCTCGTCTTTAGTCTCCTTGCTTCCAGCCAGCAGGTCATCGAAAACCCCGAAAAGCCCTTGGCGAAAAATGCCGGCCGGACGCTTCTCGCTGCCGTCGGTGACACGATCTTTGTTCTGGAAAAGGATCCAAAAGAGAATTTCATTTTAATCAAATATAAGATTGTAAGGTAAGGGTAATAACATGAAAGTCATATTTAAAATAATCTGTAAAAAATTCGGCGGAGGGAGTGAAATGAGAAAAGCATTCACGATCGGATTTTGGGGAGTCATTTTTCTTTTTGCCTCGGTACTTGCCTATTCCCAGAGGATCGAGACCATAAACGGCGTTCGCGTCGTACACAATGAAAAAGGGGGCAAGCTGGGCAACAAGCCCGGCGTTTCCATTCAATTGATCAGAAAGATCGGCGATGTCGACACGACAGATGAAAACCTGGCGTTCAACTATCCTTCCGACATCGCCATGGATTCTTCAGGAAATATCTATGTCCTGGATTCCGCCAATAACCGGATCCAGAAATTCGACCCGGAGGGAAAATATCTGGCCACATTCGGCCGCAAGGGCCAAGGACCCGGCGAGTTTTACAATCCAGATTCCATTGATATTGATGCGAATGGTTTCTTTTATGTCCTGGATACTTACCAAAACCGCATCCAGACGATGAAAGCGGAAGGAGCGGGGGATAGGACGATCAAGCTGATGGACCGTTTTCTGCATAAGCTCCGCTGCCTGAAGTCCGGCCTATTGGCTGTCAAAGGCACGCTCTTGTACAACAGTTTTGACGATAAGGCCAAGCCTCCCAAATTAATCAAGGTTCTCGATCAGGAAGGCAAAATTCTTCGATCGTTCGCCGCTGCCGTTGATTTCGGCGACGGTATCACAAGCAGCTTGGCCAACGCTTTTGATTATGTCGTCGACAAGAACGACAACTTCTGTCTTTCCTATGCCTATCAAAACCAAGTTGAAAAATATGCGCCCGACGGAAAGCTCTTATGGAAAGCGGACCGGCCTCTTAATTATGCTTCAGGCGTTCTGAAAAGAGGGAAAATGGAAAGAGTGAGTTCCGGCGGTATGAATATCTCGTCGCCCGAAATGAACATCTGCTCGGCTGGCATCGCCGTTGACGACAAGAGCAGGATGTGGGTCGTTACGTTAAGCAGGCAGCTTCGCAAGGAAGAGAAAGTCCAGACGTCGTCGATGATAGTTGGCGGCGTCGGAGGTATATCCAACGTCTCCAGGAAAACTGAGGGAAATACCGATCTCCGGACGACTGATGCTTATAAGCTGGAAATTTTCGATTCCGACGGCGTTCTTCTCGGCGAAATCCCTTTGACGCACTTCGTCAATTCTATCCGTATCATCGGCGACAACCTGTTTCTCTTGGATCAAGAACGCGGCGTGACATTCTATCAGTATAAGATTATTGAAAAATGAAAATAATAATACTCGGCTTATTGACAACGGTTTTCATGATGATCTCCGCGCTCGCTTATTCCCAGAAGATCGAGAGCATCGACGGCGTCCGCGTCGTTCACAATGAAAAAAAGGGCAAATGGGGGAATAAACCAGGTAATCTCATTCTTCTCGATCACCAGCATGGCGTGAAATATTATCAATATAAGATCGTTGGAGATTAGGGGAGGGGGCTATGAAGGAATGGAAAGCGGTTTTTAAAGTTGTGGCGATAATTATCATATCGATTGATATTCCGCTTGTGGATAAATAAGAGGGACAGAGTATTGTGTCCCCCTAAAAGGTAAAGATCCATGAAAATTGCACGCTTCTCCATCGACCGGCCGGTGACGACGATCATGTTTTACTTTGCCATCGTCTTGCTCGGGTTTGTTTCCCTTCGTCAGTTGAGCGTCGATCTCCTGCCGAATATCAGCTACCCCCGCCTTTCCGTGATGACCCAGTATCCCGGAGTCGCCCCCGAGGAAATTGAAACTCTCGTGACGATGCCCCTTGAGGCGGGCGTCAGCCGCATTCCCGGCCTGCGCCGCGTGGAATCCATTTCCAAGGAAGGCGTGTCCTTCCTGACCCTCGAGTTCGCCTGGGGAACGGACATGGATTTCACCATGCTTCATACCCGGGAAGCGCTTGACAACGCGAGGAGCGGATCATCCGCGCTCCAAGACGCCGGCAACTCCACCATTATTCCTATGGATCCCCAAAGTAAGCCGATCCTCGTTCTGGCTATCTCGGGCGAAAGCAATTTATTGGAGCTCAAGAGCTTTGCCGAGGAGCTCGTCAAGCCGCGGCTCGAGCAGATCGAGGGGATCGGCCAGGCCGAGATCACAGGCGGCATCGAGCGCGAAATCCAGGTCGAAATCAATCCGCAGCTTCTGGCCCTTTACGGCATGACCGTCAACGAGGTCGCGGCCCGGATCAATGCCTTCAACCAAAACCTCCAGGGCGGGACGATCCGCAAAGGGATGTTCAAATACGCCATCCGGGTCGTGGGTGAATATGAAACGGTCAAGGAGATCGGCGAGATCAATCTGAAAACGACGAAAGAGAAAGGCATCATCCGCCTTAAAGACATCGCCCAGGTCAAAGACACGATCAAAGAACGGCAGGGGATGACGCGGCTCGACCGGATGGAAAGCATCGGCCTCCTCGTCCGCAAAGAAGCGGGGGCCAATACGGTCAAGGTCACGCGGCTCGCCAAAAACGTCATCGACCAGATCAGGAAGGAAAATCCCAAGACCAACATCTTCATCGTCTCCGAACAAGCCGGATATATCGAATCGGTCATCAAGGCCGTCACCAACGAAATCGTCCAGGGCGCGATCCTGGTGTTTCTCGTCGTGTTCCTTTTCCTTCAGGAATGGAAATCGCCGCTCATCATCAATATCGTCATTCCCATCTCGATCATCGCCACGTTCAATCTCCTCTATTTCGGCAATATCAGCCTCAACATCATGTCTCTCGGAGGTCTTGCCTTGGGGGTGGGCATGCTCGACGACTGCGCCGACGTCATCTCGGAAAACATCTTCCGCCATCGAAGTCTGGGCAAAAGCGCGGCCGAGGCGGCCTATATTGGAACCAAGGAAGTCGGCGGAGCGGTCGCGGCCACGGCGCTGACGACGGTCGTCGTCTTCCTGCCGATCATCTACGTCCATGGAGTGGCCGGCCAGTTGTTCAAGGACGCCGCCTTGACAGTGACCTTCTCCCTCATGGCCTCGCTTATCGTTTCTCTGACGCTGCTGCCGATGCTCCAATCTCGCAAACTAAAGTTCGGCGCTGTCGATGTCCAGTCCGGTCCCGACGTGCGCGGCGTTTCAGATCAACGGAAGACATCTCGGCCGAAACTTCGGTTTCTGCTATTTCCTCTAAAAGGATTTCAGTGGTTACTCTATAAGATCGCGAAAGGGATCTATCTTGTTCTCAATTTCATCTTCAGCTATGTGACTCAGCTCCTTGCCCTCGTGTTCCGATATCTGGCCCTTCCGTTCAAGCCCATCATTAAATTCGTTTTTCGTGTTTTCAATTCTATTTACATCCCCTTTGTCTCGCGCTACAGAGGGTGGCTCGTTTGGAGCCTCGACCATAAAGGCCGGATCGCCCTGGCTTCCCTGATCTTTTTCGGCGGGACCTTCTTCCTCGGGGCCCGGCTGCCTCGAGAAAACATGCCCAAGATTAAAGCCACGTCTTTCGAATTGCGCTTTAAAACGCCCGTCGACTATTCCCTTGAACAAACGGCGGATATCGTCTCGGCGCTTGAACAGTATTTGAAGAGGCTAAAACCGGTCAAAGTCACCTTTTCCCAGACCGGGATTGTCAGCGGAATGGAACTCGCAGCGACCGGCGTCTCGCTCAACTCCGCCCAGATCTTCGTCGAAGTCGAAAAACCGTCGCAGCTTGAACCGACGCTCGAGGATCTCAGACGCCGGCTCGCCGATTTCCCCGACGTCAGCTATACGATTGCCAGCGAAGAGTCGGCCCTGTCGGAATTCCTCGCTTTCTCATCCGCCCAGATCGGTCTTAAGGTCCAGGGAACCGACCTGAACAAATTGAAGGAGATCTCATTGGAGCTTGTCGGGCGGCTCAAGGATGTCAAGGGCCTGGTCGATCTCAACACGAACATCGGAGAAGGAAAGCCGGAATTCCTGATAAAAATCAGAAAGGACGCCCTGGGAAAATATGCGAACCTTTCTCCGAGCCTCATCAGCGATTATTTGGTGAATGCCGTGCTCGGGAAAAGGGCGACGACGTTCAATGAAATGGAGAAAAAGTACGACGTTCTTGTCCGGTTTGAAGAGAGCTCCCGGGCTACGATCGAAGCGCTCCTCAACGGACAACTTCCGCACCAGGGAACGCTTATTCCTTTGCGGGAATTGGTGACAGTCGAGCCGGCGAGAGGACCTCAGGAAATCCGGCGCGAGAATCAGCAGCGGGAGATCCTGGTCACGGGGAATCTCCACGAGGCGAAGATCAGCCAGGTCGTTCCCGCGATCAACGAACAGATCAAACAGATCCGGCTTCCCGAGGGCTACCATATCGTATTCAGCGGAGAGCAGGAAGAGATGAGGAAATCGTTTCGGAGCCTGATCCTGGCGCTTCTTTTGGCCACGCTCTTGACGTATATGATCATGGCCGCTCAATTCGAGTCACTGCTCCATCCCTTGCTGGTGATGCTCACTCTGCCGATGGGAGCCGCCGGCGCATTCGTATCGCTTTATATAAGCGGACAGACCTTGAACGTAATGTCCATCATCGGGATGGTCGTGCTGGTCGGACTTGTCGTCGATGACGCCATTGTCGAAATCGATTACATAAACCAGCTCCGGAGAAGCGGAAAGGGCTTGCGAGAATCCGTCGTCGAGGGATGCATGACCCGGCTGAGGGCGATCCTCATGGCCTCTTTGGATACGGTTGCGGGGCTCATCCCGATGTCCCTCGGCTTGGAAAGGGGATCAGAGCTTTTGAAGCCGCTGGGCATCGTCGTAGCGGGCGGGCTGCTATTTTCCACCTTCTTGACTCTCATTCAGATCCCGGTGGTCTATGAGTGGGTAGAGAAGAGGAAGGAAAAGAAAAAGATGCCATTACGAGCGACTGAGGGGAGCGTGGCGATCCCGTCATGATTAAGATTTTTATCGAACGTCCCGTTGCGACGGCGATGTTCTACCTAGCCCTGCTTGTCCTGGGCATCTATTCCTTCCTCAACACGCCCCTCGAGCTTGAGCCCAAGGAAAATTATCCCCAAGTGCGGGTCCAGACCTCCTGGTACGGTGTCCCGCCGGAGATCATCCAAACCCAGGTCACGGCCCCGCTCGAAGAAGTGCTGTCCACGGTCAAAGGCGTCCGGAAAATCGTCTCGTCTTCGCAAATCGGACTTTCCACGATCACATTGGATTTCGAAGAAAAGGCCAACATGGAATTCGCCAACCTCGCCCTCCGGGAGGAGATCGCCAAGACCCGGCAGAGGCTTCCCTATGGAGTTCAACCCGTGGTTATCCCCTATATCCCGGAAGAACTCGTTGTCCGGCCTTTTTTAAATTACACGATATCGGGAAATTATTCTCTCCAAAAGCTCCGCGAGATGGTTAAGGAAAAGATCGAATTCAGCCTCGGCTCGGTCCAGGGCGTGTCCGGCGTCAGCGTGAGCGGCGGTTCGGATCCCGAAATCCTGGTCACGCTCGATAAGAAACTGTTGAAGACCTATGATATCCAGCCCTATCAGGTCAATATGGCCATTCAAAATCGGATCCGGACCTTTCCGGCCGGAAAAGTCAAAAAAGGAAACCAGGAATTCATTTTCAAGGTTACGGACACGGTGGCCAGCCTCAAGGAAATCGGAGAGACCGTCGTTGCTTATAGCGGGACAAACCCGATTGCGCTCAAGGACGTCGCCGACATCGTCCCCACATACGGGGATGTCCTTTTCGTTTACCGCATCAACGGACAGCCGACCATTAACTTGATCGTATACAAAGAAAAGGGGACGAACACCCTTCGGGTTGCCGGTGAGGTCAAAAAGAGACTCGAAGCCGTCAAAAAGCAAATGCCGCAAGACCTGGTTTTCAGGAAGGTGGACGACGAAAGCGATCAAATCCGAAAGAACCTGCGCGACCTTTACCTGCTGGCGGGAATCATCACCATCATCGTCTTCGTCCTGATCGTTGTTGTTCTCCGGCGCCTCAAGCCGTCGCTCCTCATCCTGTCCTCGATCGCGTTCAGCGTGGTCATCACCTTCAATCTCATCTATTTCTTCAAGATCTCGATGAACATGCTGACGCTCGGCGCGCTGGCGCTGGGCTTCGGGATGTTCGTCGATAACTCGATTGTCGTCTTTGAAAATATCTTGCGGCTTCGGGAGAAAGGCATGTCTCCGCGTGATGCTGCCATCCAGGGCCCCAAAGAGGTCTTCGTGGCCGTGCTGGCTTCGACCCTCACGACGATGGCGGTGTTCTTTACCTTTCCCTATTTCGAGGGGAGGATGAAGATCTATTACCTGCCCCTGGCCATCGTCATTACCTCAGCCTTGGCGGCGTCGCTCCTTGTTTCATTTTCGTTGATCCCGGCCCTCGCTCCGAAGCTTGTCGAAAAGCGCGAGGGCCTTCGAGAGGAAAAAGTGAGGAGCTGGTATGAAAAATTCATTAAAACCGTCCTCCGGCATCCTCTGGAAGTCATCCTGATCGTTTGTGCGATTTTCTACGGAAGCTACAAATGGTTCCGTTCCGAGGTTACGGTCGGAGGGTGGCCCCTCTGGTATTCCCAGGAGCGTCTCTATGTCCGGATCGGCATGCCGGCAGGGACGGATATCGAAAAAACCGATACGGCGGTCAAGAAATTCGAGGATAAGGTCCTGGAAAACAATTATGAAAAGCAGATGGAGGCCCGGATCTACCCTGATAATGCTTCTATCTGGATCGGATTTTCGCCCGAGATCGAGAATTCCTACAGGCCCTATGTCCTTAAGGAAGAGTTGATCCAGCTCGCGACGCAGTTCGCCGGCGTCAATATCAGCGTTTCCGGGTTCGACCCTCAGTATTACTCATCGAGCATGGGCGTCGGGAATTATTATGGCTCGCATATCAAATTCTTCGGATACAATCTCAAAAAGCTCAAGGACATGACCGCAGAGCTCGAAAAAACGCTGAAAAAGAACCCTCGTATCAAAGAGGTGAGGATCATCTCGGGCGGCTACTGGTGGCGGGAAGATACGCTGGAAAATGTCCTGAAAATCGACAAAGAGGTCCTCAATAAGTACGATATCGACCCGAATTATCTTTTTGCCCATTTGAGGACCCTTTTAAGCGGAAACTTCGGCCGGCCGGTCAAGCTGCGGATGGAGGGGAAAGAGATTCCTCTGTCCGTGAAATTCCCAGACGCCGAGACAATGGATATAAGAAATCTGCGGGATACGCTCGTCCGGACGCAGGGCGGCGAATATCTGAGACTGGGAGAGATCTCGACGCTCGAAGAACGGCCGGTCGCCGGGTCCATCGACCGGGAGAACCAGCAGTTCCAGCAGACCATCATGTGGGAGTTCAAGGGGCCGGCCAAGGCCGAAGAACGGTACCGGAAGGCTGTTTTCGCCAGCCTCCATCTTCCGCCGGGATTTTCCGCGTCACTGGAGGAGTATTGGCGGATGACGACGGAGGAGAAAGGCCAGATAAGGATGGCCATCATCATCTCCCTCGTCCTGATCTTCATGATCATGGCCGCTCTCTACGAATCCATTATTCACCCGTTGATCATCATGTTCTCGGTCCCGCTGGCGCTCGTCGGCGTGTTTGTGGCCTTTATCGTGGCCAAATATCCATTTGATGCAACAGCGCATATCGGGGTGATATTGTTGGGTGGGATCGTCGTCAATAACGCCATCCTTTTGGTGGACCATATCAATTTGAAGAGGCGGCAGGGATTGTCGGTTTTCGATGCTGTGGTGAAGGGCGCGAGGGAGCGGCTGAGGCCGATCTTCATGACGACGAGCACGACGGTCTGCGGCATGCTGCCGATGCTCTTGATCCAAGCACAAACGGGCGTCAAACGTCAGCTCTGGTCCACGCTGGCACTGTCCACGCTCGGCGGCCTTATCAGCTCGACGATCTTCATCCTGATCGTCATTCCGATCCTTTATTACCACAGCGATAGGCTCAAGGGGTGGTTTGTCAAGAAGATCGCAGAGCTGCGGCTAATCAAACCTTGAGAAGAAGATAAAAACGAAGACGAAAAGATCTGTATCTTCAGGATTGTAAAAAATAATCTATTTAAGCATTTCAAAAGGCCACCGTAAGCAATTCTTTTTCCGGTGTCAGGCCAATTTCGGGCGGGGTCCTGTCGCGACTCTTCCCCGGCCGTGCTCGCCGCCAGGCCGCTGCGCGCGGGCGGGGAGCCCCTTCGCCGCGCCACCCCTGCTCGACTTTCCGGCGCCCCGGAAAAAGAATTGCTTACAAGGGCACCTAGATGATTAGCCCAGACTTGCATTATGATCTAAGCGCTTTGCGACTGTGGTTTCTTCAAGCTTTTAGGAAAGCAAGCGATATGATTTTTATCGTCGGCTGGTGATGCGATGAAAGAGGAGGCGTGAATGCGAGAGAAAGAAGCTGTCCGGCTTAAGAAGGGAATTCAGAAGTATTCCCGGGTCAACCTGATCCATTTGCCGACGCCGTTCAGGAAGCTCGAGAACTTGACGGATGAGCTGGCCGGGCCGGAGATCTACGTCAAGAGAGATGACCTGACAGGTCTGGCCTTCGGCGGGAATAAGTCGAGAAAGCTCGAATTCATCGTCCCGGACATGCTGGCCAAAAAAGCTGACGTCGTCGTCACCTGGGCTGCTCTTCAATCCAACTGGGCCATGCAGACCGCTGCGGCCGCCAGGAGGTTTGGCATAAGGCCGGTCCTCGTCCTGTTCAAGAGATATGACCTGCCGGAGGAATACGACGGCAACATGCTCCTCGATTATATTCTTGATGCGGAAATCAGGATTAAAGAGCCGATCAGAGACAAAAACGTCAAAACAGAGGATTATTTAGCTGTGGTCGAAGATGTTGCCGAAGAGCTTCGCTGCCGTGGCCATAATCCTTATGTCATCTCTGTCGGCGGCTCGAAGGTCTTGGGGTCGATGACGCTGCCGCTTGGCGCCATCAGCTACGTCAACGCGTTCGCGGAAACGCTGGAACAAACCAAGGCCGCCTGTTTTGAACCGGATTACATCGTCCATTCGACGGGATCGGGTGCAACGCAGGCCGGCCTGGTCGTCGGGGCTAAGTTCCTGGCGGAAAAGACGAAAATCGTCGGCATCAGCGTTTCCGACGAAAAGAAGAGCTTCACAAAGGACATCATGGACATTGCGGCGGAGACGGAGAAAGCGCTCGGATTGGATCCGAAAGTCGAATCCGATGACGTTATCGTTTTTGACGAATACATCAAGGACGGCTATGGGATCGTGAACAAAGAGGTGGCAGAAGTCATCCGGCTCGTCTTCACCCGGGAAGGGATCGTTCTCGATCCGGTTTACACCTCAAAAGCGTTCGTCGGACTTATGGATCTTATCAAAAAAGGCTATTTCAAGCGCGGCGATAAAGTCGTTTTCTTTCACACCGGCGGCACGCCCGCGCTTTTCCCGAATAAGCACAAGATTGTAGAGTTGTTGAAGCAATAATCGTCCCTCCCCCTTTAGAAAAGGGGGAGGGAGAGATTTCTCATCGCATCTAGATATGAGAGGGGATATGTCCCCGCGCAGTCTTATTTTCCTGAGCTCTTCAAATATTTCAAAAATTCGCTATCGGTCGATAGCACCAGCCAAGTATCTTTGCCCAGGCTCGTCCGATATGTCTCGAGCGTCTTTAGGAACTGATAGAGTTCGGGATCCAGGTTGTAGGCCAGGGCATAGATCCGGGTGGCTTCGGCGTCGGCTTTGCCCATGATTTCCTGGGCTTTGCGGTAGGCTTCGGACTGGATCCGCTTTAGTTCCCGCTCTTTTTGTCCGCGGATCTCGGCGCTCTTGCCGTCACCTTCTGACCGGTATTTTGAGGCGATCCTCTGCCGCTCGGCGATCATGCGCTCGAAGACCTTCTTCTGGACTTCTTCCACATAATTAACCCGTTTGATCTGGACGTCCTTGATCTCGACGCCGAATTCGGGCGTGATCTTGTCGGCCTTTTCCAGGATGATCTTGGCGATCTTGTCCCTTCCAAGCTGAATCTTAGCAGCGAGGGTGGACGTTTCCAAAAAAAGCACGGATTCCTCAGTTTGCTCGAATTCCCGGTTCGAGGAGCGAACGATCTCGATCAGGTCGTGATTGGCGACGGCGTTACGCGTTTCACCGTCGACGATGTCGTCCAAGCGGGAATGGGCTCGCCGTTCGTCCTGGACTCTCTGAAAAAATCGGAGGGGATCGCTGATCCGCCAGCGGCAATATGTTTCGACCCAGATATATTTTTTGTCTTTAGTTGGAATCTCATTGGCAGCACCTTCCCATTCCAGCCAGCGTTTTTCGAAATAATTCGTCTTCTGGATGAAAGGCATTTTAAAGTGAACGCCGGCCTTCGTGATGGCGCCTCCGATGGGCTCGCCGAACTGGGTGATGATGACCTGGTTCGTTTCGGAAACGATATAGAGGGCATCGAGGAGGACGATCAAAGCCACGACCGCGGCCCCGATAAGGAGAATGGTCCTGGTCGACTTTTTCATTTCTTCACCTCCTCGTTTAGATTGAGCAGGGGCAGGAGATTTCTCTGCTGGCCGTCCATGATAATCTTCTTCCCGATCTTCTGCATGACGTCGTTGATGGTCTCTAGGTAAAGACGCTTGCGCGTGACCAGGGGCGCGCGGGCGTACTCCTGATAGACGGCCGTGAAGCGGCTGGCGTCGCCCTTCGCATTGTTCACCCGCTCCATGGCGTAACCTTCAGCCGCGCGGATGGCTTGCTCCGCAACGCCCGTAGCCTTGGGGATTTCGTTGTTGTATTCCGCCCAAGCTTCGTTGATCTTCCGCTCTTTTTCCTGGAGCGACTCGTTCACTTCATTGAAGGAGGGCTTGACGGGTTCCGGCGGATTGATGTCCTGGAAGATGAGCTGGTTGACTTCGATGCCGATCTCATAAAGGTTGCACAGATTTTGGAGTGAATCCCTGGCTTCGTGGGCCAGCCGGTCGCGGCCCGTGGTCAGGACCTCGTCGACGGAGTTGTCGCCGATGACCCGGCGGACGACGGCTTCGTTCATGTCGCGAAACGTGGCCTCGGCTTCCCGCATCTTGAAAAGATATTTATAGGGGTCCTTGATCTTATACTGGACGATCCATTCGACATTCAGGACGTTCAGGTCGCCTGTGAGCATGACGGCCTCTTTCTGGGCGTCGGGCGTCACGGCGAACTCGGAACGGATGCCCGGGCTGGTAGTCCTGAAACCGAATTCATGCTTGAGCTGTTGCTGGACCGGGACCTTCGTCAGAGCCTCGATGCCGAAGGGAAGCTTGAAATGAAGCCCCGGATCGGTCGTGCGGGCGAATTTGCCGAAGCGCTGGATGACGCCCATTTCATCAGGGCTGATCTGGTAGATCGAGCCGTAGAGCAGGATGACGACGACGACGACAAGGACCACGATCTTTACCGTGTTCCAAGGAATTTTCGGCAATTTAAAATCCATTTGGGGAAAAATTTGATTCATACGAACCTCCTTTTTTGCCCTGCCATGTCATGGCGAGGAGCGAAAAAAATATCTCCTGCGTGTCGTTTAGCGCCGCGGCAATCGCAGGATGTAATCCCCTCACGCCTCCCTCTAGTAAAGGGGGGAGCGGGGATTATATGCTATGCATGATGCTCGCAATGATGGGGAAAAACCTATCGCAATGATATCCTTTATATCCTTACAATAACACGTTTGCCACCTTTTTCTCAAGGCTTTCGACCGAAGCTTCATGGTAATCGATCTTGCCGGCGTCCAGGTCCTCGATCGTTTTCAGACCGCTGCCGGTGATGATAAGGACGATCCGATCGCGCATTTTGAGTTTGGATTTTTTGGAAAGCTGAAGCAAGCCGGCGAGAACGGTGGCCGAAGCCGGGTCGCAGAAAAGCCCTTCGTATTCCGCGAGGAGGGTTTGCGCCTTCAAGATCTCCGCTTCCGTAACGCTGAGCATCATCCCCTTGTTCTCGCGGATCATCTTCAGGACGATATTTCCTCCCGGAGGGTTGGGATTGGAAATCGCATGGGCGATGGTCTGCGGGTTTGGAAATCTCGAAAAAGTCGTGCATCCCCGGGCGAAAGCGTGGGCTAGGGGAGAACAGCCTTTAGCTTGAACCCCGACGAATACCGGCATTTTTTGGATAAATCCGTCCTCCTTCAAGTCTAAATAGGCCCGCATGAGGCCGATGAGATGACCGCCGGCGCTGACGGGCGTGAAAATATAGTCGGGTGCCCGAGCATCGAGCTGGAGGAAGATCTCGTATCCGGTCACTTTGTATCCTTCGATGCGGAAGGGATCGACGGAGTTCATGAAATAGATGCCGTATTTCCGCCCGATCTCGAAGCTCTTCCGAAAAAGCTGTCCATAATCGCCTTTAACCTTGACCAGGACAGGGCCGTAGATTCCCGCCGACAGGATCTTCTCTTTCGTCGTATCTTCTTTGACAAAAATGACGCTCTTGAGCCGCGCTTTGGCGGCGTAAGCGGCGGTCGAGCCGGCCATGTTGCCTGTAGAGATCGTGCCGATTTTTCTTATGCCGAGCGATATGGCTTTATGAACCGCAACGATGGAACCCCGGTCTTTGAAACTGGCCGTAGGATTCACGGTCTCATTCTTGGCGAGAACAAGCGGAAGATTAAACTTTGTCATGAGGCGGTCGAGTTTTAAGAGAGGCGTGTCGCCCTCGCCCAGGCTGAGACCTGGATCGGTCGTCTCGAGCGGCAAAAAATCCCGGAACATTCGAATGGCCAACTTTTCGTCCAGATGGAAGATCCTTTTTTTCTTTGGCCCGGATACGAGCAATGGTTCAGCGCAGTCCGGGCAGAAGGGATTAAAGACATCTACGGGATATTTCTTATCGCAGAATACGCATTCCAGCTTCTCCATGGCCGCTCCTTTCCGGATATTGTGACATGGATTCATATTGAAGTAAAATCTTGATGAGGGTCAAACCTCCGGTTTTGACAAATTGATCAGAAATGGAGGTTTGATCCCGAACCGAGGATTCGATGAACGAAGACGAAAAATTCATGGGCGAGGCTTTGAAGGAGGCCTGCAAAGCGGCCGAACGTGGAGAAGTGCCGGTCGGCGCGGTCATTGTCTCAGGAGAACGGATCATGGCCCGCGGGCACAATCAGCCCATCAAAAAGAACGATCCGACAGCTCATGCGGAAATCGTTGCTTTAAGAAAAGCCTGCGCACAACAAAAAAATTACCGCCTCGCCGAGGGCGTAATGTATGTGACGGTCGAGCCCTGTGCCATGTGCCTGGGGGCAATCGTCCAAGCGCGGATTAAAAGGCTCGTTTTCGGTGCCCTTGATCCCAAAGCGGGCGCCGTCTTATCGATCATGACCTTCCCCATGGAAAGGACGAACCACCGGATGGAGATCCTCGGCGGCATCCGGGCCGAGGAATGCGGCCGTGTTCTCAAAAATTTTTTCAAAGCAAAACGGGCTGGGCTCAAACCCACGCGCTGACGAAAAGCCTCCTTAATAGGCTGAGGGAGCAGGGGATTTAAGTATCATAAATAAATATCTTTCAATTGCGAAATACAGAGGTGATCTCGGTTAGGGGTTCATTTTCTGGTTGAATCTTATATAATATTGCCTCGCGATTTTGATTCTGAACCTTTCGATACGGAGAGGTGGCCGAGTGGTTGAAGGCGACGGTCTCGAAAACCGTTATTCTGAGCAATTGGAATCGCGGGTTCGAATCCCGCCCTCTCCGTACTACAATCCCCGAAACGCTTACAATTCGTCCCCCCTTGTTTCATCAAGGGGGGTAGGGGGGCTGATATCGCGAATTCAAAGTCTTGAATCTCATACTCGAGATAAGTAAAAGGAAAAAATAGTCTTGCTTGAATAAAGGAGTCGCGATGATAAGAAAAAGAATTATCACGAAATTGTGTTTGGTAGTCGTCTTTGCAATCCTGTCATTCTTCATCCAAATTTCCTTAGCCCGGCAGAAAAACGATGATCCCGCTAAATTGAAAGGCTTTGACGAATTCGCTGAAAAGATCATTGCCGAACATAAGGTCCCGGGGATTGCGATTTCGATCGTCAAGGACGGCCAGGTCCTCTACGCCCAGGGTTTCGGCTTCCGCGACGTCAAGAATGGCTTGAACGTCACCCCGGACACACTATTTGCCATCGGGTCCTGCACTAAAGCATTGACGGCGACAACGATGGGAATCCTGGTGGACGAAGGGAAGCTCGAATGGGATAAGCCCGTCCGAACATATCTACCGGCTTTCATGTTGTCCGATCTTATCGTCACCGAGCAAATGAAGGCAAGAGACCTCGTCTGTCACCGCTCGGGCCTGCCGCGCCATGATCAGATGTGGTACAAGTCGCCATTGTCCCGCCGGGAACTGTTTGATCGCCTCCGGTATCTCGAATTCAGCCGCGGGCTGCGCGAAACCTATCAATACAACAACCTGATGTTCATGACGGCCGGCATTCTCGTCGAGACGATCGCCGGGACATCCTGGGAGGAGTTCGCCCGGCAGAGGATCCTCGTACCTCTCGGTATGAATGAGACCAACTTCTCGGTCGAGGATTCAAAAAAAGCGGCGGATTTCGCTCTGCCGTATCAGGAGGTCACAAGCAAGATCGAGCAAATCCCGTTCTGTAACATCGATGCGATCGCTCCCGCCGGCTCGATCAATTCCAACGTTCTGGACATGGCCAAGTGGGTGTTGCTGAATCTGAACAAAGGAAAATATGGAGAGAAGGGCGAAAAACAGATCATTTCAGAGGCCACGCTGGCCCAGATCCATTCTCCCCAGGTGGTCGTTCCGGACACGGTTAAATATGACGAGCTTTTTTACGGGAGCTACGGAATGGCCTGGCGGATCAGCGCTTACCGGGGCCATCTTATTGTCTCTCACGGCGGGGCGATCGACGGCTTTTCGGCAACCGTCTCGATGATGCCCAAAGACCATATCGGCATTGTGCTTCTTAATAATTTGGAAGACGCGCCGATCAACAGCACCCTGGCTTACAACATTTACGACCGGCTGCTCGGACTGAGCCCAATCGACTGGAACGAGCGCGTCAAAAACGATTTGGCGAAGTCAAAGGCAGAGGCCGAAAAGAAAAAGGCCGAGCGGGAAAAGGATCGGAAGCCCGGGACAAAGCCGTCCCATCCTCTCGATGACTACGTCGGAGAGTATGAGCATCCGGCCTACGGCATGTTTGCAATCAAAAAAGAAGGCGACCAACTTAAGGCGGATTTCCACTCGATGACATTTAATCTCAATCATTTTCATTACGACACGTTCGATTTGAAGAACGACCTGGCCAGCATAGATCAACCGTTGACGTTCGTGATCGATCCTAAAGGCAATATCGGGAGTCTGATGATCAAGCTCGAACCGGCGGTTAAGGAAATTGTTTTTCTCCGAAAGCCGCCTAAACCGGAGTCGGAAAAGAAATAGGTCTCCCGATGACGCCCGTAAATCTCGTCCTGATGGGCATGGGAAATGTCGGCCGCGCGTTCATCCATCTGGTCGGTGAGAAGAGCGGGCTGTGCCGGGAACGATACGGATTGAATTTATGCCTGAAGGCTGTCCTTAAAACAAATGGAGGATTTTTTGCCGGGCGGCCTCTAGACCCCGGCGACATTGCCGGACTTCCGGCGTCCGAATTGGCTAAACATCCGGCCTGGAAACCCGGTTTGCATCTTGATGACGTCCTGAAAAGTGTGAATCCGGGAGTCCTTGTCGAATGCACGCCCACAAACCTTCATACTGGACAGCCGGGATTGAGCCATATCACCCGGGCTTTGAAAAAAAAGTGGCACGTCGCGGCGGCCAGCAAAGGCGCGCTGGTTGTGAATTTTAAGGGTCTGAATGCATTCGCCCGCAAGCAAGGTGTTTCTTTAAAATATAGCGGCGCCGCGGCGGCCGCCCTCCCCACTCTCGATGTTGGACTTTTTTCTCTGGCTGGCACAGAAATTCTCAGAATCGAAGGAATATTGACGGGTGTGACGAATTATATCCTGACAAGAATGGAGGAAAGCTTTTCATTCCAGGAAGCACTCAAAGAAGCCCAGGCGAAAGGAATAGCCGAGCCCGATCCCTCCCTTGATGTCGACGGCTGGGATTCAGCGGCCAAGATCCTACTTATTGCAAACTCCGTGGCCGGAATGAGCTTTTCCTTGAAAGACATCCGCCGGGAAGGAATTCGAAATGTGACGCCCGAAGACATCCAAAAAGCCGGAAAAGAAGGAAAATCCCTAAAGCTCCTGGCCCGGTTCGATCGACGAAAAGACGAGCCAAAAGCCGAAGTCTGTTTGACAGCCATAGAAAATACGCACCCGCTTTTCTCCGTTTCGGGCACAAATAAGGGGATCGTGTTTTTCACCGACACGATGGGGCAGGTTACGGTGACAGGAGGCAAGTCCGACCCGCGCGGCACCGCAGCAGCCCTCCTCAAGGACATCATCAATATTTATCGGCAGGAATGGTCCCCCTGTCTTTGATACGATTCCATTCAAATTGACCTGATTAGCGTTTTCTGATAATTTAACTCCCTCAACAAGCATTTTTATAAGCTCCGGAGAGGTGTCCGAGTGGCTTAAGGAGCACGCTTGGAAAGCGTGTGTGCGCCGCAAGGTGTACCGCGGGTTCGAATCCCGCCCTCTCCGCCACACATGCTCCGAAGTCGCGCACATGTTTCGGGGCCCTCCTTGAATTCCAAGGAGGGAAGGGAGGATTAATAT
>JALHTW010000113.1 GCA_022866045.1 Candidatus Aminicenantota bacterium | reverse complement strand
GCCGATTGGAAATCCGTCGAAATAACCTTGTGGAATTTGAAGATTTTCTCAAGAGCCATCGATTAGTCCCCCCGGAAAAAGCCAGATTCTATGTCTACTGGGTAGATAGGTTTCTCAAATATTTTCAAAACAGACCTTCAAAGCCGGTTCGCCAATAATTTGTTGATCATCCGCCGTCATCATGTTCAATCCAGCACCCTTCAAAGAATGGTCAAAGAGGCTTTAAGAAAATCGGGAATTTCTGAACCGGCAAGCTGTCACACGCTGCGGCATAGCTTCGCCACTCAGGGGCATAATATCCGAACGATCCAGGAACTTATGGGCCATAAAAACGTGAATACCACGATGATATACACTCATGTGGCTCGAAAGAGCTATTCGGACATTTCCAGTCCTTTGGACAAAATGTAAAAAATGCCGAAAAGACTAAGCGGTTGTTTCCGAGATATCTCGTACTCCGTAAAACTTCCGCGGCTATCTGGTGAATAATCGCCCCTCTGATGGATATTACGGCCGCCAAATATACGGCTTGCAATATAACATGGATAATATTAAGATAATAATACAATTGTGTGGGGATATTTGATGGAATCACATAAGATACGGCGTCAATGAAGGAAGATTTGGATCAAATACAGCATGCTGTATATTAATAGTTAGACGGCTCGGCAAACTTCGGCGGCGTGACATCCAAGCGACGGTTACTACCGGACCGCGGTCTTCGGCTGAGGTCGTGTCGAGGGAGGTTCGTGATGGCGAAGAAGATTTTGATGCTTGTGGGCGATTTCGTCGAGGATTACGAGGTGATGGTACCTTTTCAGGCGCTGCGTGCCGTCGGCCACAGCGTGGACGCGGTATGCCCCGGCAAATCGGCGGGGCAGTCGGTGCGGACCGCTGTGCACGACTTCGAAGGAGACCAGACCTACTCGGAGAAGCCCGGACACAACTTCGCGCTCAACGCCACGTTCGATGAGATCCGCGAGCAGGACTACGACGCGCTGGTGATTCCCGGCGGTCGGGCGCCCGAGTACCTGCGCATGAATCCGCGGGTTCTCGAGGTTGTAAGGCACTTCGCGCACAACAACAAGCCGATCGCGGCGATCTGCCACGGCGCGCAGCTTCTGGCTGCCGCGAGAGTGATTGAAGGCAAGCGAATCAGCGCCTATCCGGCCTGCGCGCCCGAAGTGGAACTCGCCGGAGCGACCTATGCCGCCATCAATATGGATGCCGCCGTCACAGACGGCAATTTCGTGACGGCGCCGGCTTGGCCGGCGCACCCAACGTGGATCGCACAGTTTCTCGTGGTCCTTGGGACGCGGATCGAGCACGCGTCTTTGAGTACCGTATGACCAGTGATCCAGCCGACAGGCGATAAGGAGATCAAGCCACACCGTCTAACAACCGCATGCAGCCGACGGCGCATGTGACATCCAGTCGCCGCGGCTGAGGCGCGATCGTTGGGCGGCCTGCTCTTTGAAATGAAACACGATGATTCATGCTGTTCGCTACGATAGAGAAAGGAGTGAAGCAGTCGTATGAAATATAAGGAAATCGCTATGGAACATGATAAGAAGATCGCGCTCGTCGCCCACGACAATAAGAAGTGGGATTTGGTGCAGTGGGCCAAATATAACCGCGATCTGTTGGCCCATCATAAGGTTTATGCGACGGGTACCACCGGCTTGATCTTGGAACAAGAACTGGGCTTCCCCATCACGAAGCTCCAAAGCGGGCCGTTGGGTGGGGATCAGCAGATCGGCGCGAAGATCGCCGATGCCAAAATTGATTTCCTGATCTTTTTCTGGGATCCGCTCGAACCGCAGCCCCACGACCCGGATGTCAAAGCGCTCTTGCGCATAGCGGTTGTGTGGAATATCCCCATTGCCTGTAACCGGGCTTCTGCGGACTTCATGATCTCGTCTCCGCTCATGGATGGGGAATATGATCGGCTGGTGCCCGATTATGAGGAATACCGCAAGCGGAAGCTGCCCAAGAGCGAGGAGGCCAGTCAAAGTGATGACGATTTGGCCGGCGGCGAGGCATAGGGGGCATTTACCGGCGTGTTACTTTCAAGATTAAACAAGGAGATGCGATCGACGTAAATTACGAAGATTACCATTAAAAGAGTATTCTATGCGTATGCACAACCCCCCGCATCCTGGTGAAATCATAAGGGAGTTTTGTATTGAACCCCTGAACTTAAGTGTAACGGAGGCCGCCAATTCCCTGGGTGTTACACGAAAAACCCTTTCCGCCCTTCTGAACGGAAGGTCTGGGATCAGTCCTGAAATGGCTCTTAGACTGTCAAAGGTTTTTGGCCGGACACCGGAGGGGTGGCTTCGGCTTCAGCTACAATTTGATTTGTGAAAAACAGAACAATCGGTTGATATTAGTAGGTTAAAGCGTGTAGAGGCAAATGTTTGATTCTCAAATGGGGACGGATAACCTTTCATTCCACCTGACCGGTGTTCCGCTACGCTTCATACCGGCAAGTGAATTTGCTTGTTATACAGATAATAATTCCCAGTATGAGTGATTAAGATGCATAAGATTCCAGAATTTCGTAAAAATGATCGTTACAAGAGAAGCAGTTATCGTGCGTACAACTGGAAAATGCCTCCAATATATGATTCTTCCGTGATGAAAGTGGGTAAACTGATTGATTTATTGGATGAGACTGTTCTTCGTGAAATGCCAAGCAACGATTTTTCTATCCGAATATTAGATGTTGGTTGTGCGACTGGAAGACTCCTTTATAAATTAGCAAAACATGGCTATACAAATTTATCAGGTGTTGATCTCGCTCCTCGGATAATTGAAGTAGCCCGAAAAAAATTATCCAATTTTAAAGTTAATCTGGATTTGAAAACTGCAGATTCTGAAGACGATTTACCATGGCCTGATAATTCTTTTGATATTATTACACTTACAGGAGTCATTCATCATTTTTATCGTTTAAACGATGCTCTAAAAGAAGCTTACAGGGTTCTTGATAAGCAAGGTAAATTGATAATTTTGGATCCCTGGTTTCCCATCATAATAAGACAGATAGTCAATTCATGGTTGTATTTTTTTCCACATGACGGAGATTTCAGATTCTATACCCCTAAGAGAATTGATAAAACACTTACTGAGATTGGTTTGAAGAATACTCGACACCGCAGAAAATGTATCTTGACCTATATAATAACAGGTGAAAAGATATGTTGAAGGCCATAATTATGAATATGTGTATAACAAGCGCAGGCACCGGACCTCGCTGAACTGATTGTGAATGCATAGCTCAAGGTATTTTAAGCGCGAGGCCGGTGATGCCCGACGTTGGGCCGACGTTCGAGTGCATGTTGGGCTGGTTGGTGTGGCGGTTTGATGATGCAGACGCAGTTCAGACCGCTAGGCCAGGGGGGTAACCCCTGTAACGAGTTTTCGAAGGAGGATCGACGATGGGAATGAAATCTCGGGCATGCGTCATAGCGCTTGCGGCGATCCTCGTGAATCGTGTTGTGTGGGCCCAGGATTTTCGCTCACAGGAGGCCGCATCAAATGCGTCCGCGACGCGCAGCCTGTGGCAGATCGAGTACAGCGTATACGGAGGAACACTGACCTTGAGCGGAATCATCGGCCAGGGTGTCAATGCTACCGGGGAACACGAGCAATTGACAGCCAAGCTGAAACCATCAGCGTTCGCAGGTGTGAAGGTGGGAGCCCACGGCGACCGTTTGGGCGTGGAGGGCAGCATCCTGCGAAGTGCCAATAAGTTGGAGGTACAGAATATCTTTGGCGTACCGTTTCCCAATCATGGTGAGAACATCACATGGATCAAGGCGGACTTTGTCATCTACCCACTTCGTCGGAGCTCTGCGGGAGGCCTATTCCGCCCGTATGCATCCGTAGGCTTTGGAGGAGCATTTTCGTCGGTCGATTTGGACAATATCGGCGATCAGGATAACTTCAGTCGACCGTTGGCTAGCATCGGATTGGGCGCCAAGTTCCAACTGGGCGGAAAGGACGGCGTTATTCAGATTGAGGTTCTTTTCAGGAATGAGCACATGTTCGGGCGGGCGCCGATCCAGACCGTAGACTTGAGAACAGTGTCGGTTGGGATCGTGTATACGCAATTTCGTGGTCTTCAGCCCACTCCCTGAGGCCCCCGTGGGGCAGCATCGATCGCGACTCGGACCGGCGAAGACGGGAATCCCCGAGGTAAGGGCGGCCCAACCAGCGTTTGCAGCCGACGCCGGTCGGG
>JALHTW010000112.1 GCA_022866045.1 Candidatus Aminicenantota bacterium | reverse complement strand
CGTGTCGTCGGCTAAGGCGGCAAGGGCGTTATTGGCACGTCCGTGACAGGACTCGCTGGGCGATTGTTCGCGACCTTTTATTCCTGCAGGAAAATGTGGGCGAAGACCTTGGCATCGCCGACCATGTTGTCGATGATGCAGTACTCGTTGGGCTGATGGGCCGTCTCGTCGAGGCGCGACCAGCAGGCCGCATCAAAGCCCGCGCGCCGGAAGAGGGCTGCCACGGTCCCTCCGCCGATGCCCATGGCTTTGCCCGCTTTCCCGTAGACTCTCTCGATGGCTTTTTCCAGGGCCATGACCACGGGGGCATGAGCCGAAGTCGGCGGAGCGGCCGGCGCCTTCTGTTGCACCTCGATCGTAATCTTGACCTTGAACTGCGCTTCGATCTTAGCCACGATGTCTTTGATCTTGGCCTCGACCTCTTCGACCTTATAGCTGGGCAGGATCCGGCTGTCCACGTAGAAGACGTCCTCGCCCGGGATGGTGTTGATGTTGGGAACATTGGCTTCTTTTTTCGTCGGCTCGAAGGTGGAAATCGGAGGGTCGAAAACCGGGTCTTTGTGGGGGAAGATCTCATACAATTTATTGAGTTCCGTGACGAGGAAGGAGGCGGCTTTGAAACTGTTGATGCCCTTTTCCGGCATGGAGCCGTGGGCCTGCTTGCCGAGCGTTTTGAACTTCAGCCAGAGGATGCTTTTTTCCGCAATCTCGATCATCGTGCCGTCTTCATTGCCGGCGTCGGGGACGATGATCAAGTCCTTGCGGCGGAAGGCCTTCGAATGGCGGAGGACGTAGGCGATCCCCTTATCGCTGCCCGTCTCTTCGTCGGCCACCAGGGCCAGTCCGATGTCGTAATTGGGCTTGATGCCCTCGGCCTGGAAGGCCCTGACGGCGAAGATCGAGGCGACCATGTCTTGCTGGTTGTCCTCCACGCCGCGGCCGTAGATTTTCCCAGCCTCGACCCAGGGACGGAACGGGTCGCCGCGCCAGAGCGAGAGCTCGCCCGGCGGGACGACGTCTGTATGGGACATGATCCAGATCGTTTTGGCCGAGCTTTTGCCCCTGGAGTAGGCGAGGATGTTCGGGCGGTATCCCGAGGGCGCATCGAGGTCCGGGGCCTTGATGACCTCGATGTCGACGAACCTGTTTTCCTCGAGGAATTTGACGAGGAATTCGGCTTTCTTGGCCTCGCCTTCGCCGCCGCTCGCCGGGGCGATGGCGGGGATCGAGGCCAGCTTGACCTGAAGATTGATCATATCATCGCGATAGGAATCGATGCGTTGAGATATTTTTTCAAAGGACATGAGAACGCTCCTTGTTATGAGAGATCATTGAGGAGAATATACCATAAAATTGCCCATTTTGGGACACATCGTTTTTCCGGGATATTCAGAAATTCGGATATACCTCCCTGAATTTCTCCTCGTCCAGGAGTATTGCCTGTGATGGTCAATACGCCTATAATTCATGTCCCATGGTCGTTCCGAAGGGGCTTGGGTCATGAGGCTGAAGCAGAGACTTCCCGAAGGCAGGACCCTGGAGCAAGTTATAAATCATTACCAAGTTGAAAAGGCCATCGCCCTTAGGCTAAAGAACTCGACCCGAGAAGAAAGAAAATCCCTTTTTCCCCACGTTTATGCTGAGCTTTTCCAAAAAGTCCCAGACCATCCTCGCCTTCGACAGGGCGAAGACATCGAAAAGGCATACGTTCTGAGCCAAAAAAAATTTCAATGGGTCAAATATTTTCTCGATCGCTCGACAGTTTTTGTTGAGTTTGGATCAGGAGACTGTCACTTTGCCTCGACCGTAGCGGCAAAGGTAAAGGCTGTCTATGCCATAGATATTTATGACCAAAGGAGTCCTTCCTTTAAGGCTCCTGACAATTTCCAGCTGATTCTCACCGACGGCTTTGACCTCGATTTCAAAGAGAATTCAGCGGATGTGGTCTTTAGTGATCAACTCATTGAACATCTTCATCCCCAGGATGCGGAGCTTCATTTCGCTCTCGCCAAGAGCATCCTCCGCCAGGGAGGCTTTTATATCTTGAAAACGCCCCACGCTTTTTTTGGGCCGCATGATGTCTCCAAATTTTTCTCTGATGAGCCCGAGGGACTTCATCTCAAGGAATGGACATTCGCGGAGATATTCAAAATGCTCAAAAAGCTGAATTTTTCCGCTTCCTTTGGGTATTGGAAAGTCCTCAAGGGCGTAAATCATAGATATATTCAAACCCCCGAATTATACTTTGTCTTAGTCGAAAGGATGCTTGGCAACCTGCCCAAGAAAGCGCAACGCCTCCTTAGTAAGCTTTTTTTGCCCAGACACGCCGTCGTTGTCGCCGTGAAATGAAATCCTTAAGATTCGTTGCCTGGTCTGATCTTGGAACTTCCCCTCCGAGTTGACTTTTCTAGGGCTTTGAGAATACATTTACCCCGAATGCGCATCGGGTTCGATCTCCGCCCTTTTCTCCGAGAAGAGACCGGCGTTGGCGTTTATTTCAAGAACCTTCTGTTCGCCTTGGCCCGTCTCGATACGGACAACGAATATTATCTTTTTTCGGCGTCCTGGAAGGACCGGTTCTTGGCCGACAAGATTCCGCCTTTCAAAAAGATGCGCTTCCGGGATCGCCGCTGGCCGGTCAAGGCCGTGAATTTTTTCTGGTACGAGTTCAGGCGGCCGACGCTGGATTTCATTTTTAGAACCCGGTTGGACCTGACCCACTCCCCGACACCTTTGATCCTGCCCACGCGGGGGAGAACAATCGTCACCATCCATGATTTATTCTTCATGGATTTTCCCGAGCGGGCGGATGACGAAGCCCGGAAATTCTTCGTCCGGAAGATCGGGGATTCCCTTCAAAAAGCCGACGGCATCATCACGGTCTCGGAATTCACGAAGCGGGCCCTCCTGAGGCGTTTTGTTCTCGACGAGCGAAAGGTTACAGTGACCCATCATGGACTGATCGATTCCTGCCGGGCGGCATCCGATCCGGACATGGTCGCCTCTTTCCGGAAGGCGCACGGCCTGCCGGACACGTTCATCCTTTTTGTCGGGGCCTCCGAGCCTCGCAAAAATCTGCCCCGACTGATCGACGCGCTGGCCATCATTCACCAGCGCTATGAAAAAATCCCTCTGGTGCTGGCCGGTCGGCCCGGGGCCGATCATGCCGCGCTCCTCAACAGGATCAAGGCGCGCGGCCTCGAGCCCTGGGTCAAAATCATGGGCTATGTGCCTGGGCCGGATGTCCGGAATCTCTATAGCGCCGCGGCGGCGCTTGTTTTTCCCTCGTCTTGCGAAGGCTTCGGGTTGCCGCTCCTCGAAGCCATGGCCTGCGGATTGCCGGTCGCGGCTTCGGGTGTTTCGGCGCTGCCTGAAATCGGAGGAGATGCGGCGGTCTACTTTGATCCGGAATCCCCCGAGGACATGGCCGCCAAGATCATGCTGCTCCTCGAGGATGCGGGGTTGAGAGAGTCCTTGAAAGCCAAGGGACGAGAGCGGGCCAAAATATTCACCTGGGAAAAAACGGCTGAGGAGACCCTGGATTTTTACCGGGCGATCGCGAAATCGTGATGAAGAATATCCTTTTCGTTTCGCATTCATCCGAGCTCAACGGCGCCGAGCTCTGGCTCGTCGAGTCATTAAAGCGATTGGACAAGCATAAATATGCGCCGTTTTTGATCGTCCCGCGGCCGGGTCCGCTGGAGAAGACCGCTAAAGATCTGGGCCTCGAAACGCGGGTCGTTCCGATGAAATGGTCGCTCACCGAAAAATCCAAGATCTGGCGGCAGCCGTTCGCCTGGCTGTGGAATATCCACAGCGTCAGACGGCTCGCGAACATCATTCGGGAGAAGAAGATCGGCCTGGTCTTCACGAATTCCGCGGCGATGAGCGGCGGAGCCAAAGCGGCAAAGAGAATGGGCGTTCCCCATGTCTGGGCCATCCATGAGGTCCTGGGGGGAAAGAATCCTTTCCTTTATTATATGTTCGGAAGCAAGCCGCTTGTGAATTTCATCCTGAAACGCTCGGCGAAGGTCATCGTCAATTCCGAGATCTGCAGGGCGGCTTTTCCGGATTCCGACAAATTGGCCCTGATTTATAACGGCGTAGAAATCAAGAGCGGCGATGAAAACCGGCAGAACGCCATTCGCAAGGAGCTGGGAATCCGGGAAGGCGATCTTGTCGCCGGCGTTGTCGGGAAGATCTATGAGGGCAAGGGGCAAAGGGAAGTCATCCTCGCCGTGGCCGCCCTATCGCGACAATATCCGAACCTCAAACTGCTTGTCGTCGGGGAAGTCAGGGACGCTGCGTATTATCGCGGCCTCCAAGATGTCGCCAAAGCGAACGGTCTCGAAGGCCGGATTTTGTTCGTCGGATATCATCCCGACCTGGTCAATATCTTGAAGATCATGAACATCCTGATCGCAGCCTCGGTCGTCGAGTCGTTCGGCCGGGCGGCCCTGGAAGGAATGGCTGCCGGCGTGCCCGTCCTTGCCGTCCGGGCCGGGGGCCTTCCCGAGATCGTAGAGCACGGGCGGAACGGCTTTCTCGTCGATTCTCGCGATCCGCAGGAGATCGCCCGGGCCATGAATTTCATCTTCCAAAGCCCGGCCAAAGCCAAGGAAGCGGTCGAGGGAGGATTTAAAGCTGTTCGCGAAAAGTTTTCGCTCGATCAACAGGTCCGGGGAATCGAACGCGTTATCGATGAGACCTTAGGCTGAAGCATGGAACTGTCCATCATCCTGGTCAACTATAACGACCGGCGGCACGTTGAAGAATGCCTCTTATCGCTCCAAAAGGCGGCGTCGGCCATTGAACATGAGATCATCGTCGTGGACAACGATTCCGAGGACGGCAGCCGGGAGTTCGTCGTCCGCGCCTTCCCGGCCATCCGTCTGATCGTCAACTCCGAGAACACGGGTTTTTCGAGGGCCAATAACCTTGGCGTCCGGGAAAGCCGGGGCGAATTTGTTCTTTTTTTGAACACGGACACGGTCGTTCCGCCGGGAGCCATCCGGGGACTGCTCGATCATCTCAAATTCGAGGCGTCGGCGGGCGCTGCCGGCCCGGCTCTGCTCGACGGCCGAAACTTTTTTCAGGTTTCTTTCGGCCGCCGCGTGAATTTTTTCGCTCAGTTCTGGCAGAAGCTTATCCTGAACCCATATTACAAGCGGGTCCTGAAAAAGAGCGAAAAAATCCGCCGCGTCGGCTGGCTGAGCGCGGCCTGTCTCCTTTGCCGCCGGAAAGCTTTTGAGCAGGCGGGAGGATTTGATGAAAACTTTTTTATTTATTTCGAGGATATCGATCTCTGCGGCCGGATGCGAAAGGACGGTTGGAAGCTTTTCTATGTGCCGCACATCCGCGTTTTTCATGACGGAGGAGCGACGACGTCGCGGCGCCCTGCGGCGAGCCGCCTTGAATACCGGAAAAGCCAGTTGTATTTTTATCAGAAGCATAATTCGCGCTCCTCGGTTCGCCTTCTCCGACTCTATATAAAGCTGAATGTTGCGTTTCTCGCCGCCCGGGGTGTGTTCCGGGGCGAGGAAGGCGCCGCCCTACGTCAAAATTATCAAGAATTGCTGGAACGGAATGAAGGGCCGAGATGAGGAAGATCAAAGTTCTCGAGATGATCGACAAGCCCTTTTTGGGCGGGGGCCAAGTCCATCTTTTGTCGCTCGCCCGAAGTCTGGACCAGGACCGCTTCGAAGTCTTTGTCAGCGCGAAAGGCGGCGGACCGCTTGAGGATGAGGTTAAGCGCGTTGGCCTCCGATTTTTGCCCATTCCCCTCAGTAAGAAGATGAGCCGGAAAAACGTCGGCGATATCCGCCTCGTTCTCCAACAAAACGAGATCGATATTCTGCATACCCATGGCGGTGTGGCCGGCTTCTTCGGCCGGCAGGCGGCCACGAAAGCCGGGACACCGGTCATCGTCCATACGCTTCACGGCATCCACTATCTGCATTACCGAAATCCGCTCCTCAAATTTCTCTATATCCTCCAGGAGCGGCATTTTTCCCGGCGGACGGACGCCGTCATTTTCGTCTCTGATGCGGATATCGAGATGGGCAAAAAACACAGGCTGGCCCCAGAGGGAAAAAGACGGCTGATTAAGAACGGCGTGGACATTCGAAGCTTGATTCATTCGGAGGAGCTTGGGCAAAAAAAAGAGGATCTCAGAGTGAAATTCGAACTTTCTCCGCCGGTGATCGGCACAGTCGCCCGGCTGCACCGTCAGAAAGGCGTCCTTTATCTTTTACGGGCGGCGAAGGAAATTCACGGCCGTCATCCCGAGGCCACGATCGTCGTCGTCGGCGGAGGGCCGTTGGAAGAAAGCCTGCGGCGGCAGGCGGCCAAGTTGGAGTTGGGCCGAAATTTCCTGATGCTGGGAGAACGGACCGATGCGCGTGAGATCCTGTCCTTGTTTGACATCTTCGTTCTTCCTTCTCTTTGGGAAGGCCTTCCGCTTGTCCTCATCGAGGCCGCTGCCCTTGGCAAGCCGATGATCGCCACGGATATCGACGGCGTCCGCGAAGTCATCCGGAACGGTGAAAACGGAATCCTGGTCCCGCCACGAGATCCGGCCAAGCTTGCTGAATCTGTCATTCGCCTTATCGAGGATCCGTCGTTGGCCTCGAAGTTGGGCGTGAATGCGGAAAAAGAGATTCCTCTCCTTTTCCCGCTTTCCCGAATGGTCGAAAAGACACAGCAGCTTTATTTAGAATTGACGAAAAAGACGCGGGCCGATCCATAATGGTCTGATCAGCATTTGAAAGAAGCTTTATGGACAACTCCAGAGGACAGACGCACAAAGGATAAATCTATTTTCTCATATAGAAATTTTGTATAATCCATATAATGGAAAACATTAAAGTCGCCCTTATCCATGATTGGCTGACCGGCCAGCGGGGGGGAGAAAAGGTCCTGGAAGTCCTTGCTGAGGTCTTCCCCAAGGCCCCGATTTACACGCTCTTTCACTTTCCGGGGAGCCAGACCGAAGCCGTCGAGAAGAGGAACATCCAGACGAGCTTCCTTCAACGGATGCCCTTCCTTAAAAAGCATTACCGCTGGTACCTGCCCTTTTATCCCATGGCTGCTGAGCTTTTCGACCTCCAGAGATATGATCTTGTCATTTCGAGCTCGCACTGCGTCGCGAAAGGGATTATTCCCCATCCAGATGCCCTCCATGTGGCGTATATCCATTCTCCGGTGCGTTACGCCTGGAGCCAGTATCATTCATATTTTTCGCGCGAGCGACTCTCCTTTTTCCCAAATCTTCTCATCCCGCCCTTGATCCATTACCTGCGGATGTGGGACGTGACCTCGTCCGCGCGGGTCGATCATTTCATCGCCAATTCCAGGAACGTGGCCCGCCGGGTCGAAAAATATTACCGGCGGCAGGCCGACGTCATCCATCCCCCTGTCGACACGGAATCCTACTATCTGCCGGACGAGGATCCCGATAAAAAGTACGACCTCATCGTCTCGGCGCTTGTTCCCTATAAGATGATCGATCTGGCCATATCCGCCTACAACCGTATCGGATGGCCCCTCAAGATCGTCGGCCAAGGCCCGGAGTTCAAAAAGCTGCACAAACTGGCGGGACAGAACGTTGAATTTATTGGGGCTCTGGGCTTGAGTGACCTGCGCCGTCTCTACCAGGGAGCGAGAACACTTATCCTGCCCGGCGAGGAGGATTTCGGCATCACGGCGCTCGAGGCCCAGGCCTGTGGGACGCCCGTCGTGGCCTACGGCCGCGGAGGCGCCTGTGAAACGGTCCTCGAGGGTGAAACGGGCGTGTTTTTCAGCGAGCTCAAGACCTCGAGCCTCCTGGCCGCGCTTGACAAATTCCAGGGTCTCAAATTTAATAACATGGCCATCCAAACCCACGCGAGGAGTTTCTCGAGGGAAATTTTTAAGGAAAAGATAACCGCCGCCATTCGTCGGAAGTGGCAGACGTTCAAGGAAGGGAAGTGATCACCAAGAACCGGGCCCGTCTGGTCGGGCTCTTTGTCACCAGCGATGTTCTCGCCATCATCCTCTCTTATATTTGGTCGTATCTTTTCCGGTTTAACACATTTCTCTTTCTCTTTCCGGTGAATCCGGCCAAAGGAGTCCCGGCCTTCGGGTCCTACCTCATCGTCCTGCCGGTGTTCATCGCGGCTCATATGGTGATCTTTTATTTCCAAGGCTTTTATAAAAGCCGGCTGAGGCGGACAAAGCTCGACGATTTTTTCTTCATCAGCCTGAACGCGATCCTCGCCGTCCTGGCCGTGATCGCCATCCTGTCGGTGGTCATCACCTACGGCCGCGGCAGGCCCTTCCTCTTCGGCTCCACGCTTGTCGAGCCCTCTCGCGGTTTTCTGATCATCTATGCGATCAGCGTCATCTTCGCCATCTCGATCCTCCGCAACCAGATCTATTACATCATGAAACGGCGCTACAGCCGGGGAGTGAACCTCCAGAACGTCATCGTCGTCGGGGCCGGAGAAATGGGCGTCGCCGTAGCCCAGAAACTCTTTCAATACAAGGATTTGGGGTATGTTGTCAAAGGCTTCCTCGACAACGAGCGAAAGGCCGGAGAGGAGATCCGGATCGACAGCGGTGCCGTCCGAGTGCTCGGCCGGATCGAGGACCTGTCCCAGGTCATCGAAGACCACAACGTTCATGAGATCTATGTCGCCCTGGACCTGAGCAATTACTCCAAGATCCTCGAGACGATCCAGATCGTGAACAAATATCCGGTGAACGTCCGTCTCATCCCCGACCTCTTTCAGCTCCTGACCCTCAAGGCCAATATCCAGGACCTGGACGGCTTCCCCGTGATCTCGATCGATGAGGTCCCGCTGAGGGGCGGGCGAAGGTTCCTCAAGAGAATGGCCGACATCGTCTTGTCCGGATTGGGGCTGATCTTCCTTTTCCCCTTCTTCCTGATCTTCGCCGCGCTGATCAAGTTGACCTCGCGAGGACCGATTTTCTTCCATCAGGAGCGGGTGGGGGTTGACGGGAAACATTTTGTCATTCACAAGTTCCGGACCATGGTCAGCGACGCGGAAAAGATCAGCGGGCCGGTGATGTCCAAGCCTTCCGACCCGCGGATCACGAGGCTCGGGAAGCGCCTGCGGAAATACAGCATCGATGAGTTTCCCCAGCTCGTCAACGTCTTCAAAGGCGCGATGAGCTTGGTCGGGCCGCGTCCGGAGCGCCCCGAGTTCGTCAAGGAATTCACCGAGAAGATCCCGAAGTACATGCTCCGCCACAAAGTGAAATCCGGGATCACGGGATGGGCCCAGGTCCACGGGCTGCGCCAGGACACGTCGATAGAGAAGCGGCTGGAGCACGATTTCTATTACATCCAGAACTGGTCGTTCGCCCTCGACCTCAAAATCCTCTGGATGACGTTTAAAAAAGGGTTTATCGACAAGAGTATTAGATAATCAAATCTTCCGGTTTTGGCGGAGAGCCGACAGGCCGTAGATGAAATAATGAACCCCGGAGGCGACCGTCCAAAAGAGGGTGATGCCGTAGACCCAGATCATATACCAGGGCGAGACCTGAAGATAATTCAGCAGAAGGACGAGAAAGACTGTTCCGACTTGGCAGGCCGTGGTGATCTTTCCCAGAGATGAGGGCGTGAAGGACTTTTGGCGCCAGGATAGGAAGGCAATGAAGGCCCCGGTCACGATCAGAAGATCGCGGGCGAAGACGATCACGGTCAGCCAAAGGGGGATGAAATTCGGCGCTGCGACGGAAGGCAGGGTCAGGATGACGTAGGAGGCGGCCATTAATAGTTTGTCTCCCGCGGGATCGAGGACTGTTCCCAGTTTCGACCTCTGATGCCAGACGCGGGCGGTGAATCCGTCGAGCAGGTCTGTCAGCCCTGCCAGGAAAAAGATCAGGAGGGCTTCGAAGGATCTCCCGTTGAGCATCGACCAGAGAAAAATGGGCACAAGGAGGATCCGAAAAATGCTGAGAAGATTGGGAATGGTCAGGATATCAGATCGCAACGTCTGGGATTTTTCCTGGTTGATGGCGTCGTTCATCGCCCCTCTTTTATCAGGCCGAGCAATATCTCCAAGGCCTTGATCGCTTCCCGTCCGGGGACACCCTGCTCGGGCTTGAACGTTCTGTCCGGCGCGAGGTCCATGATCTGATAAGAAATCGCCTGGGCGATCGGCTGGAAGTAGAAGTGCTCCTGGGGCACGTCGGCGATCTTAATCCGGTCGAGGGGGATCTGCTCCACGATCTTTGCCCCGCCTTTTTTCAGGAAGGCGATGAGGCGGACCAGCGTTTCGGCCATCTCGGCCCGGGTGACTGTTTTTCTCGGCTGGAACGTGCGGTTGCTGAATACCTCCATGATGTCGTTGCCCGCGACGTTGACGATGTGTTCGAACGCCCAGGATGTCGTGATGTCGACGATGACGGCGGGATTGGGAGCCGGGATGACCAGGATGTCCTTGAACTTAACGCCGATCAGGGCGGCCAGGTCCTCTTTGGTCAGGGCCTTGAGGGAGGCGATGCTGTTGTACTGGCTCGGCAGTTCCACGACCCCAAGCCGGTTCTTGATGCTTTCGGAACGGTCCCTGGCGATCTTGTTTTGGAGATCGAGTTCGAGCAGGCGCTTATAGGCATCCAGGCTCCTCGAGAGCTGCCCCGCCTGATAGAGGGCGTCGGCGTATTCCTGAAGGATCGTTTTGTCTTTCGGGTCGTTTGCGGCTGCCGTTTTCAAATGGAACAAGGCGTTTTGGAAATTCTTTTCCTTGATGAAGATCCTGGCGATGGCCAGATGGGCCTCCTGCAGTTTAGGGGAATACTCGAGGGCCTTTAGGTAGGCCTCTTTCGTTTTTTCCGCGTTGCCGAGCACGGCGAAGTTCTTGGCCTCGCTCATAAGCGCTTCGGTCTTCTCGAGACGGAGGGCTTCCGATTCTTTCTTGGCCCAGGCGTTCTCGGGATTTCTTTTGAGGACTTCAAGATATTCCCTGTACGCCGCGTCCGTCTGCCCGGACATTTGATAGACCTGACCCAAACCGAGATGGGCGATCGGCATGTCGGGGAAATCCTGAGCGGAGCGCAGGAAGTATTGTTCGGCGATCGGAAGATTATTGGTGAGAAGCGACGCGTATCCGAGGCCGGCATAATAAAAAGGATTCTCGGGGCTGAGCTTAAGGAGGACTTTTTCGGCCTTGGCCGCATTGCCCAGTTTGAGATAGTTCCACGCCTCTTCGACGGCGATGCGTTCGTCGAGCGAGAGCTCCGCGGAATAGGCCGGCGGAGGGCTCTCGATGTAAAGAGAGGGAGGGGGAGGCGTCACGGTCGCGCAGGCCGAGAATCCCAAAATGAGAAGGCCCAAAACGCCCCTTTTTTTCACCACGGTTCTTCTCCTCGTTCAAGATAGGACGCAAAGGGAAGCATCCGTTGGGGATCGGCCATGACCTTCAGATCATAATAATCCCCGTTCTCCCGTCTTTTCAAGACGAGCGCCCAATTCGGGATGGAATCGAGCATGTCCTTGTTGTCTTTCGGGATACGCATATAAAATAATTGGAGTTGGCGGAAAAGTAAAGAGCGAAGGCGGTCTTTGAGGGCGGGGACACCTTCGCCCGTCGCCGCGGAGAGATACAGGCTGTTCATCCCGGTCTGTCCATTGCGCTTCAGGAGATCGTTTTTGTCAGGCAAGAGGTCGATCTTGTTGTACACTTTGAGGCAGGGAATATCGCCCGCGCCGATCTCCTCGAGGATCTGGATGACCGCTTCCACCTGCCCCTCCGAACCGGGCGAGCTCAGATCGATGACGTGAAGGATGACGTCGGCTTCGTTGACCTCCTCGAGCGTCGCCTTGAAGGAGGTGATGAGTTCGACCGGCAATTTTTTGATGAAGCCGACCGTGTCGCTCAGAAAGTAATACAGGCCGTCAGGGAAGGACGCGCGGCGGACGACGGGATCGAGTGTCGCGAAAAGCTGCGGAGAGGTAAAGGCGTCTTCCTGGGCCAGGCGGTTGAAGAGTGTGGATTTTCCGACGCTCGTATAGCCGACAAGGGAAACGAGCGGGATGAGGCTCTCCTTCCGGCTTCGCCTCTGGTTAGCCCGCCTTTTCTGGATGTTCTTGATCTCCCGCTTGATCTTGGCGATGCGGTCTTGGATGCGGCGCCGGTCTTCTTCCAATTTTTTTTCGCCCGGGCCGCGGGTCCCGATACCACCGCCGAGACGGGACATAGCCTTTCCCTTCCCCGTCAAGCGGGGAAGGAGATAGCTGAGCTGGGCAAGTTCCACTTGCAGCTTGCCTTCGTTCGACCGGGCCCGCAGGGCGAAGATGTCCAGGATCAGCTGTGTCCGGTCGATGACTTTGATGTCCAAGGTTTTTTCAAGGCTGCGCAGTTGAGTGGGGCGCAGATTGTCGTCGAAGATGACCAGCTCGACGTCAAGATCGTTCGCCGTTCGCTTGATCTCCTCGACTTTGCCTTGGCCGATGAAATACTTGGGGCTCGGCGCCGGCCGGACCTGGAAGACTTTTTCGACGACATGCGCGCCGGCGGCCCGGGCGAGTCCGGCAAGCTCGTCCATGGACTCTTCGGCTTCGAGCTTTTGTTTTTGGTTGATCGCCAGATTGACGAGGATCGCTTTTTCCATCTTAGTTCAGGTTCTGTTCGACATAGGCCAGGATGGCCGGGGCGTCACCAGGCGAGAACCATTGAACGCCGTCCATTTTCCGGAACCAGGTCATCTGGCGTTTGGCGTAGTGGCGCGTATCAATCTTCGTCAGGGCGATGGCTTCCTCCAGTCCGATCCGGTTCTCGAGATATTGGCGGACATATTTGTATCCCAGCGCCCGGAAAGGCGGCGAACTTTCCGGAACGCCGGAAGCGAGGAGCTGTTCCACTTCATGGACCAATCCTCGTTCGAACATGCGGTCCACCCGCGTCTCGATCCTTCGGAAGAGTTCTTCCCGCTCCAATTTTAAACCAATTTTAATCGCGTTGAAATCCTGAAGCCGGCTTTGGGTCCGGCTGAAATGTTCGGACATCGGCCTGCCGGTCACGGACAAGACTTCGAGGGCGCGGATGATCCGGACCCTGTCCCTCGGCCCGATCTTTCGGGCGTAGGCCGGGTCTGCGGCCTCGAGCCGCTTCCAGAGGGAATCGAGTCCTTGTTCGCGGGCTTCCTCTTCGAGCCTGTCGCGGACGGTCTCATCCCTGCCCGGCCCGGGAAAGAGCCCGTCGACGAGGGCCCTGAAGTACAGGCCTGTCCCGCCCACGACAAAGGGGACACGATTCCGGCGCAGAATGGCGGTGATGGCGTTCGAAGCCAGGGCGGCGAAGTCGGCGGCCGTGAATTGAGCGGAGTTTTCGATGATATCGAGGAGGTGATGAGGGATCTTTTTCCGGTCTTCGGCCGGCGGCTTGTCCGTGCCGATGTCAAATCCTTTGTAGACCTGCATGGAATCGCAGTTGATGATCTCGCCGTTGATCTTTTCGGCAAGGTCAAGCGCCGCCCTGCTTTTGCCGACGCCTGTCGGCCCGACGATGAGGATGAGGTTCTTTTTGTCAGGTTCCAATTTTGATCAGGAGATAGAGAGCCAAAAGGGTGACCAGGATAAGCATCGAGAAAATTTGCTTGCGGCTTAGAGACATCCGGTCTTCTCCAGGTTTTTGATAAGGGTGGATTCGTGGACTCCGCCCAGGGATTTTTTCACGGCCAGGACTTCGGCGACGAGGATCTCGTCATATCCCTTGACAAGGCTCCGGAAAAGGTCTTCGGCGAGATGGCTCACGGTCGCGCTCATGGCCGAGTCCACTTCGATCCGGCCGTCCGTCAGGAGTTTCATTTTCTGAAAGAGGGGGCCCAGGCCGGGCTTGATCTCTTCGAGGCAGTTGCCGAGGATGGTGCGGGCCAGGGGACCGATCTGCTTGGTGATGTATTTGTGAATGCAGGCGCATTTTTCGTTCAAGGCATCCAGGATCTTTCCCTGCTCCTCGGCCTGCGGCTCCGGGGACTGGGCCGGCCGGCCTTTCGCGCTTTTTTCGGGAACGGCCAGGATGTCCATGCAGGTGAAAGCGAAGAGGGCTTTTTGGCCGTCATTTTTCCCCAATTCGCAGAGCTCAAAGAAACTCTTAAGGTTCGTCGAACGACAGAGGACATTGAGCGCGTATTTTTCATGCGGCTCGAGGTTCAGGAGATGGAGGAAATAAGGAACGGAGACATAAATCGGTTCGTCTTCGGCTGGAAGAAACCGCCCGATGAGCCGCACGGTCCGCATCCGGCGGACGCCCTGAAGAATGAGATCGTGGGTCCGGAGAAGGCCGAGACGCTCGCCGGCGGGAAGAGAGATCGCCGGCTCAAAGGAATAGCGCCCTTCCTCCCACTCAAAGAAAGAAAAGAGCTGCCGGACGAAGAAGGATTCCATCAGGTTCCAAAGGGGAAGAGGCGAGATCAGGCCGAGATCGCTCAAAGCTTTGATCCGGGAGATCATATGATCGTCTGCGTACGCCTCACATTGTTGCGCTTTCTCGGACGGGAGAACCCTTTTTCTGACGAGAGCGGTGAGAAAATCTTTTTCGGAGAGGGCTTTTTTTTCAATGACGACCTGGCCCTTTTCGAAATGGAGGCTTTTGTCTTCCTCATCTTTCTCGAGTCGGAGCCGGCCGGATCCTTCCCGCTGCCAGATCTTGAAGAGAAGGCGGGGGAACGGCGTCTCGGCGAACGTCCCCTCGAACAGACTAAGGTGGGCCGTCATGGCTTTAATTTATCTCGGGGGCGGAGTTATGTCAAATGAGAGAGGTCTGGCCCGGGAGCGGGCTTCTTCCCCAAGCCTACGTCCCCAATAGGCCTTTGGTGAGGAAGCTGAGGGCGATGAAGACCAGGCTTTTGAGGGCCCAGAAGCTGTAGGAAATGACCATTCCTTTTTTCACCGAGATCTTGAAGATCGAGGACAGGCCGTAACCGAGGACGCCGAACATCCAGAGCTGGAAGAGATCGAATTGGGTCAGGATGGCATAAGAGGTCGAAGTAAGATCGGCGTGTGGCATCAGGAGCGCCAGACTGGTCGTGGTCTGGATGACGGATTTTCGCATCAAAACAAGGATCAGGCGGACCGCCGATCCGAAGATCTTGTCGATGAAATTCGCGTGAAGCATGGCGGCAAAGATAAGAAGGAAGCTCCCTTCTGTCGAGAACATGCGGCCGATGACGAGAAGAATGACGCCCGCGATGAGCCATCCTATGAGCATCATCAGGGGGACAAAGAGGAACGTGCGAGTGATGATCCTCGACGTGGATGGATTTTCTAGCGTTTTGATCATCCGCTCGTAGCCCTCTTTGCCCAACTTGTCTTGGAGCTTGATATTATCCTTGTAGGCTTTAAGGGTGTCTTGGCTGGCATAGGGCGCTATGATGAAGGAATAAACCGCCATGACGATCAAAAGGATGATCAGCGCATCTTTCCAGACCGGCTTCTCCGACAGCGCCTTAAAGGTCGGCTGGGGGCTAAAAAAGACGCCTTGAAAGCGGTTGAATAAGCTCATCATCAAGCTCCTTTCCGGACCTCCCGCTCGAGTCTTCCGTCTTTGAGGAAGAGGATACGCTCTGTCTGCTGGGCCACGTTCGAATCGTGGGTGACGATGATGATCGTGTTCCCGCGTTCGTGCAACCGGTGGAACAGATTGAGGATTTCCTGCCCGGTCTTGGAATCCAGGTTCCCGGTCGGCTCATCGGCCAGGAGGAGAGACGGTTCGTTGACCAGCGCCCGAGCGATGGCCACTCGCTGGCGCTCGCCGCCCGAAAGCTCTGGAGGACGGTGGGTCATCCGCTCTTTCATATCCACAAGGGCCAGCGCTTTGCGAACTTTGTCTTCCCGCTCCTTTTTTCTCGCGCCTTTGTAGATCAGGGGGAGCTCGACATTACGGAAGGCCGTGGCCCGCGGCAATAAATTGAACACCTGGAAGACGAACCCGATCTCGCGGTTCCGGATGTGGGCCAGCTCGTTCTCGGTCATCGCGCTCACGAGCTTGCCGTTGAGGAGGTATTTGCCTTCGCTCGGCGTATCGAGGCAGCCGATGAGGTTCATCAGGGTGGATTTGCCCGACCCAGACGGCCCCATGATGGCTATGAATTCGTTCTTCTTGACATCGAACGTGACGCCGCAGAGCGCCTTGACCTGGGTCTTGCCCAGCTCATAGACCTTGCTAAGGTTTTCGACCAAAATGATGGTGTTGTTCTCGCCGCTCATTTCTTCTCTTCTGTTTTTTTGGCCTCGGGCTTGATCAAGACGCCGTCCTTGAGCTGGCGGAGGGCGTCGTAGGGCCCGACGACGATGTTCTGGCCTTCGTTGAGGCCGGAGACGATCTCGATCATCAGCTCGCCCATGATGCCTTTCTTGACCGGGACGAACTTGGCTCGGCTGTTCTCGACGACATAGATGCCTTCCTCTTCGGTGTCCTTTTTGTCCTTTGTCGGCTCGGTCGTTGCCGTGGCCTCGATTTTCTTCTCTTTCAAAACGAGGGCCGAGATCGGGACAGCCAGGACCTGCTTTTTCTCGGCGGTGATGATGTCGGCCGAAGCGGAAAGGCCGGGTTTCAGGAGCTTTGACGGGTTCTCGAGGGTGACCACGACCTTGAAATCCTTGGATTCCTGGGTGGCTGCGGTAGTCCCGAGCTTTTGAATGGCGGAGCTTCCGATCTCGGTCACTTTGCCTTTAATGGTCTGATTGGGAAAGGCGTCGACGCGGATGTCGGCCGTCTGGCCGAGCTGGACACCAATGACGTCCGTCTCGTCCACTTCGACCTCGACCTCCATGACCGAAAGGTCGGCGATGGTCATGAGCACGGTGCCCGGGTTGTTCATGGTCCCGATGATGGCCATTTCACCTTCTTCGACCCGGAGGCTGGTGATGACGCCATCGATGGGCGAGGTGAAGACGGTCTTGCTCAGATTGTCGAGAGTGCTCTTGAGCGAGGCCTGGGCCTGCTGGATCTGGAACCTGACCGAACGATTGGAGGCGTCGGAGATGTCGAGCTGGACCTTGGCCTGTTCGAGCTGCTCCTTGGAGATCAGACCGTTGTCATAAAGGTTCTTCTGGCGGTCGTAGAAGCTCCTATTCTTCTGAAGGGTCATTTCGGTCTTGATGAGCTCAGCCTGGGAGGACTGGATGAAGGCCCGGTCGCGCTCGGTGTTGGCCTCATATTGGGTGGAGTCGAGCTTGAGCAAAAAATCACCCGCCTTGATTTCATCGCCTTCCTTGACCCCGATCTTGACGATCCGGCCGGGGATGAGGGCGCTGATGTTGACGTTCTTCTTAGGCTTGATCTCGCCCGAGGCGGAGATGATCGAGGTCAGGTCGGTTTTGGTGACGTTTTCAACCGTGACTTTGACGGATTTTTCCCTCTGGGAACTCAGGTTAAGGACGATGATGAGCCCGATGATGAGAATGACAGCTATTATGATAATGATCCTTTTCTTTTTCATGGTTCATGCCTTTCAAGTCAAAATATCATAGTATATTACGGGTAAAAAGGCAAAAAGTTATGGTATGATAATCGGACCATGGGCCAATATTTGATATATCTGGATGCGGCGAAGGATATCGCCCAGGAGGCGGGAACACTTCTCCGGGAATATTTTTTTAAGGCCGGTGAGATCTTTTTCAAAGGAGAGGTCAACCTCGTCACAGAGGCCGATACGGCTGCCCAGGACCTCATTTTCCGCCGTCTTTCGAAGTCGTTCCCCGGCCATGATTTTTTGGCCGAGGAAGGCCTCAAAGAGCTGTCCGGATCAGAATTCCGCTGGGTTTTCGATCCCTTGGACGGCACGACCAATTTCGCCCACCGGTTTCCCGTTTTTAGCGTTTCTCTCGGTCTCGAGCAGCGGAAGAAATCGGTTTGCGGAGTGGTCTTCAATCCGATGAGCGGAGAGATGTTCTGGGCGGAGCGAGGAGAAGGAGCCTATCTCAACGGCCAAAAGATCGCTGTCTCAAAGATCGATGATCTGAACAAGAGCCTTGTGGCCACGGGGTTCCCCTATGACATCCGGGAGACGCAGACGAACATGATCCACCACGATCATTTTTTGCTCCGGACCCAGGGTGTGCGGCGCTGCGGCTCGGCCGCCCTCGACCTTTGCTTTGTGGCTTGCGGCCGGTTCGACGGCTTTTGGGAGATGAAGCTCAATCCCTGGGACACCGCCGCCGGGGCCGTGATCGTCGAGGAGGCCGGCGGCCGGATCACAGACTTTCAAGGCCGGCCCGTCGATATCTATCATCCCGAGGTCCTCGCCACGAACGGCCTGCTCCACCGGGCGATGCTCGACGTTTTAAACGCGAAATGATGAAGAAGACATTGACTAGATCCCCTCATACTCCCCTTTTGAAAAGGGGGGAGAAGGGGGGATTTTTCGTCCTCCTGGTTGCGCTTGCGTTAGGGCCTATCTTCGCTCACTCCTTTTATCAACAGGAGGCGCCCCCGGATTTTGAGCTCGTCAAAGAGATCCTGGTCGTCGGCAGCACGGCCTGGACGGACACCGGGCTCGACGTCCAAAAAGGGCAGGAGTATTATTTCCGAGCGACGGGAACGGTCTCGCTCCAAAAGGACAATCCCGTCGCGAGCTGCGGGCCGGAGGGCCTCAACCTGCGGACGATGCAACAGCCGCTCTCCGATCATAATCTGGGGGCCTTGATCGGCAAGGTCCGGGAGAAAGTCGAGGTCAGCGAGGACAAGCAGACCGGCGAGAAGACGAGTCGCGAGATCGGCGAAGTATTCTTTATCGGGAAGGAAAACGGGATCCTCTGGCCTTCAGCGGGGCGGCTTTTGCTCGGGGTCAACGAGAACGTGTCCGGCGATAACGCCGGAGGGTTTGAAGTCAGAATCTATGCTCGAAAGAGCATGAATCCGAAAAAGTTTAGGTAAATGGATGAGAGCGAGCTAACTTTTCTTTCCTTCGAGCGCGCTCCAGTGCCTATTTTGGTTCGCCGTTCTTCTGCAGGAACTTTTCCAGGAATTGGGTGTTATAGTCGCCGCGGATGAAGTCCGTGTTCGACAGGATGCTCAGGTGGAGCG
>JALHTW010000111.1 GCA_022866045.1 Candidatus Aminicenantota bacterium | reverse complement strand
GACGGCCCCGCCGATCCCGATATTCTCTAGAAGGTCTATGACTTTGACGAAATCAAACTTGCGGGCTGTCTCCGACGTGCGGTCGGTGGAACCGTCATTGATGACCACAACGTCAAAATCCGGAGCTTCTTCCCTGATCGAGCGAAGGACTCCTTCGAGGTTCTTCTCTGCATTATAGGCGGGAATGATGATGATCTTGTCCATAAGGCAGCTCCAAAAATCATACATGAATTCCCTCGGAGAAACAACCGCAAAGAGCCGGAATCAAGATGAAGATTACTACTGCTTTGACAATTCTCGTCGAATCGCTAATAATTAGTTCCCCCATGAAATTCAGATATTTTTATCCTGCCCTGGCTTTTGTCCTGATTGCCTCGCTGTCGCTGCCGGGCTGCCGCCCGAAGGATACACCCCGCAATTTCATCCTCGTGACCCTGGACACGTTGCGGGCGGACCATGTCAACGCCATTTCGCCGGGGAAAGCCCTCACCCCGAGTCTTGATTTCCTGGCCGGCCAGGGGGCTCTCTATAAAAACTGTTACAGCCTTATCCCCATTACGCTGCCTTCGCACGCATCGATCTTCTACTCCCAGCCGCCTCATCTCCTCAAAAACTACACCAACGGCCAAATCTTCCATCCTAAAAAGGATTTGCCTTCGCTCGCCACCCTGTTCGAACAGAACGGCTTTGCAACCGCCGCTTTCGTCTCCCTGGGCGTTGTCCGCGCCTCGTTCGGCCTGAACAAAGGCTTTGGCACATATGTGGACGAATTTCCGCAGGATCGCTGGTATCTCCACGCCGGGGAAGTCAACGCGAAGGTCTTCCCCTGGCTTGAATCGCACAAAGACAGGCCCTTTTTTCTCTGGGTCCACTATTCCGATCCGCACGAGCCTTACACTCCCCCCGGCGCGCCCGATGACCTGGATATCTATGTCAACGATAAACATATCGGCTCATACTGTCTGAGCAATTACTCCATCAACACGGCCGAATTGCTCTTAGAGACAGGGACGAACGAGGTCCATTTTAAAGTCAAAAACGATAACGACAAGTTCCCCTATCAGGCGCGCCTCGATTTGTTCAAGATCATGGCTCCCGACGAGTCCGGCCTGAAGATCGAGCATTACCGGGACTGGTATGTCCGGCGGGAGGACGGTACTTATTTCTTTAAGAGGACCGCCTCCATCATCATCACCAACTCCGATAAGCCGCGCCGGGCCGTGATGACGTTCCGGGGAAAGCTGATCGTCCCGATTGAAACCATAACGCGGCAAAATTACCGCCGGGAAGTCGAATACATGGACGGGGAGATCGGCAAACTGTGGGCCAAGCTCAAAGAGCTCAGGCTCTTCGAGAACACGGCGATCCTTGCGGTCGGCGACCACGGTGAAGGGCTGGGCGAATACAACACTGAGGACGGCATCCGCTATGTCGGGCACATCCATTTTCTCCAGGATGTCTTCATGAAGGTTCCGCTGATTATCTACGACGCCGCAGTCCCTAAGCGGCCCGCCGTCCGGGAGGAGTTCGTCACGCTGCTCGATGTTGGCCCGTCGATCGCGGACATCATGGGCTTCAAGAGACCGGCCGATTATCAGGGAAGGAACCTGGGCAAACTGCCGAAGGGCGAGCCTTTGGAAATTTTCGAGGAAACCTATAAGCCCGAAGCTGGAAGGGACAAGTTCGGGATCCTGGCCTTTCCTTGGCACCTGATCTTTACGCCGGAAAAACAGCTGGACGAAATCTATAACCTGATGAAAGATCCGGAAGAATGCGACAACCTTGTCCTGAAAGACAGCCTCCCTCCCGAGGCCATCTCCCTCAAACAGAAGCTCGAAGCCAAGACGAGGGAGATCCTCAAGAGTAAAGAAGCCGTCAAGCTGGACAAAAAGGACGAGGACATGCTCCGGTCCTTGGGCTACATCAAATAAGGTCGTGCTGGTCCTGTCACGGCCGTGCTCTTCACGCCCTTCGACCTTAGCCTAAGACGCGCACATTTTTCTGGGCCCCCCTTGAATTCCAAGGGGGGTAGGGGCGACCTGTTACCCCCCCCTGAATTGTGTCAGGGGGGTAGGGGGTTTAATATTGCAAATTAGAAGTCTTCTATCATGCTTTATTCTTCTATCTTTAAAGTCTTAAAACTCGTCTTCGGAAATAAAATAGCCGAAGACGCGAGTCCTTTCGAGCGAGTCCCTTCGAGCCCCCTCTCCGAGCCCTGACCGTATATCACTTTCAAATGCAAGGGGGACACGATACCCTGTCCCTGTCTGGTCGACAGCGCCCCAAAAGACGACACCGTTCGAAACCGCCAGGGACAGGGAATCATGTCCCTGAAAGTGATATACGGACAGCTCCGATCCCCGTTGATGCCCCCATTTCCTTTATGATATATTGGCGGCAATGATGAGCCCAAAAATCGAGGTATCCTTTGTCATTCCCGTTTACAACGAAGAGGAGAACCTTCCGGACTTCTACCGGGAACTGACGGCTGCGGGCGAGAAGCTCCACGGGTGCTACGAGATCATCTTTGTCGACGACGGAAGCCGGGACGGGTCTTTCCCGGCGCTGCGAAAGATCCAGGCTGCGGATCCCAAGGTCAAAATCATCCGCCTTCGCAAAAATTTCGGGCAGACAGCCGCCCTTGCGGCGGGGTTCGATCGCGCCCGAGGCGAGATCGTCATCACCCTCGACTCTGACCTGCAGAACGACTCGGCCGATGTCCCGCTTCTCGTCACGATCGTGAAAAAAGGGTTCGTCATCCGGACCTGCTTCCACTTTGTCAACACGCGTCTTGCTTCGGGGGAGCCGCTCGCGTGAAACCTCTTCACCGCCGGATTTTGATAGCCCTGCAATGGTTTTTATACGTTTGTTTCGTCGCGCTATGGTTCAAAGGCAATATCCTCCAGCTAAGAAAAATTAAGGTCGGCTATCTTGTCCCCCTGCTTCCCTTGCTCGGCATCATCGTTCTCCGATGCCTTTTGAGCCTTCGAAATAAAAAAGCTTCCTTTCGGCCGAAATTCGACAAGACCGTCTTGACGGTGCTCATCCTCCTTCTCGTGGCGACGGCCGTCCGCCTTCCTTTTATATTCAACGGCATAGGAATGATGAACAGCGATGACGCCGTGGCCGCCCTTATGTCCAAACACATCTCGGAAGGGAAAATGCCCCCCATCTCCTATTACGGACAGCTTTACATGGGCACGCTTTTAAGCCATTTCAGCGCGGTCGTTTTCAAGGCGGTCGGCTATTCAATCCTCGCTTTGCATTTTTCGACGCTCCTCGTCTATCTGGCCTTTATCGCGGTGCAATTCCTTCTCCTCAAAGAGATTTTCTCCTTTCCCGCGGCCGCGATCCTATCTCTTTTCTATTGTCTTCCCATCGGACAGCTGGTCAGGGTCAGTATTGAAACCTCATCCTCCTACAGCTTGGTGCTTCTTCTCGGCTCTGCCCTGATCTACACAGCCTACGCGATCGCCTATAAAAAGAAAATGTCCCGGATTCCTCTCCTCGGTTTTTTGATGGGGCTGTCATTCTGGACGCATCAGATCACGACGCCCTTCATTCTGACATCCCTGATCCTGATCACGGTCAAAGCCAGGCCCCCTCTGAAGAAATACGGGACGCTGACGATCTACGGCCTCCTCGGCGGCCTGCCCCTGGTCCTTCAGGAAATATTCAATAAATTTCAAATCTTCTATTTTCTCGTGGGTGGAGAAAAAGGAAGCATCGGCTGGGAAAAGGTCAAGGCCTCCATCCCGATCTTCAAGTCCCTTGCCCTGCTGGAGAGCCCGCCGCTCGTTCCCGTTCTCTTTGTTCTTCTGCTTTCGGGGATGGGGGCTTTGGCTTATGTGGCCGTCAAATCCAAGGGGAAATCTCCTCAAATCATCTTCCTGTTGTTCGCGGTCCTTTTTTGCGTCTTGTATTTCCCGTCTCGCTTCAGCGATAGGCTGGTCATCCGCTATTTGTATCCCTTCTATTTCTGCTTGCCGGTGCTCCTCGTGGCTCCTTTTTTACTAATAAGATCCAGGCTCAAGTATGTCGTTTCCATCGTAATCGTCACCGGTCTTTTAATAGCGGACGGCCTGCCGGTCCATTACGCGTATTACCCGATCATCAAAAAGAACCACCGGTTTTTCCTCCGGATGATATCCGCCATGGAGCAGACGGGAAACCGCTATTGGCTGGGAGATTACAGGAATGCTTATCTTCTCACGGCGGCCAGCAAGGAGAAAATCCTTGTCGACTCCATTACGTTCGAAAGATATCTCCCCTACCGCCTCATTCATTACAACCGTGAGAACGCGGACAACTACGTTTTTATCGGGGGTCCGGACACCTCCGACGCGGCCTGCGCCGGGAGCTTGAATCAGCTGCTTACAAGCTTCGGCATCCGTTTCCAGAGGCAAACCATCGGCGAGGGATCGCTTTTTTTCAACATCGAGAGCCCTGTTTTTCCGAGCGTTCTCTATGAAGATGTACCGACGCATATTCCCCGATTGGAAATCGAGGCCATTCAAAACCGGGGAGGATATCTCAGGCTCGCGTTCAAGAACATGGAAACACGGGAATCCTCCAAATTCTGGCTGACCGTCGAAATTCCCGGATACAGCGCCAGCACGGCCGTGCTTCCCGGAGCATCCGAGAAAATGGTCATGACGATCCCCTTCCCGTCCGGAAAAGCCTTTCCCATAAGATATTTCTTGGAGTACAAGGCACTTAAAATTCCCTCCTCGATTCGCGAATTCTCCTATTCTCCTCCTCACGACGGCCAGGAAAAAAGGGCGGACCAAATCGTATTCCTGCGCGGCATCGGCCCCAGGGTATCTCGATCCAACCGGGACGTGCATTACTGCAAAAAAGAGGCCGCGTTCGAAATCGCTCCTCCCCAAGGCCCTACGGCTAGATTCCGCCTGGTCATCAATTCTCCTTTTTATTTCTCGGATCTCAAGTGGTATGGGGACTATGCTCAGGAAGTCAGCATCCGGCTCAACGGCGGTCCGGCCGTCGACCGCCAACTTCGCGATGGGACGAATGTCCTCGACGTGGATTTAAGCGGCGTCCGTCGAGATCAAAGGCCGATCCTGGTGACGATAAATTTTCGATATCATTTCCTTTTTGAGTTCGCGAACCTGCAGAAAATCGCCGCCTTCCTGGAAAGCGTCGAAATTTCGGAATAAGAAAGGCCGAAGTCCATGCTATATTTAATCCCCCTGAATTGTGTGGCCAATCAAAGGGGACCCCAAAACCGGCAAGAGTCTCTGGATTTGCCGGAAGGAACCTTGCGGCGATGATGTCTGAGCGCGTCCTGAAGCGAGTTTATCGTCGCCGAAAAAGAGGAGCGTTTGGAAGTGTAAAGAACCTTCGAAGAAGCGAGTTCTTTCAGGCGAGTCCCTTCGAGCCCTGTTGATACCCCATTTCCTTTATGATATATTGGCGGCAATGACAAGCCCAAAAATCGATGTATCCTTTGTCATTCCCGTTTACAACGAAGAGGAGAACCTTCCGGACTTCTACCGGGAGCTGACAGCCGCGGGCGAGAAGCTCCACAGGTCCTACGAGATCATCTTTGTCGACGACGGAAGCCGGGACGGGTCCTTCCCGGCGCTGCGAAAGATCCAGGCTGCGGATCCCAGGGTCAAGATCATCCGCCTTCGCAAAAATTTCGGGCAGACGGCCGCCCTTGCGGCGGGGTTCGATCGCTCCCGCGGCGAGATCATCATCACCCTCGACGCCGACCTGCAGAACGACCCGGCCGATGTCCCGCTTCTCGTCGCTAAGATGAACGAAGGGTTTGATATCGTCAGCGGCTGGAGGGTCAAGCGCAAGGACAAATTCGTCTCCCGCCGGCTCCCCTCGAAGGCCGCCAACTGGATCATCTCCAGGATCACGAAGGTCAAGCTCCATGACTACGGCTGTACGCTCAAAGCGTTCCGCCGGGACGTTGTCAAGAACATCAAGCTCTACGGCGAAATGCATCGTTTCATCCCGGCCATCGCCAGCACGATGGGCGTCGCCATCGCCGAAGTGCCGGTGAACCACCGTCCCCGCATCCACGGCAAGTCCAAATACAATATCACGAAGTCGGTCCGCGTCGCCCTCGACCTTTTGACGGTGAAATTCCTTCTGAGCTATTCAACCCGGCCCCTCCAGATCTTCGGACTGTTCGGCCTCCTCGCCGGCCTCCTCGGCGGCGTCCTGGGCGGGATCCTGTCCTATCAGCGCGTCATCCTGAAGCAAAGCATCGCCAACCGCCCCCTCCTGCTTCTTTCCGTCCTTCTCATCGTCATCGGCATCCAGTTCATCACCATGGGCCTCCTGGGCGAGATCATGGTCCGAATCTATCACGAGGCCGTGGAAAAGCACATCTATGCCGTCCGCGAAGTGATCGATTCGGATTCGGAAGAAAAGAACTGAACGAGCCCGCCATGAAAATCCTCATGCTGGCCCCCGAGCCTTTTTTCCAGCCCCGGGGCACGCCGATCAGCATCTATTTCAGGATCAAGGCCCTCTCCGACCTCGGGCACCGGACGAACCTGGTTACATATCCGCTCGGCGAAGATGTCGAATTTAAAAATTTCACGATCAGCCGGGTCCCCAACCTTCTCCGCCTCCGGAAGATCAAGATCGGGCCTTCGTTCATCAAGCTTCCTCTCGATATAGGCCTCCTCATCCGGGCCATCTGGGAACTCGCCAAGGGCCGCCCCGACGTCATATTCTCCCATGAGGAAGCGGGCTGGTTCGGCGCTGCCCTCGGAAAAATCTCCCGCACACCGCATATCTACGATATGCACTCAAGCCTCCCCCAACAGCTGGAAAATTTCCATTTTTCCAAGTCAAAACTTTTAATAAAGATCTTTTTGGAGCTGGAGCGGTTCGTCCTCAAAAATTCGAAAGCGGTCATCGTCATCTGCCGCGACCTCCTCGAATACGTTCAAAAAAAGGGCTACGGCGAAAAGGCCGTCTTCCTCGAGAATTTCATCGACTTCAACGACTTCGAGGAACAGCCCCTGCCGGCGGATTTGATCAATAAAAAGAAGAGTGAGGTCGCGCCCCGGGGCGAAAAGATCGTCCTCTACGCCGGCAATTTCGAGCCCTACCAGGGCATCCCGCTTCTCATCGAGGCGTTCACCCGGATCAAATCGACCGCCGTCCTGCTTGTCGTCGGCGGATCGAAACCCGAGCACGACGAAATGCGGGAAAAAGCGAAAGGGCTGGGACTCGGCAAGAGGCTCGTCTTCGTCGAAAAAGTCCCGCCGCAGCAGGTCCTTCTCTATATAGCGCTATGCGATGTTCTCATTTCGCCGCGCGTGTCCGGGACAAACACGCCTTTGAAGATCTATTCGTTCCTCAAATCCGGAAAGCCTCTTGTGGCCACCCGTCTTTGGACGCACACCCAGATCCTGGACGATAGGCTCGCGGTCCTCACGGCCCCCGAGCCCCAAGCGCTCGCCGACGGAATCTCGTTCGCCCTCGACTCCGAGGAAGCGCGGGGCCGGGCGCGAGAAGCGAGGCGTCTGGCCGAGCGGGAATATGTCTATCCGAAATATCTTGAAAAAATAAGAGAGGCCCTCCAAAAGGCCACCGGCCGAATCTCGACGGCGAAAAACTGAACCATGCGCGCTTTCATCACGGGAGCTTCGGGATTCATCGGCAGACACCTGGCTATGCGTCTCGTCCGCGAAGGATGGCAGGTCCGGGCCCTCGTCCATGAGAAGAAGATCTTTGAGCCAGAGGGACTCGTATCCGTCTCCGGCGATATTCGGGACTTTGCCCTCCTCAGGGACGCCCTCCGAGGCGCCGACGTCCTTTTTCATCTGGCATCCGCTCTCGGGGCGTCCCGGATCGATAAAAATGAATTTTTCGCCGTCAACGCAGAAGGCACGAGGAACGTATTGCGCGCGGCACGCGAAGCCGGCGCATCGAGGATCGTCCACTTCAGCTCCGCCGGCGTCCTCGGCCATGTAAAAAACGCCCGGGCCGCCGACGAAAATTTTGCCCTCGACCCGCAGGATACCTACGACCGCTCCAAGCTCCAAGGAGAAAAGATCGCTCTTGAGTCCGCGAAGGAGGGCTTAAACATCATCATTGTCCGGCCAGGCTGGGTCTATGGCCCGGGCGACCGGAGGACGTTCAAGCTCATCCGCGCCATCGCCCGCCGCCGCTTCATCCTCATCGCCAAAGGAAAGGCGCGTCAGACGCCCGTTTACGTCGACGACCTCGTCGACGGTGCCTTGCTCTGCTTGGAAAAAGGTAAGGCGGGCCAGATCTACAACCTCGCCGGGCCCGAAGTTCTGACGGTGAAGCAGATCGCCGAGACCATCGCCGCCGCCGCGGGAACAAAGATTCCGCGCCTGGCCTTCCCGCTTTTTTCGGCGAAGGCCGCAGCCTGGAGCTTGGGAAAGGCCTTTTCCATTTTCGGAAAGGAAGCCCCTCTCAATCCCTCCCGGCTGGCCTTCTTCATCCATCCCAAGCCGCTGAGCATCCGGAAGGCGGCCGAGGAGCTCGGCTACACTCCCGCCTGGGACTTCAAAAAAGGGATGGCCGCGACCATGGCCTGGTACCGGGCCAACGGCTGGCTTTAAAAAATGAAAAGGTTATGCTAAATTAAAGAAAATGTCCCAAAAATTCCCGGGCAGCACGCAGAAGGAGCTCATCGCTCGGGATAAATCCCTCTCGGCCAAATACTCGAGCCTGTTCGTCGGCAAAAAAGGTTTCTGGACGCTCCTAAAGTACGAGTTTGTCAATCTTTTCGTCGCCCCCATGCCCGGGGCGCTCGGCCTCTGGCTCCGCAAGGTCTCCTATCCTCGCCTTTTGAAGAAGGTCGGCAAGGGCGTCATCTTCGGACGGAACATTACGCTCCGCCATCCGCACAAGATCGCCATCGGCGACAACACGTTCATCGACGACAACGCCGTGCTGGACGCCAAGGGCGAGGCAAACGAGGGCATCCGCATCGGGGCCAATGTCTATGTCGGCCGGAACACTGCTCTGAGCTGCAAGGAAGGCTCCATCCACCTGGATGACTATTGCAACATTTCGGCCAATTGCAGCATGCTCAGCGAGACCGAGATCCGGCTGGGTAAATACTGTTTTCTCGCGGGCGAGTGCTATCTTGTAGCGGGCGGGAACCACAACATCACGGATACATCCGTGCCGATCATGTTCCAGCCGTCGCTGGCCAAAGGCGGGATCAGGATCGGCGAGGACGTCTGGCTCGGGGCAGGGGTCATCGTCCTCGACGGCGTGACGATCGGCCGGGGAAGCGTCGTCGGGGCAGGCTCCGTCGTGGCCGCGCCGCTTCCAGACTATTCTTATGCGGTCGGAAGCCGCGCGCTGAGGATCCGCGACCGGCGAGAATTCGCTGAAAGCGAAAAAACCTAGGGGGTCACTTTTTCCGGGCTTTCTAAATAAAATTCGACAAGCTGTCGAAACGCCCCGAGGTTTGGAAATGCTTCTCATCAAGGACCTCGAACCCGGAATATTCCTCCTCGACGACCTGGCGGATATGCTTGATGAAGATGCCGCCGTTGATTTTGACGCGGGAGCTTTTCAGGACAAGATAGCGGCCCTGAAGGATATCGAACGTCATCCCAACCTCGAGCTCTTTGACCATCCTGGGATTGGCCGAAGGCTTGACCTCCAACTGCAAAAGGTCATATGTGGCGGGATCGAAATAGAAACGGCCTTCCCAATTCTTCTCGTCCTTGACTCTAGCGACGAAGTCGAGCACCACAGCCGGCTTGCCGTTGAGCGCGGCGCCCTCGCTCAGGCGGAAATCGAACTGGTCCCTTTTCTTTTCGGAGAACGGCAGGAGGCTGTCGAGCGACAGGCTGCCGCCGCGGGATTCGTCGTCCTTAGTCTTATCGTTTTTTTCCTCGGCCCGCCGATTCTTTTCCTTTTCCCGGTTCTCCCGGGCCTCCTCGGCATACTTCTGGGTGATGTCTTTGGACGTTCCCTTTTTCTTCTCCACGGCCTTGAGGATTTCCTCCTCGCGCTCGCCGTTTGTGACCTTGACGTTTTTTGTCACGACCGTCACGGATTCGGGTTTCCAGTTCCTGTCCATCTTGGTGATCGTCAAGGCCGCCGACGCCTTCCAGTTCTTGTACTCAGGGTAGGCTTTGATCTTTTCCGCCACTTTGTCCAGGAACGGATGGATGTCCTGCGCCCCTGGGTTTTGAGCAAAGATCAAGCCCCGGCTTGAAACAACGAAAAAGGCGGTGAAGAGAATAAACATCCCTCGTCTAGGAGATACGGCCATCTTTGATCCTCCACCCAATCATGAATGTAATTATCCTACAAAAGGTTGCCTCTGATATCCATATATTTTTTTGATCCGGCTAAGGGAAGAAAATTGACGACAATCAAAATGATCTGTCTTTTTTCACGCATCCCCTTCCCGAGCTTGACCGAGCCTGTTGACAAGCGTCCGTGAATATGCTATTAATCCTATTGTTTCTATCTTTCCGATTGTATCTATAAGAATAGTAATAAGGAGATGGTCCATGTCGACATTTCTTATCGTCCTCTTGAGCATCATCGGGTTCATCGGCCTCGTCCTGGGCGTCCTGATCGTCCTCTGGTTTTATCAGGGCGGCTGCTGCGTGCGCCGGATCAAGAATAAAATCACCAAGAAAGACTACGTCGCGCCCATGCTGAAGCAGAACTAGGACGGCGACGAAAACCCATTGATTTTGCCCGCCCCCCTGTGCATAATGAAGGATGCCTGAGACCCAAGGAGTTGCGCATGGAATCCGTCAAGAATGAAGTCGCGGTTATGTTCTCCGGCGGCATCGATTCGCTGCTGGCGTCGGTTCTCCTCCTCCAGAAATACGACAGGGTCCACCTGATCACATTCGACAAGGGCTATCTCGAATTCGGGATCAAGAACAACACCCCCAACGTCGAGCGCTTGAAGACTGCGTTCGGCGAGGATCGCATCACCCACCAGGTCATCGACATCAAACAGATCGTCAAGCGCATCTCGGTCAGCAAGATCTTCGGGGACCGGAAGGACTACAACATCGAGATCCGCTGGTGCGTCGGCTGCCGACTGAGCATGAATACGGGCGGCCTGCTCTACGCCCTGGAGAACAACCTTATCGGCTACGCCGATGGATCGAACCGGGAGCAGATTCCGTCCGAGGCCAGCCTGACGGGCACTGCCGAGAACTATCCGAGCGTCGTCAACCGGCTGAAGAAGTTTGCCATGGAGTATGCCGTTGACTTCATGACGCCTACCTACGAGTTCGGGAGCCGCGAGAACCGCCGGACGAAGCTCAAAGAGCTCGGGTTCGACATCGACTATCTGAGCATGGATCACAGCAAGAAAATCTCGGGCATGATGACGAAAGAAGTCATGCACCGTTCCCAGCCGATGTGCTTCTCGGGCTGGCTCATCCACTGGAAACGCAACCTCCTCGGAAAGCCCGTTAAGCAGAACGAGGCCAAGACAGTCGACTACGTCGAAAAAAAGCAAGACAGCGTCGTCCGCGAAGTCGTCCGCGACTCCTTCGCTGATAAGGGCATCGACATCAACGTCCTGGTCGAGAACCGGAAGAAATATCTCGCCAGAATTCAAGAGGGTTTTGCCCTCGTTTAATAGCTTCGACACCCCGATCTTTGATCTAAATAAAACCCTTCTCGCTACCATAACTAAAAGAATAGATGGGTGGCGCCGACCGGGGCGCCCCGCCGCCCGCAGCGGAAGGGACCCGCTGGGGGATGGGTCGAGCGAGGACGGCGGGGCTGGTCGGTGACAGGCCCCATCGTTTCTTTCTCCCTTCATTTGCTTTTTCTAAAATACTTGTCATATATTTAATGTTCCCGAGGAGAACGCCAGCCCATGACGCCCGCAGACCCCAACAGACGCCCGGACAAGTCCGTCCAGTCCTATTTCCGGAAGATCCACCTCGACTATCAGGAATCCGTCGGGCGGGAGACTATCGCCGGTGTCCACGAGCGGATCAGGCGCGAGATTGAGCCCCGGCTTCAGGGCCTCGTCCTCGACATCGGCTCGGGCGGCGTGCCCGACCATGAGACGAACGCCTCAAGGACCGTCATCTCGCTGGACAATGTCTTTGAATTCCTCAAGAATGCCAAGGGTAAAAACGTTCTGAACATCGTCGGCGACATCCGGGCCCTTCCCCTCAAGGGAAACACCATGGACCGGATCATCATCCAGTTCGTCATCCATCATTTGACGGCGAGCATCCTCGAGAAGAACCTGCGCAACGTCCGGAACGCCGTGGCCGAGTCGGCACGGGTCCTGAAGAAAGGAGGCCAGGTCTTTATCGTCGACTCCATGGTTCCTCTTTCGCTCGAATACCTCCAACGGACCAACTACATCGTCTCTTATCATCTCCTCAAGGCCTTGAACAAGCCGATGGTCTTCTTTTTCTCGGCGAAAAAATTCTGCCGTATCCTGGAAGACCACGGCCTCGTCCCGGCCAGGGTTCTCAACATCAACTGGGGGACGATGAACGAGGCCAGCCAGGCGCTTTTTCCCTGGCTCCGGTTCCCGCTCAGATACACGCCAGTACGGTGCATGCTCATCTCCGCTGTCAAGGCATGAAGATATCCATGAACAGGCAAAGACGGGTCGGCGGAACGCGCCTCCTTGCCGTTTCCATAGCGTTAATTTTAGCCGCGTTCGCAGCCTGCTCCCAGAACGCCGGAGAGGCCAAAGACGCCGCGCCCCAAAAGACGGAGAGAGGCGATATGAAGCCCGATTTCCCTTTCCGGGGAAAGATCATTTTTCAGTCCGACATGGACGGGGACAGCGAGATCTACGCCTTGACAAAGGACGGCGTCCAAAAGCTCACGGACAACACTTGGAGCGATGAGTATCCGCGCTGGTCGCCGGACGGAACGCGCATCGCCTTCACAGCCAATCCGCGGGGCAATTTCGATATTTTCATCATGAGTGAAGACGGATCGATCATCAGGCCCGTCACCGACTCGCCCGCCGACGAAACCGAGCCGGCCTGGTTTCCCGACGGGAACGCCCTTGCCTTCACCCGGGATGACAACGCACTCTGGAAGATCGACCTCAAGACGAAAGAGACAAGCCGGATCATCCCGGGTTTTTCGAGGACACACGGCCTTTCCGATCTTTCGCCCGCCGCGGCGCTCCTCGCCTTTACGGGACATCGGCTTCTCGGCTGGGACGTCTTCGTCCATGACCTCGAAAGCGGAAGATCCGCGGCCTTGACCGCTGGCGGGAAGAGCTGCCGGCCCCATTTTTCCAAGGACGGCCGGAAGATCGCGTTCGTTTCCTCGAAGGCGGACGGCAAAGGGGACATCTGGACCATGAATCCCGATGGAAGCGAGAAGACCCGGCTGACCGAGCGCGACGAGACCTCTGACTATTACCCGGCCTGGTCTCCCGACGGCAAATATATTGTCTTCTGCTCGAGCGTCGAGCATTCGTACAAAAAAGGCCGCTGGTCGCTTTTTCTTGTGAACGTGGAGTCGAAAAAGGTGATTCCCTTGTTCTCGGGGTTCGAGAGATCGCTTTTCCCGGACTGGCATTAAAGGGAGCGCGTCATGGACAGCATCTATCTCTTCAGCATCGACCTTGAGGACGTGCGCTTCCAGATCAAGGACGGCCGGCGCTATCGAGAACGGGTTCCGGACAATACACGACGCTATTTAGAGTGGCTGAGAGCCAGGAATTTCAAATGCACTTTTTTCGCCGCCGGTGACGT
>JALHTW010000110.1 GCA_022866045.1 Candidatus Aminicenantota bacterium | reverse complement strand
TCGACGCACATGTACGGGATCTCAGCGACCTTGTAGCCGAGCTTCCGGGCCCGGAAAATGAAGTCGATGAAATATTCGCCGTAGTCGCCGCGGAGCGTGATCTTGTCCAGGACCCGGCGCCGGAAGGCGATGAACCCGCTTGTGTAGTCCTTGAACCCGCGGCCGAGAATCCGCTGGATGAACCGGTTCAGGGTCACGCTCATGAGGTAGGCGAGGAGCGTGTCGTTGCTGCCGGTGACGATCTGGACGCCGCCGCCTTTGACGTAGCGGCTGCCTACGGCGACGTCCTGGCCCGCCGCGATCGTTTCGAGCAGGTCCGCAATCTTGCGCGGCGGCATCGAGAAATCGCAGTCCGACCAGACGATGATGTCGCCCCGGGAATAGGCGATCCCGTCGCGGAGCGCCGAGGCCAGGCCCTTTTTATCGATCCGCCGTAGGAGATAGAGATTGGGATGATCCTTTTGCATGGCGTCGACGACCTGCCAGGTTCCGTCGGGCGAATTGTCGTCCACAACGATGATTTCGGTGCTGGGAGGGGTGTATTTCAGGACCTCGAGGATGATCGGGCCGATATTGTCGCGCTCGTTGTAGGTCGGGAAGATGACGGAAACGTCCCGCGCCGGCCGATCTGCATTGTTCATGGGCAGTAGTATTTTACCTGTTCCGGCGAAGGGATGCTAGAAGGAAATGGAAAATGGGGTTGGCGCCTCTCCTTTAAACCTGTCTATCCTCTAAACCTGTCTATCCTCTCGAACAGCGGCTTATCCAGTCTTTTCATTTTCACGAATTCATCGAAGTCCTAAATGAGAGGCGAGATCCTTTTTTCGCTCTTCCGGTTGAAGCGGCTGACGCTATCCTTTCAAAAGACGAGAAATACGGGAAATTCCTGGAACACGATCCGGAATCAAGAGATTCCCGTCATGTCCCGGAATTTCGCGCCCTTTTTATTTGACCCCGTTCCCGAGATATGATACTAAATTAGCTTACTATCTCATGTCTTCATAATTAATTAAGAGGAAGCCATCCTATGAAACAAACACGCTTCAACGCCAACCACCGCAAACGCGGAGCCAAGATGATAGAGTTTGTCGGCTGGGACATGCCCGTCGAATACAAGGGCATCATCGACGAGCACATCGCCTGCCGGACGGCCGCGGGGTTGTTCGACGTCAGCCACATGGGCGAGATCCATATCACGGGCAAGGACGCCCTAGCCTTCGTCCAGCACATTTCGCCGAACGACGTCGCCCGTCTTTCGCCCGGCATGGTCCAGTATACGGCCTTGATGACGGCCAAGGGCACCTACGTGGACGATATGCTGGTCTATTGCCTCCATCCGGAGTTTTATCTCCTCGTCGTCAACGCCGCGAACACCGACAAGGACTACGCCTATATCGTCGCCCAGAAGGGCGCCTTCCAGGTCAGCCTGGACAACCCCTCGGACCGCTACAGCCAGCTCGCCCTCCAGGGCCGCAAAGCGATCCCGATCCTACAGCCTTTGACCGACGTCGCCCTGGCGCCGATGAAATCCTTCACTTGCGCCTTCGGCAAGGTGGCCGGAAAAGAATGTCTAGTTTCCCGGACGGGCTACACGGGCGAGGACGGGTTCGAGGTCTACAGTCTCGACCCCGAGCCCGGCCCCTTATGGGACGCCATTATCGAGTCGGGCAAGCCGCACGGCCTCCAGCCCGTCGGCCTGGGTGCCCGCGACACGCTCCGGCTCGAGGCCAAGCTTCCGCTCTACGGGAACGACATCGACGACACGACAACCCCCTTGGAGGCGGACTTCAAGTGGATCGTCAAGTTCAAGAAGGGCGAATTTCTCGGCCGCGACGTCCTGGTCAGGCAGAACGAGGAGGGGATCAGCCGGAAGCTCGTCGGCTTCGAGCTCGTGGACAGAGGGATCGCCCGGCCGCATTACCCGGTCTATCTCGGCGGCGTCCAGACCGGCCAGGTCGCCTCGGGGACGTTCTCGCCGCTTTTCAAGAAGAGCATCGGACTTGTCTATCTGCCGATCAACAAGACGGCGATCGGCACGGAGTTCGAGATCGGCATCCGGGACAGGAAGGTCAAAGCCGTGGTCGTCCCGACGCCGTTTTATAAGAGGGATTATTAAGAAGAACCGGGGACACGCACCGAATTAAGAAATTCGTTGCATGTCCCCAATTAAAACAACTTGAGAAAGAATTTATTCTAAGGAGGAGAGCGCATGTATCCCAACAATTTTCATTACACGAAAGATCATGAGTGGGTCGAAGTGAAGGGTGACATCGCCACGGTCGGCATCACGGACTACGCCCAGAACCATCTCGGCGACGTCGTTTATATCGAGCTGCCGGCGATCGGAAAGGCGCTCGACGCGCATTCGACGATCGGCACGATCGAATCGGTCAGGGCTGTCTCCGAGATCTTTTCGCCCGTGTCCGGCGAGGTCATCGAGGCCAACGGCGCTCTCAACAATTCCCCCGAGGTCGTCAACCAGGACCCTCACGGCAAAGGCTGGATCATCCGCCTGAAGATGAAAAACAAGGGAGATCTCCAGGCGCTGATGAACGCCGCTGATTACGAGAAATATCTGGAAGGACTCGAAGAATAACATGAGCTATATCTCTCTGAGCGATAAAGACAAAAAGGAGATGCTCGAGAGGATCGGCGTCTCCGCGATAGATGATCTCTACGGTTGTCTGCCGGAGGAGATCAAGCTCAAGCGGAGGCTGAACCTCCCGGAGGCCCTGACCGAGCCGGAACTCTTGCGCCGATTCGAGGGCCTGGCCGCGAGCAACACGTATGCCGACCACCTCTCGTTCCTCGGCGCGGGAGTCTATCGCCATTTCATTCCCTCGATCGTGGATTACCTGAGCTCCCGCGGCGAATTCGTTACACCGTACACGCCGTATCAGCCGGAAATCAGCCAGGGGACGCTCCAGGTCATCTTCGAATACCAGACGCTCATCTGCCAGCTGACGGGCATGGACATCTCCAACGCCTCGCTCTACGACGGCGCGATGGCGGCCGCCGAGGCCGTTCTTATGGCCAACCGCCTGAACAACAAGTCCAAGATCCTCGTCGCCCGCTCGCTCCATCCCCAGTACCGCGAGACGATTAGGACCTACATCAAGAACATGGGCGTCCGCATCGAAGAGGTCGCCTTCGGCGACTGCGGCGGGATCGACACGAACGATCTCCTGAATAAATTGGATAAGGACACGAGCGCTGTCCTC
>JALHTW010000109.1 GCA_022866045.1 Candidatus Aminicenantota bacterium | reverse complement strand
TATAGTAAACCGATTGCGCCCCGGGATCAATAGAGAGGTCTTTCCATTTTCCACGGCGCCTCGATTTGCCGAGAAATTCTATCATCCGCACGGCCCGGCGCCCGATCTCAAACCCGCACCCACCGTTCCATTTTCGCCGATTCGACAGCGGCGTCGATGATCCGCATCTCCCCGTAGCCGGTGTGAAAATCGGGATAGGCGACAGAGAACTCCCGCCCTCAGTCACCAGGCAGTGGAGGTGCGGATGAACACATAATGTTCCCCCTCGCCCCTCTTGGCCTCGGCTCGAGGACACTCACGTGGCCGATTTCTTTTCGACCTTGACGGCTTTCGCTTCGGCGTAACGGGAAGGTACGTAGACCGTGCATCCCGTGATCTTCCCCTGCGGATCTTTCACGAACGTGAAGACGACCTCGTCTCCGTTAGGGTCGATGCTGGTGAACGTCAGGTCTTTTCCCTGGACGGGCGTCATGACCTGCGGATCTTGCCCCTGGACCCCGGCGTCAAAAAAGAGTTTTGCCTCCTTAAGCACGATCTTGAAGGGGAGAATTCGGCCTCCGAGATCGAGGTTATAATCTCCGGCGATCTCGGCATAGATCTTTTCCTGGGCGATGATCATCACCGGAACCAGGGATAAGCCCACGAGCAAGAAGGCAAACGTCCAGGCGCGCCGCTTGTTCGGTTTCATTTCGTTACCTCCTCAGGAATATGATGCATATTACTATACGTTTATTGGACTAATAAGGTTTCTTCGGGAGAAGGGATAATAATTTCCTTTTCTGCTGCGCCGGCAAGATGAGCCGTTCATACGCCAATTGTAACTCATCCCCTCGTTAGGGATGATAAATCGCAGCGTGATCGGATGTCATGTTGAGCTCAAATTGCGGAAGGCGGGCCAGGAAGCTGCCGGGACACTCAAAAGCGCCGGAAATCCGACCGACCTCTCCTCCCGGGGAAAGAGAAGATCATGAGAAATATTCATTGCCGGCCTCGGCGGCCATCAATAATTCAAAAAATTATCGAAGTCATGGAACAACATCCGATAAAGGACCGTCCGCTCCGGCCGAAATTCGAAAAATAATGGGATTTTCCGAATAAGACCGCATTTCGGTTACGATCTGCCATTTTCCCCTTGACACGCGGGGCGGGAACGGCTATTATTTACATATTCTATAATTCCGATAAACTATGGAGGTAGTTGAATGATCAAAAAGATCAGTGTGTTGTTAGTGGCTGTGCTGTTCGTATCCTCGCTCTCTCTCGCTCAAACCACCGGGTTGTTCAAAAAGGGCGGGCTTTACATTACCCCCCAGATCGGCTTCAACAGCTTGAGCATCCCCATTGGGGCGAGCGTCGAATACGGCCTGACCGAGAACATCGGCATCGGCGGAACGGTAACGACATGGGGTTGGAACGCCGACCCTTACGGAAAATACAGGATCATTATTGTTTCCGCGGAAGCGCTATACCATCTCACGAATCTCAAGCTCGACAAGATTGATCTCTACGGAGGAGCCGGACTGGGTTTTGGAATTAATTCCTTCTCCTTTAATAGCGGTTGGAGTTCCGATTATTGGAGTCCCGGTGGCTCGGGCCTCGACCTGGGGATCATTATCGGCGGGCGTTATTATTTCTCGCCCAAAATTGCCGTCAGCCTCAGGATCATGAACTCATTGATCGGAAATTGGTCGACCGTCGGGGCCGCGCTCGGCGTCACCTTCGTCGTAAAATAAGCGTTCTGACCTGAATTCGAATCTGGTCCTCGCGCTCATCATGGGCGCGGGGACCAGTTTTTTTATCCCTGAAAAGGGCATAAGAAAAGGGCATAAGGGACGGGCCAAGTTAATTTATTGATATTAAAATGAATATCTCTATTTTATGACAATATTTCCGTCTTATTCTTCACTTTTTCCCCCTAGAAAACGTATCATAATTCGACCTCGTTTCTTGGAGCATGTAAATCCTGCCATCGCCAACGGCTTGCTTTCCTATGCCTCTATCGCCCAGCTCTTTTTTAACTCTGCCTACAAATTCCAGGCTGCCGACGGCAACGCTCTCCGTCCAGCGCTCTTCACGGGAAAGCCGTCCCGCCTGGAGAGCTTCTTCAACCCAGCTCTGATGTGCCTCTCTTAACTCCTTCAAATTGTGAAAGCCAAATAACCTCATCAAATCCTGCTTATCAATTAAACAATACCTCGTCTTCCCGCTCTGAATCTCTAGATAGCCTCCGAACGGCCATTCCATCGGGTGACGAACAACGCCAGCGCGAACCATATTGAGGTCAATGTAGACAATACACCTGACAAGATGAGCTCCCTGTTCAACAGCCGTGGCGTGATACCTGTCTTGCCAGAACGCTCCTCTTCGTCTCTTTCGACGATTGAACCGCTGCCCCGTTTGACCTGCGGCCAAATGGAGGGATCGCGAAATGGCCCCAGGCGTGCCATTATCATGAACAAGAAGATGAATATGATTGGATGTGATGACGTAGTTGAGTATCCTGAGTCCATAAGCCTTTTTTGCGCGGGAGAGCCAGGCCAGCCAGATCAGTTTATCTTTCTTGAATTTGAGGAGGAACTCTTTTTTATGACAACGATGGCTAATGTGCCAGATATATCCTTTGCCCGGAAGGAAATGTCGTTTGGCTCTTGGCATGACATTGGATAGACGTTTTTGACGCGAAAAAATATCGTTTAAGAAGCATTTTGAGGCAAAATAATGATTTATTATGTTTATTTTCTGCTACTTATCTTGGCCCGTCCCCCATCATCCGTCTTCGTAAACCATGAATCCGGTCCGGTTGATGAAGTCGGCGAGGGCCAGCATCCATGCGCCGCGCGGCAGGCCGGCATAAGCGTCCGTGTAGAGTTTCGCGACCTTCTTCAGCATGATATCCGCGTATTCTAACAGATAATCGACCCGCTTGGCACGGCCTGCATCAGAAAAATCAGGTGATCTGTTCTTGATTTTATCCATGACCGGGAATATGATTTCCGCGTTTGAAGTGGAACAAATTCCCGCTTCAGGAGTCGCCATCACAATTACGATTCCGACATGATTGAACAAAACTCAAATCCGCCCTCGAGTTTTTCCGCCTCGCCCCGTTTCCTTCCTGTGCTGTTGGTATTATTCGCCGGCTCCGGCTGTTCCGCGTTGATCTACGAAATCGTCTGGCTCCAGTTGCTCCAGCTGGTGATCGGTTCAACCGCCGTTTCGCTGGCAGTTCTGCTCGGAACCTACATGGGCGGGATGTGCCTTGGCAGCCTCGCCTTGCCGCGTTTCATCTCGGCACGGCGGCATCCCCTGCGCGTTTATGCTCTGATCGAGCTCGGAATCGGGATCATCGGGATCGTGGTTTTGTTCGGAATGCCGTCTGTCGTTCGACTTTACACGGCCAGCACGGGACACGGTTTTATGGGGATCTTGCTCCGCGGGGCGGTCAGCGGGATATGTTTGTTACCGCCCACCATGCTGATGGGCGCGACGCTGCCGGCCATCGCGCGGTGGGTCGAGACGACCCCGCAGGGCGTTTCTTGGTTGGGATTCCTTTATGCCGGGAACACGGCCGGGGCTGTATTCGGCTGTCTGCTGGCGGGGTTCTATCTGTTGAGAGTCTACGATATGGCGACGGCGACCTATGCCGCCGCGGCAATCAACGTAACCATAGCTCTGCTCGGTCTCGGTTTGGCGGCCCGATCGCCGCACCGCGCGCCGGCCGGCGATCAGAGACCAGGCCGCGCAGTCCGAGCCCCGGCGTCCTGGCCGGTATACGTCACAATCGCGCTGTCCGGGCTGTGCGCGCTGGGCGCCGAGGTGATTTGGACTCGCCTGTTGTCGCTCATGCTGGGAGCTACGGTTTATACATTTTCCATCATTTTGGCCGTATTCCTGGCAGGGCTGGGGATCGGCAGCGGTATCGGGTCATTTTTATCGCGCGGGAAGGTGTCTCCGCGCCTTGCGCTCGGATGTTGCCAAATCCTTTTGGCCGCGGCAACGGCCTGGACCGCGTATATGCTCGCCAAGTCCCTCCCTTATTGGCCGATCAACCCTGCGCTTTCCCGGGGTCCGTGGCTCAGCTTTCAGATCGATCTGGCCCGCTGTCTGTGGGCCATCCTGCCGGCGGCATGCCTGTGGGGAGCAAGCTTTCCGCTGGCGCTGGCGGCCGTCGCGTCGCCCGGACAGGACGGAGGAAGACTGGTCGGAAGGATTTATGCCTCCAATACGGTCGGCGCGATCGTCGGCGCGATCGGATTCAGCCTGCTTCTAATCCCAACGGTCGGCACACAGCAGGCTCAGCGGATGCTCGTCGGGGTGTCCGCCATAGCCGCACTCGTAATGTTTGCATCCCTTCTCCGGCCAATCCTGGCCGATACCTTGTCTCGCAACGCGCCCCGGCCGTCTGCGATCAAGACTGCGGCTGCGGTCTTGTTGGCGGTCTCGACGCTGCTCGCGGCTTTGCTGGCCTGGAGCGTGCCCGGCGTCCCCTGGGAATTAATAGCTTTCGGCCGCTATCTGCCAACAAGAACGGGCAATGCGCGCCTCCTCTACATGGGCGAAGGCATGAACGCCTCTGTTGCCGTCACGGAGCTCGACGGAGGTATACGGAATTTCCACATCAGCGGCAGGGTGGAAGCGTCAAGCGCCGCCCAGGATATGCGGATTCAGCGAATGCTAGGGCACATTCCGGCGCTCGTCCACCCGAAGCCACGATCGGTCCTCGTTGTGGGTTGCGGAGCGGGCGTGACCGCCGGCTCATTCGTCTTGTATCCCGGCGTCGAGAGGATCGTCATCTGCGAGATCGAACCGCTGATCCCCAAGGTCGTGGCCCGCTACTTCGGGCCGGAAAATTATGATGTGCTTGACGATCCTCGCGTCCACATGGTCTACGACGACGCCCGACATTATATCCTCACGACGCAGGAGAAATTCGACATCATCACATCAGATCCGATCCATCCCTGGATCAAAGGCTCAGCCACGCTCTATACAAAGGAGTACATCGAGCTATGCAAGCGGCATTTGAATCCGGGCGGGATCATTGTCCAGTGGGTCCCCTTTTATGAGAGCACCTTGGACACCGTGAAAAGTGAGATCGCGACATTCTTCGATTCTCTTCCCAACGGGACGATTTGGAGCAACGACTTTGTCGGATCGGGTTACGACGTCCTCCTTCTGGCCCAGATCGGCGCGACGAGCATCGACGTGGACGCGCTTCAACAACGGCTGGAGCGCGATGACCATCAGGCCGTAGCGTTATCGCTCCAGGAAATAGGATTTCGGTCGGCCGTGGATTTGCTCGCGACCTACGCCGGACAGGCATCCGATTTAAAGTCCTGGCTGAAGGGCGCAGAAATCAATCGCGACCGGAACCTGCGGCTGCAGTACCTGGCAGGAATGGGGCTCAACTCTTATCAAAGCGGGCTCATTTACAACGACCTGATTTCCCAGAGCCGGTTCCCTGAGGAGCTCTTCGTCGGCTCGGACGAGAACAGACAGGCACTCCGGAAGGCGCTGGGAATAAGTAAATAGGATTTCCCTCAAGTCATCTCCCCGCTCGGCGAGCCGAGCCGCAGTCCCTACGCCTGTTATTTTCGCAGGAAACGGCTGAAGAAGTCGTCCGCCGCGTTAAAGGTCATAACCCACTTCTTGAATACGAGAAAGTCGTGCACCTCGTCGGGAAAGACGATCAGCTCGTGATAAATGTTGCGGGCCCGGAGGAGCTGGACGAGTCCGGTCGTCTGCGAAAACGCGACGTTGCGGTCATCATCGCCCTGGATGAGCAATACGGGTGACGTCCATTTGTCGATGGTCGACACGGATGAGGCCTTAAACGCCGTGCCGTTGGTGTCCAGGGAGTTCCCCCAGAGATGAACGCCGGCGATGTCCACGCCGGCCTTGAAGATGTCGGAATTGCGCGACAGACCCATGGCCGTTAGCAGCCCGCCGTAGGAAAGGCCATACAATCCGATGCGGTCAGGGTCCACATCGGGCCGGGACTGGAGGTACTTGGCCGCCGCGACAATATCCTGATACTCGGACGACCCGGCTGCGCCGCGATTGGGAGCCATGCGAAACTCGCGGCCGTAGCCGATGCCCGAGCGGTAGTTCACCGAGATGACAACATAGCCTTTGTTGGCGAAGTACTGATGAGTGGCATAGGCCATGTGGTAAAAGAACATGTAATGATATCCCAGCAGCATTTGCCGTCCGGGACCGCCGTGGGTAAAGAGGATGGCCGGCCGCCGCTCCCCCGGTTGGATATCCTTAGGCAGGAACAGCTGGCTGTGGAACTCAAGCCCGTCGTCCGCTTTGAGAATGACCGGCTCGGGAACCACCTGGACTTCGAGCGGGAAATCCGTTGAGAGCTTCGGGTTGATGATCCGGGCCTCACCGCCTTTAGACGGCACAAGGGCGACGCAGCGGGGACGTTTCGCGTCGGAGTAGAAGACCGCAACACGATCGCCAGAAGCCAGAGGCGCAGCCTCTGTTTCGATACCATCGCCCTTGGTCAACTGGACAGGCGGGCCGCCCAAAGTCGGCGATTGCCACAAGTCCCGGCGATCGATATCCCCGGCGTTGGACGTGTAGTAGAGGGTCTTGCCATCGGCCGAAAATCCGACGAACTCGGCTTCACCTTCACCCGGGGTGATATTTGTTGGGACTGCATCCACTCCTCCCGAAACCGGCACGGAGTAATAGTGCTGCCAATTGTTTCGTTCCAATTGAAAAACCAGGCTGTCGCCCGCCCAGGTGATGCTCCTGATGGTGCGAAACGTTTGATCATCGAGCGGGTCGTGCCAGACCTTCTCGCCCTTGCCGCTCTCGACCTCAGCCACCCAGAAGGTGAGGGTGTGGCCGTCGGCGAACTTCGATGACTGGAATCCCGGCCCCGTCGCGATCTGCTGGGGTTGAGATTGCGCCTGTTGGGGCTGCGCCTGTTCTCGAGAAGGCGTCGGCCTTAAGGGAGGCTGTCCTGGAGGTCCTTGGGTCTGAGCTTGGGCGATTATTTGAGCGAATGCCGATCCCGGTCTGCGGATGAACGCGATCCTCTTGCCGTCGCCGGACCAGGCAGGATTGGTATCCCTATCGACCGAGGGCGCCAGGTAGGTGATCTTCCGGCTGGCGAGGTCGTAGACGCCGATAAAGCTGTGGTCTTGCCTGTCGCTGACGAAAGCGATCTTTTTACTGTCCGAGGACCAGCGCGGATTGCTGTTGGTCCCCCACGTGCGAAAGAGAGGTTTAAGCTCTTCGTCGGTCGTGCTGGATGTTTTTTTCAGGGCCGGTTGGACCGCAACTCCGTAGATCTGGCCGTCCTTGGCAAAGACCACCCACTTTCCGTCGGGTGAGAGCGCGGGGCTTGCCCCGGCCGTGAGCCGGAAAGGTTTTGCCTCTCGCGACCGGACAGCCCAGATGGCCTGCTCGCTGCCGTCGGGAAACTGGGACGGATTGGCAACCCAGCCTGCTCTGTTCGGGTCGGAGCCGCGGACAAAGACCACGACCGAGCCGTCGTCCGAGATCAACAGGCTCGTGAGGTCGGTCCCGTCGTCGTCCATGAAATTGGCGAGGCGGACCGGTTTGAAATCGGGTGCCGCGGCCGTGTAAACACTGCGCTTCCCTTGCTCGAACTCAAGCCAGGCAATGCGATCCGCCTTCTTCGCCGAGGCCAGCCCGTACGAAAAAGAGTAGCTCAAAATCTGTTCGATCGTGAACGGCTTTTGAGCGAAAGCCGGCCCGCCGGCGATCGACAAAGTCATAAAGATGAGACAAGCAATCAAAATAAACCGTGATGGCTTCATGATGGACCTCCGGAAACCATGCGGCCTAATAAAGCCGCAAAATTAGTTTTATATACAGCCTTAGTCTATTCAGGGAATACCGGTTCTGTCAAACGGAAAAAGGGCTGGTCAAAAAATCCTATTTTTTCCTAGCACAATACACATAGGCCGGCGGAACATTCTTCCACACAATGGGTGATGTTTCAAGCTTGTCAAAATGTTTTTCGAAAAGCTGTCTTAATCTCTTATTGCCCTTGGAATTCATTCTGTGAACATACGTGTATGTCAAGAATCTTCCGCCTGGAGAAAGCGCTTCTCTGATTGTCTTCAGCAACTGCTCCTGAAGCTCATAGCTCAAAATCGTGAAAGGAAGCCCGCTTATTATGCAATCGCAATGCTTGAGCCTGTGCTCCTTGAGATAACTTTTCAAGTTTAAGGCGTTATCCTCATAGACAAGCGCACCGGGACATCTCTTCTTTGTATGCTTCACGAATCGGGGATTAATCTCTAAGGCAAAGAATTTTGTTTTTTTAGGAATGTTTTGCAGGATCAACTCCGTAAATCCACCACTTCCAGGTCCAAGCTCAACAACAGCATCCGCATCGGAAATATCAGCCATTTTTATGATGAGCCGTGATAATCTTTTGGAATCAGGCACGATCGTGCTTGTAAGAACAGGATGCTTGATCCACTCCAATAAATGATTGGCCATTGATAACCTCCTTAACCTGAATTATTCATAAATTGCGTCGTTTCCTCGAGAAGAGAATTTGCAGATGGCACTGAATTCGGGGACATGACCCAAATTCTCCGGAATTTGGGATCGTGTCCCCCCTCGTCTTGAATTCAGCGCCATCTGCAAATTCAGGACCTGGAGATACAACGTAATTCATGATAATTCAGACTAAAGCAAATAGGTAAAATTATTCGTCCTCTCATTCAGCTCGGAAGCCGTGTTTTCTCCCTCTCGACGCCTAAGGGCAGAACAAACTACGCTTTGCCCAGGACCATGGCCAAAAGCGCCATCCGGACATACAGCCCGTATTCCATCTGGCGGAAATAGGCCGCCCGCGGGTCGTTGTCGAAATCCATGCTGATTTCGGTGATGCGCGGCAGGGGATGCATGACGATCATCTCTTTTTTGGCGGCCTTCATGACGTCGGGCGTAATGATGAAAGCGTTCTTGACCTTCTCATACACGGCGGCGTCCTCAAAACGCTCGCGTTGGACACGCGTGACATACAGCACGTCTGTTTCGGGCAGCACCTTGTCGAGCAAGGTATGCTCCTTTTGAGGAATCCCCTTCTCGGCAACCTCATCTAAGACGTCCCGGGGCATGCGCAGGATTTTGGGCGAGACGCAGTTCAGTCTGATGCCGTTGAACTGAGTGAGCAAGCGGGCGAGCGAATGCACCGTGCGCCCGTATTTCAGGTCGCCGAGCATGGTGACGGTCAAGTTATCGAGACGCCCCAGTTCCTCTCGAATGGTGAAGGTGTCGAGGAGGGCCTGGGTCGGGTGCTCGCCCACGCCATCCCCGGCATTAATGACCGGTTTGCCGGCATACTGGGCCGCCAGCGCCGCCGAGCCGACCTCGGGATGGCGAAGCACGATCACGTCAGCATAGCATCCCAGCGTCCGGACCGTATCGGGCAGGCTCTCGCCCTTCGCCACCGACGAGTACTTCACTTCACTGATCGGAATGACTGCACCGCCGAGCCTTTCCATCGCGGCCATGAACGACGAGGCCGTGCGGGTGGATGGTTCGTAGAAAATGTTCGCCAGGATCTTGCCCTTCAACAAGTCGAACGTGCCGATGCGCTCGACCATGATGCGCATCTCGTGCGCCACGCCGAAGATATATTCTAAATCGGCCCGGTTGAACTGTTTGACCGAGAGGATGTCCTTGCCGTACCACGGCGCCGTCTGATGGTCGCCCAAGGGCAAATGGGGTTTTTTGGCTTTGGTGAGCATATTCACTCCTTTATTACGGAAAACTATATCCCCGGACGGCGCGCTCTGTCAACTCGGAGGGGAAGACCGCAAGCATTTCCGTGCGTGTGATTCTGCTCGGCGTTGGAGGCCGCCCAGAAGTCCCCGTAGCGGAGGGGGCCCCGTCGGCTTATCCGACGGGGGGAACCGACGGGACTGGTTCCCTGGGGTCCGGGGGCCAAGGGCGGCCTCCAGGGCCGAGCCAGGGACATCCTCCTTCCTTTCGCCAAGAAAGAAGTCGCAGATTTCGATCTCTGCGATTGTCTCGGAAAAGCATTCCAGGAAGCGGGTGATATCAAGGAAGCCATTCCCTGGTATCAGAAAGCTTTATCCCATAAGGGCAGCGTGATCGAGGTCCTAAATTCCTTGGGGGAATGCTATTTCAAAATTGACGATAAGGAAAAGGCTCTGCGGGCTTGCGAGAAATCCCTCGAGATTAATCCAAAGCAAGAGAATATCAAGAAAATGATCGAGAAGCTGAAAGAATCAAGGATCGTAAAAGGAAATCCTCAACAAAAAGGGGACGGATCCGAAGAACCGTCCCCTCTCTTTTTTGATAGACTTCAGGTTCCGCTGAAATTCAGAGAAACCGAAGAAGAAAACGGGGCCACAAACCGGAATCCGGAGACTCCTAGTTTATGTCCCTAATTTTCCGATTGGCGCCGGCTCAGTACCGGCGGCCGCCGCCGCCGCCGCCGAAACCGCCGCTGCGCGGTCCGTCCGTGCGGGGTTTGGCTTCATTGACCGTCATGTTGCGGCCCTTGAGGTCCTTGCCGTTCAGGGAAGCGATGGCCTTCATGGCCTCGTCCCGGTTCGGCATCTCGACAAAGCCGAAACCGCGCGAGTCTCCGGTCATCTTGTCCTTGATGATCGATGCGGTCTGGACCGTGCCGTACACCTGGAACACTTCCTTGAGTTCGGTCTCGGAAAGGGTTCGCAAAAGATTGCCTACGTAGATGTTCATACTCGTCTCCTTTGACGTGGGTTTAACCCGGGGAGGCAAATCCCCGGATCACCCTTAAAGATGTGATCCAAATAAAGGAGAGGAGTATGTGACCGATCAGGGCCTGTGCCCCTTCCTTTATTCGATGCAGTTATAAGGGCTTGATTGCTCGGCCGCCTACGGCAGCTTGTAATCAAGTTCATTATTCTATATTCCTTGAATATCCGGAAATTCCCAATAAAATCGCTGAGGCGTGAGATCGTCCTAAGTCGAGGCCGGTCCCTTATTGGGACTCGGGCGTTCCGGATTCCGGCGCAGTTTCATCAGACGGTGACTCGCCGCCTTCTCCGGGAGACTTGCCGGCGGTCAAGCGCCGGCGCAGCTTTTCCTCGCGCTTTTTCTGGCGATCGAGTTCTTTGGCTCTCTTCGCGCCTTTGTAAGCCCTGCTGTTCTTTGCCAATGATCCTCTCTTTCTTCACGGGAACGACCTGAAATATTCGCCCTGCAATGGCCAGGATCGCCCCAAGAAAAAAAGGGGCGGTTTCAAAGAACCGTCCCTTTAATTTTTTACAGACTTCGGATTTCGCTTTAATTCAGGGTAACTGAATTTGGCTCGAATCGGATCAGAACCGGCGTCCGCCACCGAATCCGCCCCGACCGCCGCTCGAACGACCGCCGCCGAATCCGCCGGTCCGGGGTCTGTTTTCCGTCCGCGGACGGGCTTCGTTGATCGTGAGCGCCCGGCCCTTGAGGTCCTTGCCGTTCAGGCCGGCGATGGCCTTATCGGCCTCGTCCTTGTTCGGCATCTCAACGAAACCGAAACCGCGCGATTCATCGGTGTACTTTTCCTTGATGATCGACGCGCTGGTAACCGCACCGAAAGCTGCGAAGGCTTCCTTGAGGTCGGCTTCCGTGACGTCCCTGGAAATGTTGCCTACGTAGATATTCATACTCGTCTCCTTTGACGTGGGTTCGACCCGGGGAGGCAAATCCCCTGATCACCCTTAAAAATTGACCGTAATAAAGGAGAGGAGTATGTGACCGATCAGGGCCCGTGCCCCTTCCTTTATCCGTTCCATTAGTATAATAGCATAAATCAATAAATTTAGCAATATCGATAGAATAATCTCAGCGATTCCGCAACTTCCTCCGGATGAGGGGAAAAAAGGGGGGAAGAAAGAAAAGAAAAAGGGCGAAAAGAAAAAGGGAAGAAAAAGGGGAAGAAAAAGGGGGACGGGCCAAGCTATCTCTTTTATTCTATTATAGATAAACATATATTTTGACTATTTTAATGTCTTAAATCGTTCTTTTGGCCGGCAAAAGGAGCCTTCTAAAAAAGCCCCCTAGATCCTCTTCAATTGCTTTTTTGCCATCAAAAAAGCCAGTTTAAGGTATTTTTTTACTAAGAAATAAGGTC
>JALHTW010000108.1 GCA_022866045.1 Candidatus Aminicenantota bacterium | reverse complement strand
GCCTGATATAAGGACGATCACCTCCCACCGGAAGACACTTGGCAAACCCATTGTTTTCTTAAAACGGGCTTTTCTAGAAACGACATTCAATTGTATCGATTCGTTCTTAGATAAACAAACTAGATTCAACCGACAGATCGCCGTTTTATGTCAGGCCATCCTTCTTCGCGTCCAACACAATATCGAAAGGATGAAAAAGGTCGAAGAAAAAGTCAGCCATTACGAAGAAAACATGGCCATTCTTAAGAATCAGCTTGACGAGCTGCGTTCAAGCCTGGAACAGCTCAAAAGCTGTCCGACAGATCATCCGCCGAAATGACGACAAATGCCCATAAGGATTTTCTTCTTAGCCTGAAGAATTTGAAACTCCGTTCCCGGGCAGCTTTTCCAAAGTTATCTAAGGCCGTCAAAGAAATTTCCATCAGCCAGGGAATACAGGCAGCCTATAATGATTTATTGCGAGCCGAGGTTATTTTCGGTCTCCGAAAACCTTCATTGGCCGTCTATGACCAAGCCTTTCATTTTATCGGGGGCGCACAAAAATACGGTTTGACCTTGATTTCAGCGCTGCAAGATCAATTCGATATCACGATCATCGCCAACAAAGACGTCCGTCCTAGGGATTTTTTCGATTGGTATAATCTTGACTTGTCACGATGCAAAATCAAAATCATAAAACTGCCTTATTTTGAAGAAAGAAAAGCGTTCCATCTTGACCCGGCTTTCATTTCAAATGAAGTCAAGAACCCCTTTCATCTCATAAGTCAGGAGAGCGGCTCTTATGATATTTTCGTCAATAATAGTATGAATGAAATGGTCTACCCTTTGTCAAATATATCTGTATTGATTTGTCATTTTCCCGAACGAAGACCGAAAAGCTATTTTTATGCCGACCATTATACATATGTGATCTATAACAGCCGCTATACAGCCGAATGGATTAAGAAAAAATGGAAGTTCAGTCCCCACCAACTTATTTATCCTCCGGTGGATATGGAACCCGGCGAGAGTGAATTCCCAAAGAAAAAAAATATCCTTTCTGTAGCGAGATTCGAACCCGAAGGAGCCAAAAGACAGGAGGAAATGATCGAGACCTTTATGAAGCTAAATCAGGAGTGGCCGGAGATCGTGACAGGCTGGAAATTCATTCTGGCCGGCGGCAGCAATCCGGGAAACCGTTATCTTACTAAATTGGAAGAGATAATCGCTAAAAATCCGGATCAAAATATTGAATTGAAAATCAACATCCCTATCACAGAGTTGAAATCCTTATACCGGGAGTCAACCATATTCTGGCATCTGTGCGGATTGAGACACGATGATCCGGCCGAAATTGAACACTTTGGCATGACAACTGTTGAGGCCATGCAAAACAAGATGGTTCCCATAGTCTATGATGGAGGCGGGCTTAAAGAAATTGTCGATCATGGCCTGAATGGATTCAGAGTTCAATCCAAGGCTGAATTACTGGAATGTTCCATAAAATTATTAAGGGACGAGAAGCTTATCCAAAAATTGAGCCAATCGGCTCAAGAAAAAGCTCAAACATACTCCAGGAGAAAATTCGAGGCGAGGGTTAAGGCTTTTTTTGATGAAATTCTTAAGCGGATAACCTCCTTCGAGTAACCGATCCTTTCAAATAGCCTTTTTTTTGAATAAAAGAAGAAAACAAGCAGGAGGAGCAGAAGCATTAAGTTAGATCCGTAATTTCTGCTTGTCCTTGTGTCGTGGTTATCGGATGGCTGACTCTCCGCGGTTCGGCGAGTTCGCCATAAAGATCGAGGCGGACGTGATCGCGAAGACCGTATCGCTTGCATCCGAAGGATCCCCATCTTCCGCCTCGCTGATCCGGACCAGGCATGTATCGGAAACCGCATCAGGGACAATCCAGGCGTAGGTCCCATTATTTTCGGTCGAAGCCACGATCTCGATCCAGGTCGTGCCGTAATCGGTCGAATACTCGATTTTCACGCCCCCCACTCCGCCCGCCGACAGCCAGGTGATGTTCTTCGCCGATCCCACGGGCCAGCTCTCCCCGCCGTTCGGCGAGGTCACGATAATGACCGGTGCGTTCGAGATCGTGAAGGCCGCATTGCTCGTATCCGAAGGGTCCCCGTCTTCCGCTTCGCTGATCTGCACCAGGCAGGTCGTGGAAGCCGCGTCGGGGACAAGCCAGGAGTAGGTCCCATCGTTCTCGGTCGAGCCAACGATCTCCATCCATGATGTGCCGCTGTCCGTGGAATACTCGATTTTCACGTTCCCCACCTTGCCCGCCGACAGCCAGGTGATGTCCTTCGTTAATCCTACATACAAGACTTCCCCGCCGTTCGGCGATGTCACGGCGATC
>JALHTW010000002.1 GCA_022866045.1 Candidatus Aminicenantota bacterium | reverse complement strand
CTTTCATCGCTTGACGTATAGTTAAGTTCAGTCCCTGTGTCAAGGGCCCAAAAGTTCGGATAAAGTTCCAGCCTCTTCAACGGACAGGCCGGAATCCCAGATAGTAAGGGTTGAGGCCCGTCCTGACATCCGATTTTTTCTCCAGATGAATACCAAGCCGGTAGAGGTTGAATTTTTTCCAGCGGTACACCGGAGGCGACTCCAAGATCCGGTCCTTGATCTCCCGCCGTGTCGTATCGTCGAACTCGGGCTCATCAAAAAAGCCCAGCCGAAGCTCGTAATCTCCCTTCGAAGAACCATATTCGACTTTCAATTTTTCAATGGGCTTTTTTGTCGCGAAATAAAAATGATAATCGCGGTTGTCTTCAAGAAGGGCGAATTTGGCGGGTTCCGTCATCCGCGCCACGCGGGAGAGGGCGTAAAAGGCGATTTTTTCCCCGGTCGGGAGGACCGTTTCTTGGATCGGAACAAGGGTGATCCGCGGATAAAAAACGAACCAAAAGAAAAAGAAGGCGAGGCCCAATGAGGCAAGGGCGAGATGATGGGAAAATTTCATCATGAATGCATGCTTCCTGACGAGAATATACGCCGCGATGAAAACCAGAAGGATCACGGGCCAGATGAAATTTGGCAGCCAGCGCCATTCAGCGATCTTGATGAACGAGGGGAGGATGTTCGGGAGGTAGAAATGAAGATGGCTGAGGGCATAAAAAAGATCTCCTCCTCGTTCGGTCTGGCCGACCGTCGTTGGCTGGTAAAGCGCGAAAGGGTTCTGGCACAGAAGCCAGACGATGAGGAGGCTCACCGCAAGGCTGAAATTAAAGAGGTAATAAAATACCTTTTTGAAGTTGTAGACCAGAAAATATCCCAGGAAAATCGCGAGAGCCCAGCCCACCAGAGCAAACGGCCTGGCTTGAGGGGCATATGAAGTCCTCTGGGTCAGGAGGGCCCAGCTCAAGACGTAGGGGGCCGTCAGGAACAGAAGCAGCCAAACATCCTTTCCCCGGCGCCTGGACATTTCGATGAGGCCGAGAAAGGCGAAGAAATAGATCGGGGCGTACAGGAGAAGGCCGTCTCTTTGGTCCAGGAAAAAGCCGGCCAGCGTATCCAGACGATAGCGGAAGGGGATGCCGGTCAGGAGAAGTTTGAGAAAGCTCAAAGATTCCTGACCATCCATCGCTCCTTGCACGGACATCGACGTCGGGTTCAAGGAACCAAAGAGGGAATATTGGAAACCGAGATAGAGGATGAAGTTGACGGCCGGCAGAGCCAGGAAATAGGCCAGGTTCCAGCGGGGCTTGTGCTTCTTGATGATAATCCATAAGGCATAGAGAAAGAAGGGGGCTTGCAGGAAGTAATATTTGAGCGCGTGGAACCAAATCAAGGAGGAAAGAAGAAAACCGCAGAGAAGGAGATTTTTTTTTGACAAAGCGGGCGAAAAGCGGAAGAGCCGGAAGATCAACAACGAAAAAAAGGCGGCGACGATTTCGGAATAGATATGGATCGAGTAGAAAAAAATGGGCGAGGTAAAGCTGAAGAGGATCCAGAGTCCCAAGGCGAGGCGGTCCCTCTTCCATTCCTGGCGGGCGAAGAGATACATTTGGACGCCAAGCAGGGCGCCGAAGAGGCTCATCCCGAAACGGGGCAGGAAAAGAAGAGCGCTTTTTCCCAGCCATAGCCCTAAGGCATAGAAGGGGAGCAAAAGAAACGAGAGGCCGGGCGAATGGAAGGAGTATAGTGCACCAGGCTTCGTCCCCGACACGACGTGGGCTCGGATGGTCGCCCCGGCAGGCAAATAT
>JALHTW010000107.1 GCA_022866045.1 Candidatus Aminicenantota bacterium | reverse complement strand
TTTGTTGTATGTCAGCACGTGATGGTTCTGGTCGAAGAACTGGATGTATTCAACTTCTCTCCCCAGAAGCTTGAGGGCGGTGAAGAGCTGCGTGCTTTCGCCGGGCGGAACATTCGTGTCCACGGCGCCGTGAAGGAGGAGCAGCGGTGTTGTGATCTTGTCGGCGTTGAACAACGGGCTCTGGGTGACGAAGATGTCCTTCCTGTTCCAGGGGAAGCTGTCCGCCGTGGCGATGGCGCTATAAGAGTATCCCCAGTATCCTTCTCCCCAGTAGCTCGAGATCGAACTGATGCCGGCATGGGCGATGGCCGCGGCGAACATATTGGTCTTCGTTGTGAGGAGCATGGTCATGAAGCCGCCGAACGACGCCCCGATGCATCCGACCCTCTTGGGATCGACGAAGGGATGGCCGGCGAGGAATTTTTTGACGCCGTCGATGATCTCCTCGGCGACGATCGTCCCCCAGTCGTTCACGTGCAAGGCGGAGAAGTTCTGGCCGTATCCAATGGCTCCGCTCGGCTGAAGGACATAGACGATATACCCCTGAGCGGCATAATAAGCCTTTGGGTAACGCCCCCCGAAATCGCGGGTGATGGGAGTCGTCCCCCCGTAATAATTGACGATGAGGGGATATTTTGTTGCGGGGTCGAAATCCGGCGGATAAAAGATATATCCGTCGATCTCAACGCCTTTCTTGTTCTTGAAACTCCAGGGCTCGACCTTTCCGAATCTCACTCTGGCGTAATCCTCTCTCCCCGGATCCTTGAAAAGGCGCACTTCTTTTTTCTTCAAATCGAGGAGAAAGACCTTCGGCGGAACGGTGGCACTCGAACCGATGAAGGCGGCGACGGCATTTTTCGACGCGATTTCGATCTGGTCGATGACCTCGACGCCGGCATCGATCAGGGAGAAGCTTTTCTTCTTCAGGTCGTATTCATACAGCCGGGCGAAGGACCTGTCCGTCGTCGTGAAATAGATCGAATCTCCGGTTTCCGGCCAAAAAGCCTGGGTCACGGAAGGGCTGAAATCCCGGGTGATCGGCTCGACGCTTTTTGTTTCGAGGTCATAAAGATAGGCTTGGACATCGTACTCGTTCGGCACCTGGCCTTTGGCGATGTTGGTTCCGATCGTCCCGAAGAGGGAGGGGCCGCCAAGGAATATCAATTTTTTTCCGTCCGGGCTCCAGGAGACGCTCGTGAACCATTTTCCTTTCCAGACGAGGTCTTCCTTGAGCGTCGCCAGGTCGAGCGTATAAAGCTCGGTTTTCGAATACGGCCGCTCGGAGTAATCAATAACAGAGCGGGAAAAAAGCAGTTTCTTCCCGTCGGGGCTGAAAGCGTTGAAGTTTGTCGATAATTCACCGGCCGTCAATCGCTGGCGGACCTTATCAGGCAGGGTCAACCGGCAGAGATAGTTCCGGTTCCGCGAGCCCGGTTGGCGGTCCTCGAGACTTTGAAATCTCTTGGCCAGGTCCGAGTCTTTTTCACCTTCTTCGGTTATGGAAAAAATTATGGAGGATCCATTCGGCGACCAAACGTGGCTGCCTAAATTTTTGACATTTTTCAGCAGCGGCGTCGCCGTGCCGGATTCCAGATCGACGGCCCATATCGTGCCGCCGGACTTGTCAGGGGTGACATAGGAGAATCTTTTCCCATCCGGCGCCCAGGTAACGGAAGTGACGGACATTCCGCCGCGGTATGTATGAAGAAGCTTGCCGCTTTGCGTCTGGTAGATTTCAACCCAGGACTCCGAGTCGTCGCTCGGCGGCAGAGTCTGGTTCATCGTCAGGGCGGCATGGGCTCCGTCAGGCGAGAGAAAAATCCCCGCCGGCTTGGGGATATCAAGGAGATGCTTGAGCGTCATCGTTTCCTCGGGCGACGTGACGAGCAGGAGACCGGGTGCCGCGAATTTCTCGAGCGTTTCAAGGACAGCCCGGATTTTCCAGTCCGAGGGCGCTTCCGGATCATAAACGGTTTTGATCAACAGGGAATGTTTACCTCTTTCGAGTTTCAGGTCGGCTGAAGCCTTGCCCTCTACGCCGGCGGATTCCCCATTCGCCCGTTTATCCGCCTTTGTCTTGGCCGCGGCGAGCTTCCCGTCGACATAGATTTGGAAAAGCTGGGGGCTCGTTATGGTCAGCCGGGCCCGCGTCCATCGTGAAACCTGAAGGTAAGCGCAGGCATAGGCTTTTTCGGGAATCAAGGAAGGCGGGGCGAATTCGAGCCCTTTCTCTCCGGCCTTGACTTCTTTCCAAGAGAAGATCGATCCGTCCGTTCCTTTCACGGACGCTCCGGAGCCGGGTCGAAGCGCGGCGATCTCGATGTCTTCGAATCGGAGTCCGTCTTCGGCGTTGTAACCCCCTTTTTTATCTCCATGAAAGGCGGGCCACGGCGCAGCGAAGGGGCCGAGGACGAGCCAGGAATGGATGGTCTGGCCCGTCCATTTCTCCTGGGGAAAGATATAGGAGAATATGGCCAGCAGCATCAAAGCTGCGGCCGATCCATATTTAACAACAGCTCGGGTTTTCCGCATGCGCGGCCTCCACATAAGCATAAAACCACATTATTATAAATGAAAAAGGAGAATGAAACTAACGCTCTTTTCTACTTGTAAGCACTTCCGTTCGCGTGAAGATCATATATTTAGAGATGCTTCCTTTCTACTTCTTATTCTTGACGTACTTGTCGAACCACTCGAACATTTCCGCGAGGACGTGGAGCACGGATTCCCGGGCGCTGTAGCCGTGGCTTTCGTAGGGCAGATAGACGAAGCGGGCCGTGGCGCCGAAGCCCTTCAGGGCGGCGAAGAGCCGCTCGGACTGGATGGGGAACGTTCCGGAGTTGTTGTCGGCCTGGCCGTGGATCATGAGGATCGGCGTTTTGATCTTGTCGGCGAACATGAACGGGGACATCTTGATGTACGTGTCCGGCGCCTCCCACAGGGTCCGGCGCTCGCTCTGGAAACCGAAGGGGGTCAGGGTCCGGTTGTAAGCCCCGCTCCGGGCGATGCCGGCCGCGAACAGGTCGCAGTGAGCGAGGAGGTTGGCCGTCATGAAGGCGCCGTAGCTGTGGCCGCCGACGCCGACTCGTTTCGGGTCGCCGACGCCCATCTTGTCGAGGATGTCGATGGCCGCCTTGGCGTTGGCCACGATCTGGGGGACGAAGGTGTCGTTCACCGTCTTCGGATCGCCGACCACGGGCATCGTGGCGTTGTCAAGCACCGCGTAACCCTGCGTTACGAAGAAAAGCTGCGACGTGCCGCGGTAGAAGGTGAATCTGTCCGTGGACCCGCGGACCTGTCCGGCCGTCGACGTGTCGCCGTATTCCATGGGATAGGCCCAGACGACGGCGGGGAGGCGCGTGCCTTCCTTGTAGTCCGCCGGCAGGTAGAGCGTGCCGGAGAGCTCGACGCCGTCGTCACGTTTATACTTGATGAGCTGTTTTTTGACGCCCGTGAGCTGCGGCGCCGGGTCTTTGAAATCGGTCAGCGCCTGCATCTTCTTGGCCTTCAGGTCGTAGAGGTAGTAGTTCGGGACCTCGGTCTTGGATTCGGAGTCGATGATGATCTTGCCGCGGCCCTCGCCGGTGAATCCGACAAAGGACTGGTACTTGCCGTCGACGCAGCGGAAGAGATCCTCCTTCTGCATCGTCTTCAAGTTCATCCTGGCCAGGAAGGGATGGTCGCCCTTGGGCGAGGAGCCCGAGCCGGACAGATAGATCCAGTCCTTGTCCTGGAGGATGACCCGGTCACCGTTCTTTGTCGTCATGACCGGAGAGCCGGGGTTGCCGTAAGCGTCCTGGGTGTTGAGGTCGAAGATCTTCTTCGGGGCGACGCCCGGCTTGTCGATGTCGACCAGCCAGGTCGTCCGCCAGCGCTTCCTCCAGTTCGTTTCTGCGGCCAGGGCCAGGCCCGGCGTATCTAACCAGGTCATCCCGGCGTAGCGGTTCTCGACTTTGAGGACTTCTTTGGGCTCGCCCGTGAAGGGGGCGGGGAGGACCAGGACCCTGTCGCGGAAGGGCACGACCTTCTCGGGCTTGCCTTCGTCCAGGGCCTCGACCCAGATGAGCGTAGCCGGTTTGAGCGCCTGCCAGTTCGGCGAGCGCATTCCCTTCGGGACGCCGTTGATGGGGACGTCCTCGTTGGGCGGCAGATCGGCCAGCAGCTTGACCAGCTTCCCGGTCATGTCCCAGATCTCGTAGGATTTGGCGAAGCCGGAGTAAGCCACGCTATAGGAGTAGGGCCGCTTGATGCAATTGACGAGCAGGTATTTCCCGTCGGGAGACGGGTTGGCGTCGGCATAGATCCCCGGCTCGCCGATCTTGCGCGTCTGGCCCGTCAGGACATCCACTTCGACGAGATGGGACGTGGCGTAATAATCGAAGAGCTTCTCGTCGAAGGCCGTCTTGAGGAGGTCCTGGAGCGTGGCGACCTGGGCCAGCTTGCCGGACGTCTCCTGGATGTCGGGGCCGATCGGGACGCGGGGCGGCTGGGGAGCCGGGCCGCGGCCGTCGACGATCATGTTGACAAGCAGCCGCTTGTTGTCGGGCATCCAGGCGACTCCTCCGCGAAGGACCATGTTGACCGTCAATCCGGTCAGGGCTTTGGCCTGCCCGGTCGTCACGTCGACGACCCAGAGTTCGACGCCGTTCTCGAGATAGCGGGTGAAGGCGATCCATTTGCCGTCGCCGGACCACGAGGCGCCGGTGAACTTGATCCCGGCGGGAAGGTCGATCTTGCGGACCTTGCCGTCCTTGATGGTTTTCAGCGTCATGGCCGTGCTGAAGCTCAGCACTTGAGCGCTGTCGTTGGCCGGCGTGATGCGGAGCCCCGCGATGCGCAGCATCGGCTGCGAGATATAGGCGATGGTCGGCATGCTCTCGCTGTCGGTCAGGAGCATTGTGTCGCGGGCGGGACTCATCGAGACGCGCGGCGTGGGCGGGGCATCCAGGATGTTGATCACTTCCTTGGGCGGAAGCTTATAGGGTTCCTGGGAGAATCCCGAAAATTGAAAAAGAAAAACAAGGACCAGAGATAACAGGACAAGCCGTTTTTTCATGATTCCTCCTTCGCGAAAGGTCTTGTGGGCAAGATGCATCCTTTATATCTCAATTCCGCCCCAAATTTCAAATGAGGAATGATGCATTGATTGGACTTTGACAGACGGGTGCCGCGAAAATATAATCTGAACATCTTGAAGGCTCACTTTTTTGGAGGAGGACTCATGGGGAAAAACTTGAGATTCATTTATTTTTTTATATTGCCCGGACTCATTCTTTTGAATTTTTCGGGCTGCGCCAAAAAGCCGGAGCCGGCCAGCCTTGTTTTGTTGAACGGTGATATCTATACCGTCAATCCGGTTTTCCCCGAAGCGAAGGCCCTCGTCATCACCGGGAATAAGATCGCGGCCGTCTGCAAATCCGATAGAGAGGCGAAAAAATACATTGGGAAAAAAACGCGCGTCATCGACCTCGGCAGAAAGTTCGTTTTGCCGGGGATCATCGACGGCCATGTCCATTTCTCCGCGGCGGGAGGCATGATCAACGGCGCCAATCTGATGACGGTCTCTGACGAGGCCGGGCTGAGAAAAGAGATCCAACGCGTCGTCAACCTGCTCGATGACGGCGAATGGATCACCGACGGACTCTGGGGGGCCTATGAGCAGTGGGCGCTGGGCGATTCCGGACAGAGCGCCAAGGAAAAGAAAACAGCCTGGCGTCCGGACCGGAAGATGATCGACGACATCACGCCCAATCATCCCTGTTTCCTGTGCCGTTTTGACCATAAAGAATGGCTGGCCAACACGGCCGTGCTCAAAGAAGCCGGGCTGGACAAGCAGCGTCTTCCCGGCATGGAGATCGGAACCGACGGCCAAGCGACCGGCGTCATTTTCCGGCCGTCGCCGGCGTTCGACAAGCTGGCCAAGGCGCGAAAGCCGAAATCCGAGATGCGGCTGCTCGATGAATCGCGGGCCGGACTCCAGGCGCTCCGCGAAGCCGGGATCACCGAGATCCATGATATCGAGAGACCCGATCAGACGAAGCGCTTCATCGAGCTTGAAGCGAACGGCGAACTGACCTGCCGCGTCTGGCTGCGTCCCGACCTTTCGCGCGGAGCCGAGCTTAAAGCCCAGGGTTTCACGATGGGCCTTCACCCAAAGACAAAGGAGAAGAGTTCGTGGCTCCGCTACGGGGCCCTTAAAGGTTATATCGACGGGATCATGGGCGATCACGGCGCTCTGTTCTTCGAGCCGTATGACGATCAACCCGGAAACTACGGTCACTGGCGCGTCCATACGTCGAATGATCCTGACTTCAAAGTCGGGGATATGGAAAAAATGTATAAACTCATAAAGATCGGGCTCGAGGCGGGCTTTGTTCCCAACGTCCATGCCATCGGCGACCGCGGCGTGGCCGAGATGCTCGACCTTTTTGAGCGGCTGAAGAGAGAACTGGGCATCGACTTGAAGGGCTTTCGAGTGATCCACGCCCAGGTCGTCCGGCCGCAGGATTTTCCGCGGTTCAAAGCGCTGAACGTGATCGCCGAAGTCAATCCTTATCACATCTCGGACGACATGCGCTGGATGGAGGAACGGATCGGCCGGCAGCGGTGCAAAGGGGCGTATGCCTTTAAATCATTGCTCGAGAACGGCGCGAGGCTCAGCTTTGGGTCGGACTGGCCTGGGACGAGCGCGGCCCTCTACCATATGCATCCGAAATATTTGATTTATGCCGCCGTGACGCGGAAAACCCTCAAGGGCACTCCTGAAGGAGGCTGGTTCCCGGAGCAGAAAATCTCGGTCGAAGAAGCCATCAAGGCCTATACTATTAATAATGCCTATGCGGCTTTTGAAGATAATGTTCGCGGAAGCCTGGAGGCCGGGAAGCTCGCGGACATCACGATTTTTGACCGGAATTTGATCAAGATAGCGCCCGAAGACATCCTCAACGCCGAAGTGACGCACACGATCGTGGACGGAAAAATCGTATTCCAAAGGAAATAACTAAGAGCAACGCATTAATTAAAATGACATCTCCGTTCGGGCGGCGCTTAGGCCGCCCCTGCATTGTCACCTTATTTATTGCGTTTATATTAATTGAGAGCAAGGCCGTCTCCGGATCTTCTCCCATCATCTTTTAAATTTTAACTGCCTTAATCCGCCCTGTAATGGCCAGCGTAATCTTATATGTCCCCCACGCATTCGAGACATAGATGGTCGCGAGCCCGGAAACCGTTCCTTCGGGCGTGAAGATCGGAGCGTTGTTCGTTTCGACCACGACACCCTCCAATATATGTTTCTCTGCGAGCACCCAGATTTTTGTGCTTTCTTCATATTTTTCAACGGAATAACTGTCGGAACGGAGCTTGACCCGGAACGACATTCCCTCGACGAGCGCTTTGTAGCGGACGGAATTCAACGCCGAACGAATTTCCCAGACGGCTTTTTCGAGCCTGTATTTGGGGACGAGGTTCAAAAATGATGTCGAAGCCAGGTAAATGATCGCGGACAGGATCGTCAGGGAGATTACGGCCTCGAAGAGGGTAAATCCCTTGTTCATTTAAAATTCATTCCACTGCAGGGGCCGGACGGAGAGGGTCCATAGCCTGGCGCTTTTTGATAGAGGTGAATTTTGGGGGATGAGCTTGTTCTCGAGCAGCCGTTCGTCCGGAAGGATTTTCAGGGTATTTTCATTCAGGGCCAGTTCTCCCGCTTGAAAACCGCCGGCCAAAACCAGCGTTTTTTGAGAGCCTCCGAGCTCGAGGGAATTCTTGGCCGAAAGCGCCGCTTGAATTTTTATCTCTCGCGGCGCATTCGGGTCGATGAGAATTTTCCCGGCTTTTTCCGTATCTTCGACGAAATCCCGGCCGTTGGCGTAAATGACGAGCTCGGAAGACGAATCTTTCAAATAGGGAATGCCGTCGAGCCATTTGACGCCCTGATGGACGAGATGGGAGGAAAGCGTGATCTGGTCCGCTGAAACGATGGAGAGCGAAACGCCCTGCAGAATGCAGGGAAGAGCTTCATCCCTCACGATCTCGGCGCTGCCCGAGGGGTTGATGATCCCTCCGCCGAGCGACCGGATGCAGCCGTTGACCATGATGATGCCCAAAGGCACGCGATCGAAGAGTCGAGTTTCAGACGGGGTCGAGAAGGATGTCTTGAATTGCGTCGGATCGAATTTTAGAAGCCATGTGTCCGTCCCTCTGCGGAACGAAATGACCTGGAAACCTGAAGCGATGGCCAAGATCATCTCATCGAGATCCCCTTGAACGTAAATGCCGCCGAGCCCCGTATCATTATTTATCAGATAGACTCCCTCCGGCACGGGCTCATTGACCATTTCTAAACCTAAAGCGGCCCGTAACTCCGATCTCGAAAGCTTTTCCGGCGAAAAGATCTTGATGTTGAGGGCCTTTTTCAACAAAGGATCGACATCGTCCGGTATGACGGAATCGTCCGAAAAATTCATGGCCGGAAATATCAGGCCTTTATTTGACGGGACGAAGAGGATATTCCGGTTTTGCCTGAAATTCTGCCGCTCGTCCGGGTCAAGGTCTCTGGCAATGAGAAAGGGAAAGTAGGCGAGGGGGATGTGCCCGGCAAGAATTTTCAGGGAGACATCCAGGGAGGATTTTTTCTTAGGCCTAAAATTTTGAAGAAGGCCTTCGGAAGCGATCGTCCCCTTGAGATCGGCCAGGAAATAATTCTCGTTCGCGCTCAGGGCGTTCAACGAGAAATCGGAGGATGACCGCCAGATTTGATCGCCGGCCGCCCCTTCCACGACCAGCGGCAGATTTATGCCGAGCGCTTCTTCCGCGATCCGCCTGTTCCCGGCCTGCGTATCTTCCCGGAGCCAAAAATAAAACTCCTCGGCGCAAACCACGGGCTGAGCTTTTTCGGACACCAGTTCCGCCAAATACCCGAACCCTTGCTTGATCCCGTTTTCCGCCGAGACGGCCAGGACGGCCATGTTTTTTTTGTGGGCGCTGAGCTTGAGATAAATTTGGGAGATATGGATCAAACCCAGACCGAGGGCTGTGAATAAAAAATAGACAAAGACGGTGATGAGGGTCATAAAGCCCCCGGCGGGACGAATGTTCATTCTATGGATTTTTCGCCAGGGCCACGTTCTTTGGAAAGGCCGTGATTTCATAGGTTTTTTCCGATCCGGATTGAAGCCGGAGGCTGACAGTGACGAGATTGAGAACGCTGTCATAGCCGGACGCATAAGACAGAACGCCGTCAAGAAGAGGTTGGGGTATGCCGGAATTGACTTTTCTTCTCAACGTGGATCTTCCGGCATCCAGATAATACGTCGTTCTATGGAGAAGAAGAACCACGCTTTCTTCTTTTGAATAACTGTGAACGAGGGGGGCCGTCAGGGTCAGACGATGCGTGCCGGCCGAGCCGACCTCTTGGGCCTCTCCTTTGTCTTTATCGAATAGACACATTGTTTTGCCCGGAAGAAAATCGTCGGCGTCATCGATGTCGATGGTGGACGAGCCGGCGAGCGCGTCCGACGAAAGCGCGACGCTTTTTGCCCGGCTTGTCAGGACCATAGCCCCATCGGTGAATTCGATGCCTTTGACGATTCCGAAACGAAGGGGCTCGATGAGCCCTTGCCCCGCTTGAAGCAAGTCCGTCCGGATCTTATCGAGCGCTGCCCAGGCGCTTTCCTGGGCCAGCTGAGTGTCCCGAAGCTTGAAGAATGCCTTTTTCGTCATTCTGAAGAATTCAAGGGTCGACAGAACGATCATTGAAAATAAGGTCAAAGCGAGCAAGCTTTCGATCAGAGAAAATCCTTGTCTCTTGGCGGCGGTCATCGTTGTTCTAGAATCCAAGGAATTTTGAGAGGAGAAGAACGCCCCGAATCGGCCGCTCCCGCGCCTGTCCGATAGAGACCTGAAGATCGATTTTCTTCATATTCAACGACAGGTCTTCGATCTGCCATTCCTCTTGTCCGGACGCGTTCTGAAGCTCGTCTCCGATTTCTGCGCTGTGGGATCCGGCCTGGAGGTCCGCGCTTTCAAAAGGCAGCGTTTTCAAGCTTTCGAGTTTCGAGACAAGGAGCGCCGTCAGTTTCATATTTTTATCGGCTCTCCTTTTGGCCCGGATCGAGTGAATGAGGAGTTCCGCTGTCCCGGTCAAAAGAAAAAAAATAAGGGCCATGGCGATCAGGACTTCCAATAAGCTGAATCCGCGTTCTCTCATGTTTCTCCTCATCTCTCGCGTCCTCGCCGGAAGAGGCTTTCGCCTCTCCCGGCGAGG
>JALHTW010000106.1 GCA_022866045.1 Candidatus Aminicenantota bacterium | reverse complement strand
GATCCAATGAAGATTCATGGAGCTTTCCTAATAAAAAAAATGCGAAAAAAAATGGGGACTGAAAAAATGGGGACACGTACCGAATTCAAATCGACACGGGAGAAATCGCCTGACCTCCTCATAATTCGGGACATGTCCCCATTTTTCTAAGATGTAGGTTAATATCAGGCTGGAAGGAAAGTCAATAGAATTTGGCGACAGACACCGAATTCCCCAAGTTGCCCGAGAGTCTGCCCATTACAGGCGATAATTCGATATACATATCCCTGCAAAATATGAGTTTTCCGGCCCGAAAAATTCCAAAAACCGGCCTTCGAAAATTCGTGAAAACCCGAAAAAAATCGAAAAATCGCCAAAATTTTTGAAAAAATCCAGATCTTTTATTAACAATTCGGCAAAAAAATGATAAAATGGCCTAGAAAAAGGAAATTGCCATGGTCGTGAAAAAAAATAAACCTGCTAAAAATGTCGTTTTTTGGGTAGCTGCGGGGGCCATCATCATCCTCCTCTGGAGCCTCCTCCAGACGCCCAGCATGGTCAAGCCCGATGTGGCCTTCAGTCAGTTCCTCACCGACGTCGAGGAAAAAAAGGTGGAGGAAGTCACAATCAACGGGACCCAGGTCCGGGGCATATTCCGAGACGGGACAGCGTTCAAGACCGTCCTCCCGCCCCAGTTTAATGACCTGGTCAAGGTCCTTCGCGAGAACAAGGTCAAAATCGAAGTCAAGGACACGAACAAGAGCCCCTGGTTCTCCTACCTGTTCACAGGGTTCCCGATCATCCTCCTGATCCTCTTCTGGGTCTTCTTCATGCGCCAGATGCAGTCCGGCGGAAACAAAGCCATGTCCTTCGGCAAGAGCCGGGCTAAGCTCTTCTCCGCCATTCAGAAAAAAATGACGTTCAAGGATGTCGCCGGCGTCGAAGAAGCCAAAGAGGAGCTCCAGGAGATCGTCGGGTTCCTCAAAGAACCCCAAAAATTCCAGAAATTGGGCGGCCGGATCCCCAAGGGCGTCATTCTGGTCGGCGCGCCCGGAACAGGCAAGACGCTCCTCGCCCGGGCCGTCGCCGGCGAGGCCGACGTACCGTTCTTCTCGATCAGCGGCTCGGACTTCGTCGAAATGTTCGTCGGCGTGGGCGCGTCCCGCGTGCGCGACCTGTTCGACCAGGGCAAGAAGCATGCGCCCTGCCTGATCTTCATCGACGAGATCGACGCCGTCGGCCGCCAGAGAGGGGCGGGATTGGGCGGCGGCCACGACGAGCGCGAGCAGACGCTGAACCAGCTCCTCGTCGAAATGGACGGCTTCGATTCGAACGAAGGCGTCATCCTCATCGCCGCTACGAACCGGCCCGACATCCTCGACAGCGCCCTGCTCCGGCCCGGACGCTTCGACCGCCGTGTCATCGTCAACATGCCCGACGTCAAAGGACGCGAAGAGATCCTCAAAGTGCACATCCGGAAGATCCCGCTTGATAAAGACGTGGACCTCAAAGTATTGGCTCGTTCGACACCCGGTTTCTCCGGCGCGGATCTGGCCAACATGGTCAACGAAGCAGCTCTCGTCGGCGCCCGGCACGGCCAGGCGTCCGTCACCATGAGCGACTTGGAATACGCCAAGGACAAGGTCCTCATGGGCGTCGAGCGCAAGAGCATGATCATCAGCGAGGAAGAGAAAAGGAGCACGGCGTATCATGAGGCCGGCCATGCCCTGATCGCGGCGCTGATCCCCGAAGCCGACCCGATCCACAAGGTCACGATCATCCCGAGAGGCATGGCCCTCGGCGTGACCCAGCAGCTCCCGCTCGACGACCGCTACACCTACAACAAGGACTATCTCGAGGCGCAGCTATCGGTGCTCCTCGCCGGCCGGATCGCGGAGACCATGTTCCTCGGCAAGACGACGACGGGCGCGGCCAACGACTTCGAGAAAGCGACCGAGATCGCTCGCAAGATGGTCTGCCAATGGGGCATGTCCGATCTCGGACCGCTCACGTATGGCGAGACCGACGACCTCATCTTCCTCGGCCGGGACCTGACGATGCACAAGAACTTCAGCGAAAAGACCGCGGAGATGATCGACGTGGAAGTCAAGAAGATCGTCACCCGCAACTTCGAGCGGTCCCAGCAGCTCTTGGAAAAGAACCGGGCCAAGCTCAAAAAGATCGCCAAGCTCCTCCTCGAAAAGGAAGTCCTCTCGTCGGACGAGATCAACGCCATCGCCAAGATCAAAAAACCCAAAGGCCTCAAGGAAAAAGCAGAGATCAAGACGCTTCCGCCTTTGGAAAAGCCGGAACCAGCGAAAGTATAGAGGTGAGGAAAGAATTCATCTTCCAGACCAACGGCAGGACCTATCACCTCGGCCGCCGGACCTGGCTCATGGGGATCGTCAACGTCACTCCGGACTCCTTTTACGACGGCGGTCTGTATATGGACCCGGACAAAGCCGTCGCCCACGGCCTGGCCATGGCCGCCGAAGGGGCGGACATCCTTGACGTCGGCGGCGAAAGCTCGCGGCCCAGCTCTGACCCCGTCCCGGCCGACGAGGAACGGCGCCGCCTCGTCCCGGTCGTGGCCGGCCTGAGGAAACAGACAAAGGCCCTGATCTCGGCGGACACCACGAAATTCGAGGTGGCGGAAGCTGCTCTGGACGCCGGAGCGGACATCATCAACGACATCAGCTCGTTCAACCTCGACCCCAGAATCCTCCTCCTCGCCGCCAAGAAAGACGCCGGCTTCATCCTGATGCATATGAAAGGGATGCCGAAGACCATGCAGGTCCAGCCCTATTACGACGACGTGGTCGGCGAGATTCGCGCCTTTCTCGCGGAAAAGATCGAGATCGCGCGGGCTTACGGCCTCCAAAAAGAAAACGTCATTATCGACCCCGGTATCGGGTTCGGAAAACGCCACCAGGACAACCTCGTCCTGCTCAACAGCCTCGACGCTTTTTCCGGGCTCGGCCGCCCCATTCTCATCGGCGTCTCTCGCAAATCGTTCATCGGCAAGATCCTGAACGCCCCGCCCGAGGACAGGCTCGAGGGAACGATCGCCGCTTCGATCGTGAGCATCGTTCACGGAGCCCACATCCTGCGCGTCCACGACGTCAAGGCCGTCAAGCGGGCCGTTCTCGTCGCCGAGGCGATCCTGAATGAACATCCGGACAAAAATTCGGGAGAAGAGAAGGTCGGTTATGCTCACTAACATCACGACCGCCTTGTCCCGCTTCACGCTTGCCGACCTCGCCGACATACTTCTCGTCGCCATCATCCTCTATTCGCTGATCCTCCTGATTAAGGACACGAAAGCCTACCAGATGGCCATCGGCATGGGCATCGTCGGCCTGTTCTTTCTCATCACCCGCTGGGGAAAGCTCGTCGTCTCCAACTGGCTGATCAAGAATTTCGTTACCTACCTGATCATCGCGATCATCATCCTCTTCCAGAGCGAGATCCGGAGGTTCCTGACGGGCATCGGCTCGCGCTCCTTCCGCAAGCCTCTCGTCCTGCACTCGTTCCAGGAGAAGATCGAGGAGCTGTTCCTGGCCGTGGGTTACATGTCCCAGAGGAAAATGGGGGGGTTGATCGCCATCGAAAAAGAGATCTCGCTCGAGAATTACGCCGACCGGGGGACGAAGATCGACGCCGTCATTTCCAGGGACCTGATCGTCTCGCTCTTCTTTCCCCATTCCCCGCTCCACGACGGCGCCGTGCTCATCCGCGGCAGCAATATCACGGCCGCCGGGTGTCTCCTTCCCCTGCCGGCCTCGCATAATCTGCAGTCGGCATTCCTGACCCGGACGCGGCACCTCGCCGCCATCGGCCTCTCCCAGGAAACGGATGCTGCGGTCATCGTCATCTCCGAGGAAACCGGCCGGATCTCCCTGGCCGCCAAAGGCGTGCTTCAAGGAATCCAGGATAAAGACGAGCTCAAGGAACGCTTGCTGGACTATTTACGGCAATGATCACATTCATCAAGAACCTCATTGTTCGGAACTGGGCCCTGAAGCTTCTGTCCTTGGTCCTCGCCTTTCTCCTCTGGCTGACGCTCATCCCCGAAGAGAAGATCTTCTCCGAAAAGACGCTCGTCGTGCCCCTCGAAACGCGCAACCTGCCGCCCGATTTCGAGATCGTCGAAAAACCGCTGACCTTGATCGACGTCACGATCCGCGCTCCCAACCGCCTTATGAACCAGATCACCCCGGCCAGCCTCCGGGCCGTCTTGAATCTTGAGAAGGCGACCATCAGCCAGGAGGATTATCCGCTGAACCCGGACATGATCGCCGCGCCGCCCGACGCCAAGGTCGTCCGGGTCATGCCGAACAAGGTCCATCTGAAGCTCGATCACAGCAAAGAGGTTCTGATGGAAGTCTCGCCGGTCACGATCGGGAAGGTCAAGGACGGGCTCACGATCGACAAGATCGAGCTCGTCCCCTCCAAGGTCTCCGTCCGAGGGCCTGAATCGAAGATCAAACCGAAAGACAGGGTCCGGACGAGCCCCATCAACATCACCGACCTGGCCCAAACCGCGGAATTCGAGGCCGACCTCATTCTGCCCAATCCGGACCTGCGGTTCACCACGGCCCAAACCAAGGCCAAGGTCAAGGTCGTCCTGGTTCAAAAGTAAAAGGCTCGGATATAATGAATTCTAATTTTCGGATACCTAAGGTTACGTGATGAAGAAATTGTTCGGGACGGACGGGATACGCGCGGTCGCGGGACAATATCCCCTCGATTATCCCTCGATTCACGCCCTGGCCGCCGCCCTTGTCGGCCTCCTCCGTGAAGAAGGGCTCGCGCCGAAGATCCTCATCGGACGCGACACGCGCGAGTCGGGAGGCTGGATGGAGAAGGCCCTTGTCCACGGCATCAGGGGAAGCGGGGGGCGCGCGGTTTCGGCCGGCGTCATTCCAACCTCGAGCATTTCTTATCTCACTCAAAAGCACGCATTCGCCGCCGGCATCGTCATCTCCGCGTCGCACAATCCCTATCAGGACAACGGCATCAAGATCTTTTCCTCCCAAGGACACAAGATCTCCGACGCCTGGGAATCCCGCCTCGAAAAGGCCGTTCTCCGCGGCAATTCCGTCGCCGCGAAAAAGATCGGGGTCCGCTCGGACGCTCGATATCGGGAGGACTACAAGAAATTTTTGAAAGGCCAGCTCGCCCATGTCCGGATCCCGAAGGGACTGCAAGTCGTCCTTGATTGCTCCAACGGCGCAAGCTCGGCCGTCGCTCCTGAAATCATGAGGGAGCTGGGGTTCGCTGTCATCGCCACGAATCATACTCCCAACGGCAGGAACATCAACGCCGGCTGCGGCTCGCTCCACCCGAGAGACCTGGCCAAGACCGTGGTCGAGGTCGAAGCCGACATCGGGATCGCCTATGACGGCGACGCCGACCGGGCAATCTGGGTCGACGAGAAAGGCCGAGTCTTGAACGGCGACCATACGCTCTTCGTCCTGGCGAGATTCATGAAGCAAAATCGCCGGCTCAAGTCGGACGCCGTCGTGACGACGAGCATGAGCAATATCGGCCTCGAGATCGCCCTCAAAAAAATGGGCCTCACGCTCGTCCGGACCAAGGTCGGCGATAAATACGTCCTTGAAAAGATGATGGAGATCCGGGCTAACCTGGGCGGCGAGCAGTCCGGCCATACGATCTTTCTCGATGACTGTCCCACGGGCGACGGCATCCTGACGAGCCTCAAAATGCTCGAAATCCTGGCCACCAAAAAGCTCCCTCTGTCGAAGCTCGTGAAAGGTCTCGTCGAATTTCCCCAGGTCCTGTTGAACGTTCCCGTCGCCAGGAAGATCGATTTCAAGGAAATCCCTGAAATCGACAGATCCATCCGCAAGGTTCAAAGGCTTTTAAAGGACCACGGCCGCCTTGAAGTGCGCTATTCGGGAACAGAGCCGCTGGCGCGGGTGATGGTCGAAGGCGAAGACCTGCATCTTATCCAGAAGTGCGCCCACGGGATCGCCGACGCGATCGCAAAAAATTTGGGGACATAAGGGAGGAGGTTGCTATGAGACTCTCCGTCAACATCGACCATTTCGCCACGCTGCGCGAGGCGCGGCGGGCCGCGGAACCCGAGCCCGCTCTTGTAGCGCTTCTCGCCGAGCAGGCCGGGGCATCGGGAATCACGGCCCATATGCGGAGCGACCGCCGTCACATCAAAGAGCGCGACCTTCGGATCATCAGGGAAACCATCAAGACAAAACTGACGTTGGAAATGGCCGCGACTGAGGATATGAAAAAAGTCGCCCTCGAAATCAAGCCCGATACGGTCTGTCTGGTCCCCGAGCGGCCGGAGGAATTGACGACGACCGGCGGGCTGGACGTCATCGCCCAGCGGAAGCCCATGGCAGCCTATCTGAAAGAAATAGAAAAGGAAAAGATCCGCGTCTCGATTTTCGTCGATCCGAACTTGAAGCAGATCGAAGCCTGCGGCGCCATCGGCGTCCGCCTGATCGAGATCCACACGGGCATCTACGCCGACCTGAAGCCGGGAAAGGCCCAGGACAAGGCTCTGTCCGACGTCGTCAAGGCCGCCGAATTCGGCCACACGCTGGGCATCGAAGTCACGGCCGGCCATGGCCTCGACTACCACAACGTCCGGCCGATCGTCGCGATTCCCCAGATCACCGAGTTGAGCATCGGATTCTCGATCGTCGCCCGGTCGGCCTTGGTCGGGATCTCGCAGGCTGTCCGCGAAATGGTGGAATTGCTGAAATAGAAGATGAAATAGGAGACACAAGACTCCTTTCCTTATTTTCCTTTAATAGAATCTAGGGAAATGCGAATCGAAAGAAAATAGGAAAATGGGCATCGGAACTCCCTCATGAGGGACATGGCCATGAACACAAAAATCACCCTGGACCGCCTGAAGAACACCCACGAGGAGCTTGGCCGGATCGGCCGCGACTCGAACGACGGCGTCACCCGGCCGTCGTTCAGCCAGGCCGACCTCGAAGCGCGCGCCTGGCTCAAGGGAAAAATCGAAGAAGCCGAGCTCGCTTATCGCCTGGACGGCGCGGGGAACATTTTTGGCCGGATCGATGGCCAGGGGAAGACCATCATGGTCGGCTCCCACATCGATACGGTCGTCAACGGCGGCATGTTTGACGGGTCGGCCGGAGTCCTCGCCGGGCTGGAGTGCCTGAGAACGATCAAAGAAAGCGGCCTTAAGATCAGCCGGCCACTCGAACTGGCTTCGTTCACTGACGAAGAAGGCAATCTGGTCGGGGACTTCCTCGGAAGCCGGGCCTTCATCGGCCGCCTGAATAAAGATCTCCTCGAAAAGGGGCTCACCACGTTCGGCCGGCCTCTCAAAGATGTTTTAAAAAGAACGGAATTCACGATCGAAACGATCCTCGGAGCTCACCGGACCTCACCCGAGATCGAGACCTACCTCGAACTTCATATCGAGCAAGGACCGG
>JALHTW010000105.1 GCA_022866045.1 Candidatus Aminicenantota bacterium | reverse complement strand
TTCGGCGCCATCTGCAAATTCTCTTCTCTAGGAAACGACGCAATTTATGAATAATTCAGACTATTTGACATCAAGAAAAGCCCATGTTAATTTCATAAAAGGAACATGCGATGAAATGCCCCTCCTGCCAGGCCGATAACCTTCCCGACAGCCGGTTCTGCCACCGCTGCGCCACGCCCCTCCCCTCGGATATCGCCGGCGCCACGCCGTCCATAACCAAGACCATGGTTACGCCGTTCGAAGACCTGTCCCGCGGGACAATTTTCGCCGGCCGCTATGAGGTCATCGAGGAACTGGGGAAAGGGGGAATGGGCAAGGTCTATAAGGTCTATGACCAGAAGATCAAGGAACTCGTCGCCCTCAAGCTCATCAAGCCCGAGATCGGGTTCAACGAGAAAGCCGTCGAGCGGTTCAAGAACGAGCTTAAGTTCGCCCGCAAGATCTCCCACCGCCATGTCTGCCGCCTCTATGACCTCGGCGAGTTCGGGCTGGCCCATTTCATCACCATGGAGTATGTCGAGGGCGAGGACCTCAAGAAATTCATCCGGAGGGCCGGCTACATCGTCCCACCGAAAGCCGTCAGCATCGCCAAGCAGGTCTGTGAAGGTCTGGCCGAAGCCCACCGGCTGGGCGTCGTCCACCGCGACCTCAAACCGCAGAACGTCATGATCGACCGCGAGGGCAACGTCCGGATCATGGATTTCGGGCTCGCCCGATTCATGGAAGCCGACGGCATCACGGGCTCGGGCGTCATGCTCGGGACGCCGGAATACATGTCGCCCGAGCAGGTCGATCTCAAGGACGTCGATGCCCGGACAGATTTCTATTCGCTGGGCGTGATCATGCATGAGATGGCTACGGGAAAAGTGCCCTTCGAGGGAGAGACACCCCTCAGCATTGCCATAAAGCACAAGAACGAGAAGCCGCGCGATTCGCGCGAGACGAATCCTCTCATCCCCGAATCATTCGCCCACATGATCCTCAAGTGCCTGGAAAAAGACCGCACCAAGCGCTACCAGAGCGCGGACGAGCTTCTTCGGGACCTGACACGCATCGAGCAGGGTCTTCCGGCGGCCATCAAGGAAATCTCGAAGAGCGAATTGCGCGGTTCCCGGGAGATCATGGTCAAGTTCCAGTTGAGAAAAGTCATCCTTCCGGTTTTGGGCCTTCTCTGCGCGCTAATGGTCGTCTTCATAGCGCTCAAAAAGACCGGCCGGGATGTTCAAAAAACCGGGCGACCTTCCGGGCAGGCCGTGTTCTCCGAAAAGGTGCCCGCCGGGCCGCCTGCGCCACCCCGGGGAGACGTTCAAGGCCAGCTCGGGAGCGGCGGAGGGCCAGACCTCTGGAGCCGGATGGGCGGCGAGATCTCGAAATACCTGAGTTCCAAGGATGGCCGTGATATCAAAGACCTCGAAAAATTGACCGAGACCATCAAGGGGATCCTTCCTGAAAAAGGGCCTTACGTGGACGCCTGGAACAATGTCGTCGAAAAGATCAACAGGGAAAAAAAACTCGGCGATCCGCGAAAGTCCGAGGCCAGCAGGCCGAGCGGTCCGGAGGTCCAGGGCGACATGCAGAAACTCCTGTCCCTCGTCGCCGACCGGGAAGCCGCTCAAAAAGCGAAAGACTCCATGGCCTCGGCGAAATCCCAAGCCCAGCAGAAGGCCAATCTGGATAAAAATCTTCTCTTTCGCCTTGCCCGGTACGAGGAAACGAACGCCGACGAGGCCTTCGCCAAGAACGATTACTCCGGATCAAAGGCCCTCTATCAGATCCTGGAAAAGCTCTATGCCATCTGTCCTCAATGCGCGAATGACAAAAGCTGTGTCGAAGCCTTGCGCCAGTTCGCCGGCGGCCTCAAAAAAGACGTCGAGCAGAAAGGCGCGGCGTCAGCCGATGCCTGGCTTTATGAGTATGCCGGCGAGATCGAAAACCAGGCCGCAGCCTTTTTAGAAAAGAAGGACTTAGAGAACGCCGGCGGGGCTTACATCCGGTCAGCCTTTCTCTACGAAAAGCTCAAAGAAACGGCCGCGGCAAATAAGATATAAGATCGCCGCGCTCTCCTCGGCCGACCGCAATGACCGACTTCCCAAAAACATGGGGACGCGTACCGAACGCGTCCCCCCATAAAAGAATTTCGTTTATTTTCTGATCCGGATCGGATACGGCGGCCGCTGGAACTTCTTCGGCGGATTTTTCCTGAGCTCGTCCATCACGACCTGGATGGCCTTTTCGAGCTGGGGGTCGTGTCCGGCGATGACGTCGGCCGGATTCATCTCAACTTCGATATCGGGCGGAACGCCGACGTTCTCCACGACCCAGCCTTCCTCGGTCAAGATGGCCAGGTTGGGCGCGGTCACGGAACCGCCGTCCATCAACACCGGGAAGCCGAGCGTCCCCACGAGGCCGCCCCAGGTCCGTTTTCCGATGAGCTGGCCGAGCTTGAACTTGCGGAACATCCAGGGCAGCAGGTCGCCGCCCGAACCGGCCATTTCATCGATGAGCATAACCTTCGGCCCGTCGATGGACGCGCTTGGCGCCTTGAGGTCGGCGCCATAGCGCATGGCCCAGTAGCTGACGAAGGGCTTGCGCAGATGGTCGATGTAGTAGTCGGCCAGCGAGCCTCCGCCGTTGAACCTCTCGTCGACGATGATCGCGTCCTTTTCGGCTTGGGGATAAAAATAGCGCTTGAAATAAATCAAGCCGAGCGTGGACGTGTTCGGGACATAGACATATGCCACCCGGCCGCCCGTTGCCTGCTCGACCTTCTTAAGGTTGCCTTCGACCCAGTCGCGGTTCCTGAGGGCGGACTCGCTGGCGATCGGGACGACCTGGACGGTGCGGCCGCCGCTGCCGTCCGCGTTCGGTCCGACCGTGATCTCGACGATCTTGCCAGCCTTGTTCTCGAACATCGCGTAGAGATTGGCCGGGGGGATGAGGTCTTTGCCATTCACAGCCAGCAGGTATTCGCCGGCTTTGACATCGACACCGGGCTCGGTGAGCGGCGAGCGAAGCTCGGGATTCCAGTTCAGTCCGCCATAGACTTTTTTGAACCGGTAGCGGCCGTTCTCGACGGAATAATCGGCTCCCAAAAGCCCTCCGGGAACGGATTTGATCTCGAACGGCGAATCCCCTCCCCCGACCCGGTGGTGGCCGACGCCAAGCTCCGAGCACATCCATTGGATGACACGGTTGAGGTCATTGCGGCAGGCCAGGTGCGGCAAGAACACTTCGTATTTTTTCTTCATGGCCGGCCAGTCGGCGCCGTGCATATTGGGCGCATAGAAATAATCGCGGTTGATCCGCCAGGCCTCGTCGAAGATCTGCTTCCATTCGGAGGCCGGGTTGATTTTGACTTCGATCGCGTCGATATTGAGCCTGCCCTGGCCGGGCTGCGGCTTGGGAGCAAGTCCGGTGATGAACCAGTTCTGGCTGGAGACGTAGAGGATTTTCTTCTTATCGGCCGAAAGCTCAAACCTGGAAACACCGCTCAGAACGACTTCACCTTTGCGGGCTTTGAAATCATATTTGTGGAGGGTGGCGCCTCCACCGGGTCCTGGAGCTGCGGCCGAGCCGATGCCCGAAGGATTTTCAAGATAATAAATCTGGCCGGCCTCGCCCGCAACCAGATTTCTGTAACTCCCCGCGGGAATCGGCAGGGCGAGGATGCGGTGATTGAGGCCGTCAAAGTCGATTTTCACGGCAGCGGCCGGCTTTAGGGCGGCCTCTTTAGGTTTTTCTTCTTTCGCCTGTTCGGGTTTGTCGTTCTTGACCGCTGCTTTTAACAAAGCGGCTTTGTCCTCGGAGGCTTTTTCTCCGGCAGGCTTTTCCTGTGTTCCCTTCTCCTCGTCGCTTTCCTTGGCGAGGGGATTCGGGGCCTCCTTCGTCAGGGCAACAACATAGATCGAGCTGGTCATGCGTATATCAGCACTGGACAGGTCGAACCACTGCTTCACCGGGCCGGCATCCGTCGAAGCAAAGAAATAGAGATATTTGCCTGAAGCGTCGAAGACCGGCTCGCTCACTTCGCTCAGTCCGTCGGTGATGGCGTACGATTTGTCCTGCTCGATGGAATACGCCAGAACTTTCTGGATGTAGGTCGCGGAATTCAGCGTGTAAACAAGCCATTTGGAATCCGGCGACCAGGCGGAATAAATCGTCCGGGCCCGCGAAGGTCCGTAGAGAAATTCTGAAGCGATCTTTTTCACCGCGCCGGTCTTTATATCGATCCAGGAGAGGCTCCAGGAATTATCGGCAAAGATCATCTTCTGGCCGTCCGGCGACCATTCCGGTGAATCATAAAACCCGTGGGTGTTCAGCTTGAATTTCTTGACTTCGCCCTTCCCATCCTGGCTGCGCACATGGAGCTCGTACTCGCCCGATTCATCCGAAAAATAGGCAAGGGACTTTCCATCGGGCGACCAGAGTGGAGAACGCTCGTGGATGCCCGGCGTTAGGGTTATGTTGCGCGGATCGCCCTTTTCGGCGGGCACTGTAACAATCTCGCCCCGGAATTCCAGGACGGCCCTTGCCCCCGAAGGAGAGATCGAACCGTTCCGCACCCAACGCGCGCCTTTCACATAGCGTTCGCGCAGCTCGTTAAGGTCGGCCGAGACGCCGATCGTGAGACGCGTGCTTTTGTTGGCCTGCGGATCGTAGATATGAATAAGACCGGCCTGCTCGTAGATGATTTTTCCACCGCCGGCCGAAGCGCTGAGGACGGGATAATCTTTGTGGGCCGTGAGCTGTTTGACCTCTTTGGTCTTGGTGTCGTAAGAGAAAAGGTTGAATTCTCCGTTCCGGTCCGAGAGGAAATAGATCTTCTCTCCGATCCACATCGGGCCGGGGTCATTCGACCGGCCCTCGGGTTGAGGGATCTTTTCGACGGAGTAATCGCCGGTATTTAAGATCCAGATGACGGAGTTCCGGCCGCCGCGGTAGTTCTTCCATTGGGTGAAGGCGTCGGGAAGCGGATTGTAAGCGATTTTTTTCCCGTCCGGCGAATAAACGGCTCGATAGGCATAGGGCACTTTTAATTGTTCTGGAAATCCGCCCTGGATGGGAACAGTGTAAAGACGGAGGTGGGCACCCGTGTAGCTGGAACGAGAAGAGGCAAAAAGAACAGCCTGCCCGTCTGGCGCAAAGCACTGGACGAGGTCCGGGCCCGGATGCCAGGTCATGCGCTTTGGAACACCGCCGGTGACGGGCACGATATAGACATCCATATTCCCTTCATACTGGGCGCTGAAGGCGATCAAGCTGCCGTCCGGTGAAAACGCCAAATAGCTTTCGATGCCTAGGTCGGTTGTCAGGTGGCGGACATTCTTGCCGTCGAGGCCGGCGACCCAGAGGTCGTTGGCATAGACGAAGGCGATGTGCGTTTTTCCGATCGCCGGCTGCGTCAAGAGCTTGGTGTCGCTGACGTCGATGGCATAGAGTAAGCCTAGCGGCAGGATGAGAACTAGAAGAAACACAAAAAATTTGAGCTTGCTCATAAAACCCTCCAAATAAATTTTTTTGCGCGTCATTATGACATGTCGTAAGAAAGATTTATAACACACGAATTTCCCTAAAGCAAATGGCAGCGGTCTCCCTCTGCCGGAACTTGTCAAAACCTCCTTTTTCAAATAGGATAATACCAAAAATGCATCGTCCATCCGTCAAAAGCTTTTACGAAGTCGAGGCCCAGCAGAAAAAGAAGAGCCTTGCCCTTTTCACTGTTATGCTTCTTTTTTATATCGCTGCCATCGGGATCATCTTCCTCGCGATCAATTTCGCGATCGGAGCGATCTTTGCAAAGCCCCGCTTGTTCTCCGTATCCAATATCGCTGGGCTTCTGGGGCTGTCGTTCGTTTTCTCTATAGCCATCGCGGCCTTCCAATATTATGACGCCCGGAAGAACGGCCCTGCCTTTATCCTGAAAAGGCTCTCCGCGAAACAGCCCGAGATTCGAGACCGTTATCACAGGCAGCTTTCCGATGTCGTCGAAGAAATGGGGCTTGCGGCCGGGCTTACCAATGTCAAACCGTACGTTATCTCCGACCATACCATCAATTCCTTGGCCCTCATCGAGCCCGATGGGACCCCCTGCATCGCCCTGACGGAGGGGATGCTCGCCGATTTCACGCGGGACGAGCTCGAAGCCGTGGCCGCTCATGAATTGGCTCACATCACGCACGGCGACGCCTTTTATCTGACGCTCGTCTGCGGCCTGGCCGACTTTTTCGAGCGATTAAGTGATAGTCTCTCGGCCGGTGATGAAGGTGGAAGCGGCGAAAATCTGGCTGTCTCGGCGGTTTTCATGCGCCTGTTGAGCCGGTTCATCAGCCGCGAACGCGAAATCCTGGCTGACGCGGCCGCCGTCGAGCTGAGCCGCAATCCGGTCGCCCTGGCCCGGGCGATCTATAAGGCCCATGTCAAGAATTCATTCGTGGGAGATTTCAATCTGACCTATGCTCCCCTTTTCATGGTCTCTCCCGAATCACGAGGCGAAGAAGACGCCGGCGCCGAACATTGGAGCGGAACGCACCCGCCGCTGATGAAGCGGATCAGACTCCTGGCCGAAATGGCGAATGTGAATCCTTCCGATGTGATCCGGCAAGTCTGGGAAACGCAGATGAGGCGGGAGAGGGCCAAAGAGATCGAGCCCGCGCGCGAGGAAAAGCCTATCGTGATCAGGCCCTCGCAAAAACGATTCGTCAGCCGGGGCCAAAAGGATCAATGCCCTCGATGCCGCATCCTCCTCTCGGACAGCTTTTATGAAGGCGTGTCCATAAAATTATGCCGGCAATGCACGGGAAAGCTCGTCGATGAGGATTCCATGGATAGGATCCTGGCCCGGACGGAGATCGGATTCTCCGAATCGCTGCGCACAAAAGCCGCTGATTTCCGCGAGCGGTTTTTGCTGAATCCGATCAACATTTTAAAGATCAGCGATCGCCTCTCAGCGCGTATTCCCTGCCCGAACTGCGGCTATCGAATGACATCCCGGCCGTTCAATTATCAGTACTTCTTGCCCGTCGAAAAATGCCTGTCGTGCTTTAAAATCTGGTTCGATACGGACGAGCTGGAAATTCTTCAGATTCTGGTCGAAGAAGCGAAAGCGGATTAATGGATTTTCCCCCTCCCCAATTTTTTAATCGCCCTTGTAAGCAATTCTCTTTCCGGTGTCAGGCCAGTTTCGGGCGGGGTCCTGTCGCGGCTCTTCCCCGGCCGTGCTCGCGGCCAGGCCGCTGCGCGCGGGCGGGGAGCCCCTTCGCCGCGCCACCCTTGATCGACTTTCCGGCGCCCCGGAAAAAGAATTACTTCGATCGCCCTTAATCGTGCAGGGCGGCTGGCGGTTAATATACTAAGCTTACGTGTTTATCCCTGATTATTACTCGAATATTTTCTCGAGCGCCTGGTATTTCAGGTGGACTTTGTCCACGCCGCTCAGCATGCCGTCATGGTCGTGGGCACCGCTGGCGGCCTCGAGTTCCTTGACTGCAGCCAACAATTCGGCAGCCGCCTTTTGAAAGGCCTCGGTTTTCGCTTCGAGTCTCTTAGGGAGCGCGACCTTCGTGATCGCATCCGCCTTGGTCACAAGTTCCGGGGCGGCCTCCCGGATCTTATCGTATTCTTTGTTCGGAGCATATTGATGATTGACGACGTAGAGAACCTGATGAAATTCATCGACTTCTTTGAGGATTGGGTTGATCGTCCGGACCAGGGCTTCATACTTGGAATGGAGCGCTTCGGCGGCCTTTAAGAGGGCTTGATCGTCCTTGCCGGAAGCTGCGGCATTATACTCATCGACGGCCTTTTTAAAAAGGCCCACGCCCTCTTTCCACTTGGCTTCTTTGTCTCTCAATATGCCGGGCAGCTTGGCGTTGTAGATGGGAGCGGCCAGCTTGTTGATGTCGGCGACATATTTTCTCAACGCCGCATAGTCCTTTTCAGGATAGGCCGTGTGCCAGATCGGATAGATGATCTCGTGAAACGCGGTGAGCTCTGGCACTTCGCTCTTGGTCTCCTTCAACGTGTCCTGGGCCTTGGCGAAAAGGCTGAGCCCCAGAAGACAGATGAAAAGAGAGAAAACGATCGTGATTCTTTTTGTCATAAAGGCCTCCAGATATTATATATGAGCTAACTATTATGATGATTTTTCAAAATTTTTCAAGGCGCGGGAGTCCCTAGTAAGCAATTCTTTTTCCGGTGCCAAGCCAATTTCGGGCGGGGTCCTGTCGCGGCTCTTCCCCGGCCGTGCTCGCGGCCAGGCCGCTGCGCGCGGGCGGGGAGCCCCTTCGCCGCGCCACCCCGGCTCGACTTTCCGGCGCCCCGGAAAAAGAATTGCCTACGAGCGCCTAATATGAAAGAGGAACATTAATCTGAATTATTCATGAATTACGTTATCTCTCCCGGGTCATCATGGGCCTTGTTGACCCGGCTTGGGGACGATGCGGACCGTTTTGATCTCGTACGGCCCAAGGGAAAGGGTCCATGTCTTATCCTTCGACTCAATCTTATGAACCGGCCGTTCGATAAGATCGGTTTCCATGGCCTCGACCGGCCAGGGCAGTTCGACCTTCACCTCTGTTTTCCGGCCGAAGGCTTCATAGAAACGGAGGATTAGGCCGCGGTTGTCATACCCCATTTCTTTTTTCAAGGCAGAAAGAATGACGTTCTCCGGCCCAACCTTGATGAAGGCCTGGCTTTTGGGCAGTGTCCCGGGATGGGCCATGGCAATTCTTGGCAGAAGCGGATTGTTGAATTCGTAGCCGCGCCGGAGGGTTTGGGCTTCCTTCCAGTCGCCGCGATGAGGATAGAGAGAATAATATAATTCATGCCGGCCGCGGTCGGCTTCCGGGTCCGGGTTCGTGGCGCCGTGGATGACCGAAAGCCGCATGACATTGCCTTTGACGTCAAATCCATATTTGCAATCATTGAGGAGGCTGAGGCCAAAACTGCCGGATTCATCGCTCAAATCCACCCAGCGCAGCGCTGGAACTTCCATGCCGTCCGTCTTTCGGGATATGGAACCATAGGGAATCTCGAACTCCGCTCTGTCGCTCTTTATATTCAGCGGAAAGGCGGCCTTGATCATCAGGTTTCGCTCCTGCCAGTTGAACTCCACCCTGAAATCGAGGCGCGCAATCTTCTGATAGAGAATGATGTCCTGCGTGAATAGGGACCTGCGGAATGGGCTCTGGACCCGGATGACGGCCCGAACAGGTCCCGACTCAAGGAGACTGATCCGGGCGCCTTCCTCGCCGATGTTCCAGGATTTCTCCTTAAGCCCAAGCTCCCAGGCGGACATGTTCTCAGGCTCATCAACGATCGCCTGGAGGACATGACCGGGTTGTTGCAGAATTTCGCGGCCGTTGGTTTTGTCGTAAACGCTTGCGAGCCATCCGGTCTTCGGGTTGAGCTTGATTTTGAAGAATTCGTTCTCCAGAGAATCTTCGGCCGAAGCCAGCGATGAGGCGAACACAGGGGCTTTTTCGGCCTGGACGATCCTGAATATCTCATACCCGAACGACGGCACTCCCTCGGCCACGAAAACGATGCGTAAAGGCGCAGGGCCACTTTTGGCCGGCGTTGGGACGGCTTGAAACGGAACCTCGGCGCCCTGAGAATCCAGAATCTTAAACGCCCCCGGCTGTTTCGGACGGGGTATGTCACAGACGACGGGCTCTGTCCTTTCCCAGAATAGAGGATTGTAAACGATCAAGGGGATGCCCTCTCCCCTTGTGTCGATACTGTTCGTGATGGTCTCAAGCGAGAAGTCAAGGGCCCGCTTCCCGCGCTCGAAAGCCGTTTTATAGAAACCGCGGACCTCGTCATAAACAGGCCCGATGCTCGAGCCGTCCAGGATGTCATGGAACTGGTTGCGGAGGACGATCTTCCAGGCCTCATCGATGTCCCGTTCGGGGTAATAGTCCCTGAAGCCCGAGGCGATGGCCAGGGCGGAAAATTTTTCCGCGGTCAAAAGCAGGTTTTCGCCTTTTCTATTGTTCTTCTTTGTCTCGGCCTGGGTCGTATAACAGGCGGGAAAGGTAAAATTCAATTCATTGGCAAATGAGGGGAGATCGCTTTTCTGCCGTTCGATCAATTTGAAATAGTCTTCGGGTGTGACGAACTCCAGGCGAGGATGGCCTTTGTCCTTTTTGAATTTCTGAATCGCTTCCAGGTCCGAATCCCTGGGACCGCCGCCATGGTCGCCCTCACCGTAGAGGATCATATAATCCTTCAAGGGACCGATCTTGGCCGCTTCCAGAACGACGTCTTTGACGCCGTTCTTCAGGCTTACGTTATACCAGCCCTGGGGCACATAGGAGAGAAGCGCGGAGCCGTCCTTTCCCTGCCAGACGAACGCGGACGTTTTTTCCGGCGCGCACCGACCGAAGACATAATACTTGAGGCCGGCCTTGGCCAGAATCTGGGGAAGCTGCCAATTGTGGCCGAAGGAATCCGGGTTCCAGCCGACTTTGACATCCACGCCGAACTTGTCCAGGAAATATCTTTTTCCGTAGAGAAGTTGCCGGGCCAGCGCTTCGCCGTCGGGCATGTTCAGGTCGGGCTCGACCCACATCCCGCCGACCGGGACCCACGTGCCTTCCTTGATCTTGGCTGTGATGGTTTGGAAAAGCCCGGGATAATTCCTTTCGATGGCCTCATAGATCGCAGCCTGGCTCTGGGCGAACGTCAGCCCCGGCATCTTGTCCATTTGTTCCAGGGTGCCCTTGAATGTCTGGACGGCGACGTCGTGAACCGTCTCCTCCCAGCGCCACAGCCAGCTCAAGTCGATATGGGCATGCCCGATAAGATGGGCCGTGTAATCACGAGGATTGGGAGTTTGGGCCGAGACGCCGATACAGACAAGGAACCAAAAAGAAAATAACAACAAAGACTTTTTGAATGCTTTCATTTCCCCTCCTAGCTCAAAAAGATATATTACTGCACTATCGGAAAAACGGAAATGCGCAGCCTGGCGCAGCCCAAGGGGATGAGGGCAATGTCCTCCAGGGGCGCACTCGTTTTCATCGGGCTTGGCGGGACCTTCCCAACCATTCGCCTTTCTTCCTTCCAATCCGGCACGCGCTTCGCCCTGGCTTTGAGGATGATCGGCGCCGCGTCCGCGGTGAAAGGCTGATAGGCCGGCGTCGTCTGACGGACGAGCGAGATGGACGCATCCGGGTCGGCCGGGTTCACAGCCAGGCCGTAATTCCAGGGCGTCGTTGGAAGGATCTCATAAGCCGGCCAGGCATCCGTCCCTCCATAACGTTTCACTTGCTCGCCGATCTTGAGCGAATACCACAGCGGTCCGCGGCGGACGGACACCGAGCCGCCGATCTTCGGCCAGGTCTTGACCTCGATCTTCTGGGGCAGCTCGAGCCGGACCCGGTCCCCATTTTTCCAAGTTCTTTTAAGCCCGACATAGCTCGACGCGGGCGCCGCGGCTTTCAGGTCATCTCCGTTCAGAAAAATTTTCGCCTTCGCGCACCATTCTGGGATTCGCAGGTAAAGGGGAAAATCCACGGGCTTGGAGGTCCAAACCGTAAAATCGATGAAATCGCCGAACGGATACGCCGTGTCCTCGGCGATTCGGACTTCTTCGCCCGGGCCGACCTTCGCCTTCACCTGCGAGGGCCCAAAGAGGACCGCGGCCAGCCCTTCATCCTGGGTTGCCAGCCACTGATGCTCGGAAAAATACGGCCAGCCAAAAGCGAAATTGTGCTGGCAGCAGCGATAGCTCCAGGGATCGTAAGACACAAGTGTGCCGCCGTTCTGAAAATCGTGCTCGGCCGAGCTGTCGCAGGAAATGAGGTTAGGCGCGGTCAGATAGTGGAGACCTTTGAGGTCAGGCATGACCGCGGCCGGAAGCGAGTTGAAGGCGATCTCCTCGCAGCGTTCCGCATAGCGCGGCTCGCCCGTGATTTTGAGAAGCGATTCATTAGAATACATGAATTCGACCATGGAGCAGGTTTCCGCGCCCTGCCTCGGGTCAGTGGCGCCGGGCCGGATGTTCTCATCCGCGCCGAACATGCCGCCCGGCTGTTGGCCGAATTCGTCCATGATCTGCTTGAAATTCCGTTCGACCGCATCCAGATATTTTCTGTCCTTGGACTGCTGGAAATAAACGCCCGGCTGGCGGAAACCCATGCTGATGTTCACGCCATGGTAGAATGAGCTCGTTCTCTCCGTCTTTTCGCGCTCGGGCGTCAGGATCGGCGAGGTCCAATCAGAGGTCCGCTCAAAGAGTTTTCGCCCCAGGTCCAGCAGAAATTTTTCGCCGGTCCGGTTATAAAGCCAATAGACGCTCTCCAGGTTGTCGCCTCCGCGGAGCTTCTGCCAGCTTCCCGGAAGAAGATTTCCGGCCGGCAGGTCGAGCTCGTAGCGGAAATATCGGGACAGAAAAGGGATGACGCGCTGATCGCCCGAGTGTTCATAATAGCTCTGGAGGACGAAGAGCATGAGCATGTTCGGCCAGAGGTCGAGGTTCTTTTTGTTGTCGGGCGGGCCGAAATAACCGTCGGACTTCTGGCTGCCGAGCGCCTCATCGATCCATATTCTCGCCTCAGCGATCATCGCCGGATCTTCTAAAATATAGGCAAGGTCGCCGAATCCTTTCAGCCAGTAGGGCATTTCTTCCCAGCCCTTGTTTTTGAGGATCAGCCAGCCGCTTCCCGATCCCAAGAATTTGCTGAGCTCTTTCAAGCGGCCCGTAAAGCCGTTCCGCATGAGCTGGAGCTGGCTGAGGAGCCATCCTTTAGGTTCGATGGAGCCGATCGGAAGTTTTATGAAAGGGCTCGGGAGGAGCGGTTCTCGATTGGATATGTAGTGACGGTTATGGCCGGCCGTCGGCGGAATTTTGACGACAGAGATCTCGGCCGGCGAGGCGACTCTTCCGGCCCGTCCCCCGGAGATGAAGGCCAACGGGGCGAAGCAGCTGAGGGCCACAAAAATCCATTTCATGTCTCCCCCCTATTTTTTAATGATCGACGCGGCGACAACGTTCGCCACGCGACTGCGCAGCGGAATGATCTGGCCTTTGTCTTCCGGATGAACGCTGTTGGTCAGGAAAATGACAGCGGTTTCGGTTTCTGGGTCGATCCAAATCGACGTTCCGGTATATCCGGAATGCCCGAACGAGCGCGGCCCGAAAATGTCACCGCCGTTCGTCGCATAGGCTGAGCTCAAGTCCCAGCCGAGTCCGCGGCCGGAGAACTCCGCCTTGGGATAGATTGAGGTCATCCGCTCCACGGCGAGCGGGCTCAGGATCCGGACGCCTTTGAATTCTCCCTTGGTAAGGACCATCTGGGCGAAGACCGCCAAGTCGTCCGCCGTCGAAAAAAGCCCTGCGTTGCCGGAGATCCCGCCCTGGAGGCGGGCCAGCGGATCATGGACGACGCCGATGAGAGGCTTGCCCTCAACGACCTGGGTCGGCACGCATAGGCGCAGAAATTTCTGCGCCGGTTTATAGAACGTGTGTTTCATCCGCAAAGGTTTGAAGATGTTCTCCTCGGCGAAGACATCGATCGTCTGGCCGGTCACCTTTTTCACGATATAAGCCATCGTGATGTAGCCGAGGCAGCTGTAATGGAATTCCGCGGCCGGAGGATTTGTCTTTTTCAGCGTGGCGATATATTTGACCAGGTCGTCCACAGAACAGGGATTTCCCAATTTTTTCCCGGCTTCGACCGCATCCGTGTACGGAGGAAGGCCCGACGTATGGGTCAGGAGATTCAAAATTCGCGCGTCTTCGCCGGCCTCGTTCCAGTCATCGACGTACGGGACGAATTCCGGAACATACATTTTGACCCGGTCCGACAGGGAGATCTTTCCCCGCTCGGCCAGGATCATGATCGACGTGGCCGTCGCGATCGGTTTCGTGACCGAAGCCAGATCAAAGATCATATCGGCCGTCATGGGCTTATGGTCGGGAACCCACTGGCTTTCGCCGTAGGCTTCGCGCACGACGACCCTGCCTTTTCTCGCGACGAGCAGAACGGCGCCGGGAAATTCCTTGCGGGCGATGGCCTCTTTGATAATCGCGTGGACCTGGTTCAGCCGCTTTTCCGACATGCCGACGGCGTCCGCGCCGGACGTCGGCAGGGCCTTCCGGCCGCACCCCCAGGAAAAAATCAATAAGGCTATTAGGCCCGTGAGAGCGCTCACTGATGTCTTCTTCATCTTCTCCTCCGCCGAGAACCGTTCTTCTTAATATATCCGCTTGGAAGTAAAAAAATCTATAGGGAGTTCACAATCGCCGGTCCCGGTGTTGCGGCGGTCGATGATCGTGTCGAAATCAAACGTGATGCCGATCGAATGTTCGGTCCGTCAATCTTTCCAGACTTTTCCATCTTGGCCGATATGCCAGACGTCGCCCGCCTCCCCTTTGTAAACGGCTTCAAAAAGGCTTTCGGTCGTCTGGATCGTGGGAGGAAACGAATAGCCTTTGATCTTGAGGTCTTTCTCTTTCAGCCCAAGGGCCTTCCAATCGTTCAGGAACACGTTTTTTTTCGGCCCGGGCGGCCCATTCGGCATAATAGATCTTGCGCAAGGCCCATTTCACTTTCTCCTCGGGCTTTTCCTTTAACGAATCCCGGCCTTGACCGGCGATCTTTCCCGAGAACTGGACGTATCCCCACATCTCCGGATAATGGATGTTGACCAGGCCCATCGGCGACCAGACCCAATTATCCTCGGGCAAGGGCTTTCCGGAGGCCGGGTTGGTGGCCTTGATGTAATTTCCGTCCACGACGTTCAGCCTGTATTCGACCCTGGAAAAATTCATTCGCCATTGATCGCCGGCCTTCGGCGCCGATTTCGGAAATGCGGCTTCCTTGAGGATCTCCCAGGGCATAGCGATCTCGACGAACCAGCCCTTGTCCTTATTCCTGGGATCATTGAGCGTCCCATTGACCTTGGCCGCCGTCTTCAGGCCCTGGATGTCCCAGGCGTGGATATTGGCCGGATTGCCGTCGCGATAGGGATTGACCAAAAAGAGGTCCCAGACTGTATTGAGCGCGTTCATTTCGAGCTCATAATAATTGTGGGTGTCGCCGTCCGGGTCGATAAATACTTCAAAATCGTTATCCTGGTAGATGATCGAATCGCGCGCGGTCAACGTCGCCCAAACGTTTGGCTCTTCGAGGTATGCGCCGATATAGAAATAGTCATTATCCCAGAGCATTTTGACCATTGTCCGGTAGCGCGGCTTGGGCTTGAGTGGTCCTTCGATGTCCACGAAATTGTCCGACCAGGGCGCCTTGGACCAGACCGCCTCGTCGAGGTCGCCGTCGATCTGAACGGGACCGGAGGCTCGGTAGCAGATATATTTCTCAGGATCGAAGGGGATCTTCGGCTCGGGCACTTTGGAAGGCGCCGTGAATCCCGCCGTAAGGAGCAAGATCAGCAAAACCAGGAATCCCGAAGTACGTTTGGACATCCGGGGACCTCCTCTGAAAAAGGATTTCGCCATGCTTTTCGATTTCATATGATACAGGAAATCAGTCCTCTCGTTGAAGGATTTTTTAATAAAGACTGAGATAAGGCTAAAGAAGATTAGCAAGACGGAGACATATCACTCGTTTTGCGAAAAAAAGTGATATAGCCCCCGTGCTTTTCTTTAGAATCCCGGATAGAAGCTGAACTGCCAGTACCACCCTTTGTCCGGCCGGTTGAAAGGCTTGACATAGTTAACGCCCAGGACGGCATAGCCGAGAACGTTCACCCGGAGGCCGACTCCCATGCTGGATATGGGTTTCCGGTTCCCTCCACTCATGAACCAGGGATTGGTATTGATCGAACTTGCTTGGCTGCCATCGATTGAATTATCGTTAGTAAACATCGGTTGGCCGCCCCAGGCTAAACCGACATCATAGAAGGCGATGAAATCCACGGGGAAGATGCCATAGAAACCTTTTCCGAGCTTGAGGGCGCCGAAGAGCGGAAAACGAAGCTCGAAATTGGCAATCATCATCCGGGTTCCAAAGAGCCGGTTCATGTCGAAAGATTCATTTTGGTCCGAGAATGAATTCCAATCGTAGCCACGGAGATACCAGTCGTAACCGAGAAACATGGGCCACAATCGGTCATCATCCGAGTCCTTCCCATAGCGGCCGTAATGCATGAACCGGAAGGCCAGGGTGAAAGGTCTGACGGGCATGAGGTATTTTCTGTAATCGGCAAGGAGCGAATAGTAGTTCAGCGTGCCGAAAGTCGGCGAGGCTTCAAGCCGGTAGCTCTGGCCGAGGATGGGGCCGGTGGCGCCCATGAATGAGCTGTCATAGACGAGAGCGGGGGCGATATAGGCCATGTGGATTCCCGGGGGCGACGGCAGATCGGTCCGGTCGTCAACATAATAGGGGATGCCTGTATAGACATCATAGGCGCTTTCGTAGATCACATTATTGAACTGGATGTAATCATATCCGGCGGCAAGCTCGAACCGGTTCATTTGGCTGAAGGGATAAGAGGCGAATCCTCCGATCTCATAGAAGATCTGGCGGTAAAGGATTTCCTGCTCAATGTATACGTCCCCGTCCATGCCGGCCGAATAGCCTCCATAGACATAGGGGATCCTCTGGGCCACGAATCCGTAGTTCATCCGGTTTTTGGAGTTCATATAGGCGACCTGGAACGACGAATCCATAAGGCGGTTGTAGACCTGGGCCGAGGTCATCAGGTTGTGCCAACCGAGCATATCGCTCCAGTAGAGGGCGACACCGCCTCCGCCGTACGCGCCGTAGTAGCGGTCATAGCCCACGCCGACCTGCGGCGGGCTGACGTAATCGAGGCTCAGCTTCGGCTTATACGGGCTGACGGAAAACTTGGATGCGTCAGGCAGCCCGTAGTTCGAAGCTTTCAGCAGCCCGAGGATCTCGGAGCCCTGCCGGTCTTTCGGAGGAAGGACAGCGGGAGTGAAAGCCGACGGCAGTTCCTGAACCGGTTTGCCGGCGAGCTGGTCTTGCGGCTCGATCGAATAGATGCTGTAGTTGCCCTCGTCATAGACGCTGTAAAGCATGTCATTGGACTTGGATGCGATTGAGATCGCCGGGCTCAGGGGCGTGATCCCGCTGACGCCCGTGTAAAGGTTCGTCACCTGGGTGATAGCGTCGGACGCGACATCCATCCGATAAATGTTCGAAATGCCGTTCCGGTCAGAGAGGAAGAAGAGGGATTTAGAATCCGCCGACCACTGCGGATTGGTGCTATTGCCCTCTTTGAGAGTGTTCAGCGGCCTGATCTCGCCCGTTTCGGGGTCCATCAGGGCCAGTTGATAATTCCCGAAGCTCATGATGCTGAGCTGGGTCGTGAACCGTTCGGAGACAAAGGCGATCCAGCGGCCGTCGGGTGACCAGGCCGGATGAATGTCCCCATACGCGTCCTGGGTCATCGGCCGAAGCTCTTTTGTCTCAAGGTTGTAGATATAAAGATCCGTATAGCCGCCGCTCAGTCCGGAGAAAGCGATCCGTTTCCCGTCCGGCGACCAGGAGGGGTTGAGGATCTCGCCCAGCGCGGGAAACCTGATCTCATCCATGATCTTACGGCCTTCGTCGTCCAGGAAGGCAAGGACCGGCTTGCCTTCGCTCACAGCGCCGAAGACAAAGCGTTTTCCATCGGCGTCCCACGAGCCGGAAGAGTTGATGAACTGGATGCTTTGGAAATGAGAGTCGACAGCCGTCTGGGTAAGCTTTTTGGTCACCTTCCCGGTCTTAGCGTCGCTCATGAACATTTCCATGGAGAACAGCGCCCTGGAAGAGATGAATACGAGCTTCTTCCCGTCCGGGCTCAGCGCGGGCGCGACATTATACGGGTCCTGTTCCGATCCCTTGACAAGAAGTTTCCCCATGGCCGTTGGAAGCTGGGTTATTTGAGAGACAGGATCGTAGTCTTTTTTTAGCGCTTCCTGCCAGTCCTTAGAAAGCTTGTCCAGGGTAGTCCCGAGCGTCTTTTCCAAGGCCTTATCGTAATCGACACCGCGGACGACGTCTTTCATCAGCTTGGCGGCGACGAGATCTCCATATTTCCCGCCGATATACGCCCAAACCGCCTGACCGTAGCGATAAGGGAAATACTTGTAGGAATTCCGTAAGTCCTTGATCGTCGGCATCTTTTTTTTCTTGTTCTTGACCACGTCCCGCATCCACATTGCTGTGTGCGGATCAATGGGGCCGATCGAAAGGTACTCGGCAAACCCCTCGATGAACCACAGAGGAGCACGCTCGAGGCCGCTCCCACCCTGCTGGGCGGATCGGTTCCCCAAGCCGGCCATATCGTACTGGAAGGCATGGACGAGCTCGTGACCGATGACATGGTCGGTATCCTCGAGCGTTCCTCCGAACGGAAGGATGATCCGGCGCTTGGAGGACTCGGTGATGCCTCCCGTCCCTTCGCCCAAGACATCGGAGATGACAGTCGTCTGCTCGAACTGGGGATGGCTGGCGTACATGATCAAAGGCTGCCGACTGCGGAGGTCGTGAGTAAGGAGCCGGGAAAAACGCGTGTACCAGCGTTCGGCCAACCGCGCCGCCATTTTGACGGCGGCTTCTTCTTCGGGATAGAAATAGATGTCGAAATGAGCCGTTTTTAAGACCTGATAGTCGAACTTCTCATACTGGACCTTATTCCGGCCGAAATACTGGCCGAAGGCCGGTTGGAGCGTAAGGCTCAAGCCGATGACGGCAAGGAGCCAAAAGAAAACGGATTTTCTCGCTAATCTATGAAAAAGCCTCTTACCCATGGTCAGGCCTCCTTTCTCGGGCCGGGGCTGATCCAGCCGGCCTCTGAGCTAAATATATGTATTCCTATCGGATTTATCAACTTAAGCCCAGAACGCAGCATTTTCTTTATCAGATACGACTATTATACAAAAAATATGCCAATTCCGTCTCTCTGAACAGGATGAAAATACAACCAGCACCTGTCCCCATTTGAGGACAGGGGTGAGGACAGATGACTTTTTGAACAGACATTGATCTTCACAACTGTCTTCAAGTTCTTTAGACAATTCGCGGCCTGATTTTCTTTGAACCGCTTTATTCGCTTACTTCCCGAGCGCCAACAGGATCCGTTGTTTCTTTCACCACACGACTCCATAATCGTCGCCGTAGTTGCTCGAGCCGCCCCAGAACGTGCCGTGCTTCCAATCGAAGAAAATGGCGTTGATCGGGCCGGACGTATATTTTTTAACCTCGATCTTGTAGCCCATGGTTTTGAGCTTATCCCGCACGCCGGCCGGAACCTTCTCCTGAAGATCGATCTTGCCGGGAAGCGTATCGTGGGGGTCGAAAGAATTGCGCATCTGGTAGCTTGTGATGTTCGGCGCTTCGCAGGCTTCCTGAACGTTCATCCCGAATTCCACGATATCCAGGAAGAATTGAAGCAGGTTCTGGTCCTGGGTGTCGCCGCCCTGCACGGCAAACGATAGGTACGGTTTTCCGTCTTTCATGGCCAGGCCCGGAGTCAAAGTTGCGCGCGGCCTTTTTCCCGGCGTGATGACATTGAACGGGTTTTCGGCTTCATCCAGGACAAAGCTCTGCGCTCTCTGGCTCATGCCGACACCCGTGTTCCCGGCGATGACGGCCGGCACCCAGGCGCCGCTCGGCGTCACAGACACGACCCACCCCTGCTCGTCGGCGGCCTGGATCGATGTTGTCCCGCCCCAGAAGCTATTCGGATCCGCCTCCTTTTTTTCTCCGACGGGAGGCCATTTCTCCAAATACTTCAGGAAGGGATTCTTCTTACCCTCATAGGGATAAGGATCGCCGGGCTTGACGTTGGAATCATTTCTATCCCCGTTGATGAGCTTCAGCCGCTCTTTTGCGTAGTCTTTTGAAAGCAGGCCTTTCATCGGCTCCTCGGGCGGGAAATACGGATCGCCATAATAGAAATCGCGGTCGGCGAAAGCCAGGTTCATAACCTGATAGAGCGTATGGATGTATTTCGCGCTGTTAAAGCCCATGGCTTTAAGGTCGAGATTCTCAAGCATATTCAGCGCCTGGAGCATCACTGGTCCCTGGACCCAGGAGTTCAGTTTATAGACATCGATTCCTTTATAAGTGGCCATCACCGGTTCTTCAATATAAACTCTCCATTTGGCCAGGTCCTCCATGGTGATCAGGCCGCCCTGTTCCTTTGAGCCGCGGACGAACTCCTGGGCGATGTCGCCTTTATAAAAACGGTCATAGGCCGCATAGAGCGCTTCTTTACGGCTCTTCCCCTTGGTCAGCGCGTCTTGCTCAGCCTGGACGAGCTTTCTGAGTGTAATCAGCAGGTCAGGCTGGCGAAAGACTTCTCCGGCAAGCGGGCCCTCCTGTTTTTCGCCGAGATGAGGAAACATGATCTTTTTTGAATAAGGCCATTGCTTGATCGCGTCCTTGTCCTTCTCGATCCGGTTTGACGTGTCCTGCTCCATCGGATAGCCTTCAGCCATCTGCACCGCCGGAGCAAGGACATCCTTGAGACTTAACGTCCCGTATTCGGCAAGCATCGTGATCAACCCGCCGGGCGTTCCCGGCGTCACGGCCGAGAGCGGTCCCGTAGCAGGAGGATATTTAAAACCCTTGGATTTGTAGAATTCGGCCGTGGCACCCGTCGGAGCGACACCAAGGCCGTTGATGGCGATGACCTTTTTTGTCCTGGGATCATAGATGAGGGCCTGCGTCTCCCCTCCCCAGCTCAGGACGTCCCACATCGTGCAGACCGCGCCGAGCATGGCGCAGGCCGCGTCCACAGCGTTTCCGCCTTTGAGGAACATCTGCGCCCCGGCCGTGGCGGCTATGGGTTTTCCCGTGATCGCCACCCAGTGCCTGCCGTGGAGAATGGGCTTTTCCGTGCGTTGAGGATACGTCGATCCTGCCCCGATGGTAAGAATAATTATTAACAATATGATCTTGTTCTTGCTCCCAACGTCTTTTGTCAGCATTTCCTAACCTCCCTTTGATCTCTTCTAATAAAAGAAAGCCTTAGAAAGGGGATGTTGCTCCGCCGGTGATGATGTCTGAGCGCGTCTTGAAGCGAGTTCATCTCCGCCAAAAAAAATGGAGTGCCCGCGAGTCCCCTTCCGAAGCTTTCTTGTTATTTTTTCACCCTGTATTTCTCAAACCAGGCCATGAGGTACGCCTGCTGCAGGAGTCTGTGTGAAGGCCGGCGCCAGCCGTGGTATTCCTCGGGCATCCTGACGAGGAGCGTCTCCTTTTTGAGCAATTTCAGGGCGCGATAGAATTCCTCGCTCTGGGCGATCGGCGTCCGCAGGTCGGCTTCTCCGGTCATGACCATGGTCGGCGTCGTCACGTTGGCGACATAATTCAGCGGCGAGCGGAGGGCGTATTCCAGCGGGTCTTCCCACGGATATTTTCTGAACTGCCTATACCAGCTTGGCCCATCCGTGATTCCGACGAAAGAATGCCAGTTGATGACCGGCCGCATCGAAACCGCGGCCCGGAACCGGTTCGTATGCCCCACGATCCAGGCCGTGAGAATCCCGCCGCCGCTCCCGCCGCAGACGAATAAATTGTCCTTGTCGATGAAGCCTTTGGTCAAGGCCGCATCCACCCCAGCCATCAGGTCGTCATAGTCTTTCCCCGGATAGGAGAATTGGATGCCGTTGACGAAATCCTGGCCGTAGCCCGTGCTCCCGCGTGGGTTCATGAACAGGACGGCATAGCCGTTCGCAGCAAAGTTTTGCCAATCCCAGTTGAAGGCGACCGAATACATCGACCAGGGACCGCCATGGATATAGAGAAGCATAGGATATTTCTTGGCCGGATCGAATTCGGCCGGCTTGATCAGCCACCCCTGAAGACCGAGGCCGTCGGGCGCATAGAATTTTAACTCTTCGATCTCACCGAGCTTGACCTCGGCCAAAACGTCGGCGTTGACATCGACGAGCTCTTTTGCGGCCTCGGGCTTGAGCAGGTTGAAGGTGACAAGATAGCCGGGACGATACGGCGTTGAGATCGTTGCCGCGGCCTGGCCGTTTTTAGCGATGGAGACTCCGGAAAGGACGTGCGCGCCCTTTGTCACCTTTTTGACGGCGCCCGCGAGAGAGACAAAATACAGATTATTCTCTCCCCTTTCCTCCATCTGATAATAAAGGCCGGAATTGTCGGCTGCCCAGATGATGTTTCCTGGCGAACTGGGCAGATTCCCGGCGAGGAGTTTCTTGGACCCGCCATTTGAATCCATCACAGACACGCTCGAAAGATGGCTCGTGTAATTCTTATCCTCAAATCCGGAATAAGCGATCCATTTGCCGTCCGGAGACACGCGCGGGCTTCCATCCGGTCCTTTTCTGTCGGTGAGGGCTTTGACTTCGAGCGTCTTCAGGTCCACCGCGTAGATCTCCGAATCACCCCAAGTGTATTCGGCGTCGGGCTTACGGATGGCGCTGAAAAAGATAGTCTTGCCGTCGGCTGACCAGTGCGGATCATTGTGATTGTAATCGCCCGACGTGATCGGACGAGGCGTCCCTCCCAGCTCTGCGTCAATGACATAAATATGCGTATAGCCTCTGGGCAGCGGCCCCCGGCCGTCGGAGCGCCACGCCAGCCGGTCCACGAGCACGGCAGGAGCGGCCCACTTGGCGCCCTCAGGCCGCTTCGGTAGCTTTACGTTCAGGATCGGCTTCTCGTCCGGGACAAATGCCGTATAGGCAAGCCACTTGCCATCCGGTGACCAAACGAGGCCGCCCGGCGCCCGCTCGATATGCGTGAGCTGGGCCACATCGCCCGTGTCCAGCCACATGACATGGATCTGCGTCGTCTGGTCCCTTTCCGACAGGAAGGCGATCTTCTTTCCGTCGGGCGACCAGACCGGCGAAGAGTCGCGCCAGTTGCCATGCGTCAGTTCCCGGATCCGTTTGCCGTCGATGTCCGCGATCCAGACGTTCGACCGCGATTGATCATTGATCTTGTCCACCCAGCCGCGCGTGAATATGATGAATTGGCCATCCGGCGAGATCTGGGGGGCGCCGACGGATTCCATCTCGAAATACGTTTCGGTCTCGAGCAGCTTAAAGGGCTTTTCGGCGGCCAGCGAGAACCCGATAAAGACGACACCGATAAGGAGAACAACGACACGAACTGAAGCAAGATGTTTTTTCATTCCCTTCCTCCATACCTTTTAATCCCCCCTAATTGACTAGGGGGGTAGGGGGATTAATATTATAATAGAATCTTTCCTCCTGCCTAATTTAATCCCCCTTACTTGACTGGGAGGCTAATATTATAAATGAAAATCTTCATTCCCGCTCAATCTAATGCAAACGCAATAAATAAAGTGACAATGTATGGGCGGCACTTAGGCCGCCCTCAAGCCCCCGTAGCGGAGGGGGGACCCGTCGGCTTTTCCGACGGGGGGAACCGACGGGACTGGTTCCCCGGGGCCCGGGGGCTGCGGGCGGCCAAAGCGCCGCCCGAACGGAGATGTCATTTTAATTAATGCGTTGATATTAGCTGAAATTTGCAGCGAAATCTGGTATGAAATACTTCGGGCAGATGAAGAAAAGAGTCCTCCATCAGAAAAAACATCTGAATTCCCTCCTCATTAAGCCGGCTGGGCCGGACTGCAACATGGCCTGCACATATTGCTTTTATCGGGAGAAGGAGGCCCTCTTCCCCGGTCCGAATGTCCACCGGATGCGCGAACCGGTTCTCGAAGAGACCATGCGGCAGGTCTTTGACCAGCCGATCCCCGCCGTTTCGATCGGCTGGCAGGGCGGGGAGCCGACGCTCATGGGGCTGGATTTTTTTGAGACGGCGGTCGAGCTCCAGATCCGCTCCGGCAAAGGGAAAAGCGTCGGGAACGGACTGCAGACAAACGGACTTTTGATCGATGAACAATGGGCGGCGTTTCTCAGAAAATATCATTTTTTGGTCGGGCTGTCGCTCGACGGTCCCGAGCATATCCATGACCGTTATCGGCATCTTGCGGGCGGTCAAAAGACGTGGCAGAAGATCGTGGACGCCGCGAAGCTCCTTCTCGACTCGGAAGTCGCCGTCAACGCCCTGGTCGTCGTCAACGATTACTCGGCCCGTTTTCCTCAAGAAATCTATGAATTCCACAAATCGTTAGGCCTGAACCACATCCAGTTCATCCCCTGTGTCGAAACGGATCCGCAAGACCCCGGGCAGGCGGCGCCGTTTTCCGCCTCAGCGGAAGATTACGGAAAATTCCTTTGCGCGGTTTTTGACCTGTGGCTCGCCGATTTTAACGACGGAGAGCCGACGACATTCATCCGCACCTTCGACTCCCTTTTTTACCGCTACGTGGACAAGGAGCCGCCCGAGTGCGACCTGCTCGCCGAATGCGGGACGTACCTCGTCGTCGAGCACAACGGCGATGTCTATGCCTGCGATTTCTTCGTCGAGGAGCCCTGGAAGCTTGGCAACGTCATGGAAGGAAAACTCATCCATATGCTAAATTCCGCCCGGCAGAACGAATTCGGCCGGATGAAGGCGGACCTTCATGACGTGTGCAAAGCCTGCGAATGGCTCTCCAACTGCCGCGGGGGCTGCACGAAAGACCGGCTCCGCGACCCGCGCGATCGAGGGCTCAATCACTTCTGCCGAGCCTCCAAGATGTTTTTCCCTCACGCCGAGGCACGGATGAAAAAACTGGCGAAGGAGTGGAAGAAGAAAAATGCGCGATCGCAAGGCTAAAAAGCTTGACAATGACCCGATAAATCAATCCCCCGTCCCCCCTGCCGAAGGGGAGAAAAGGGAATTATGGAGGCTATCCATGAAAAAAGATCGGTACCTCTTTGTTCTATTTCTTTTCTTTCTCCTCGCTTCTTCCGCCTTCTCGGCCGGGCTGCTTCTTTTCGACAAGTCCGAGTTCGCCGCCCGCCGCCAGAAGCTCATGGAGGCGATCCCGGACGGAGCGGCGATCATTCTCGGCGCCCTGCCACCGACAGGCTACAACGAGTTCTTCCAGAACAACGACTTCATGTATTTTAGCGACGTCGAGATCCCCAATGCCATGCTGATCATCGACGGCAAGCAGAAGACGACGACACTCTTCTTCACGATCTCGGAAAGCGCGGCGCGCAACGACGGCATCGGCCTGGAATTGGTCAGAAACGCTAAAGACGTGACGGGGATCGAACGGGTCTCCCCCATCGACCAGTTCACCGCCGCCCTCTCCCGGCTCGCCGGCCAGGACTATGTCCTATACACGTCTTTCAAGCCTGAAGAGCTCAGCCGCGAATGTTCGTCCGAGAAGTTCGGCCTTCTCCAGAACGCCATGACCTTCAACCTCTGGGACGGCCGGTTGACCCGCGAGCTCCAGTTCGTCAAAAACCTCAAGGACCGCTTCCCGCAGGCCGTCGTAAAAGATTGCGCTCCGATGATCTGGGACCTGCGGTCGATCAAGTCTCCGGCGGAAATCGATCTTCTGCGCAAAGTCGGCCGGATCGGCGTCGAAGCGCACCTGGCGATGATGAAGGCGACCAAGGTCGGTGTCCCGGAATACGAAATGTCCGCCGCCTTCGATTACATCTCGAAGAAAGCGGGCGGGCGCGACATCGCCTACAACGTCATCATCAGCTCGGCCGAAAACCACCCCTACCTCCACTACTACAAGCACGACCGGATCCTCAAGGACGGGGATTTCATCGTCGTGGACGCGGGGCCGAATTACAATTATTATGTCGTGGACATTTCGGCCTCGTACCCGGCCAACGGCAAATTCACCCCGCGCCAGCGCGAGGTCTACGAGGCCTGCCAGGCTATCCAAAAAGCCTGCCGGGCGGTTTACAGGCCGGGGATCACTTCCCGGGACGTTCAGCCTCAGGTGAACGAGATTCTCATGAAAAGGGGATTCGACATCAATAAGGACCTCTTTAAGATCCGGACGATGCAGGTCGGCATCAGCCACAACGTGGGAATGGCCGTTCACGACGTGAGCGCCGGGCCGAGGGGTCCGCTCAAGCCGGGGATGGTCTTCGCCTGCGACATCTACGCGGTCTTCGCGAAGGAGGACCTGGGCGTGCGCGTCGAAGACACGGTCGTGATCACCGAGACCGGGTGCGAGAACCTAACGCCCGGCCTTCCGCGCGAGATCGCCGAGATCGAAGCCTTTATGAAAAAGAAATAGAATAACAAGTTCCCGAATATTCTCAGTTATTTCGCTTCAAGGCTGATATTCTTATAGATCTTTCCCCCCTTCATCACGAACATCACCCGGCGGAGGGCCGTGATGTCCTTCAGGGGATCACCGGCCACGGCGACGATGTCGGCCTCCGTGCCGGCCATCAAGGAGACATCGGCTTCAGTTTTTGGCTTTACTATAATGAGAGAAATGTATTAAAGTCAATACGGAGCGGATGACGGCCATGCGCGCGCGTATCAATTGCCGAATGAACTTGGCTCTTGCAGCCCTGGCCTTGGCCTTAGCTCTGTGTCCGGCCTGGGGGCGTCAAACCGGCGGACCGAACAAGACTCGCCTAAAAACCCTTAAAGTCATCATGCCCTCGTATAGCGCCGAGCTCAAGATAGATGGAAAAAAGCTGGATAAGCCCGGGTTTGAGAGGATCTTCAAAATCCCGGAGGACATGATTCTCCCCGCCGGAAAAGACTCGATCGAGCTGGTTGCGACCATCCGGCCGAACAACTATACGCTGATCACGCGAACGCGCAAAGTGAGCTTAGCGGGCGGTGTGGATATCGTCGTGGACCTCGGCAAAGAAGACGCGCGTCAGCCGGACAGGATTTTCATTAGTTATCTTTCCACGCCTCCGGACATCGTCGAGGCGATGCTGAAGCTCGGACGCGTCGGTCCGAAGGATACGGTTTATGACCTCGGCTGCGGCGACGGCCGGCTGGTCATCGGCGCCGTGGGTATGTACGGGGCCAAGCGAGGTGTGGGCATCGACCTCGATCCTGAACGCATCAAGCAGAGCAAGGAAAATGCCCAGGCCGCGGGAGTGGCGGACAAAGTGGAGTTCCGCCAGGGTGATGTCCTCGATATCAAGGACCTCTCGGACGCGGACGTCGTCTTGCTGTTCCTCAGCCAAGACATGAACCTGGCCCTTCGTCCGCTCCTCCAAAAGACGCTCAAGCCCGGAGCCCGCGTCGTTTCGAGCTATTTCAGCATGGGCAGCTGGAAGCCGGACCGCACCGAACTCGTCCTGGGGGAAGACGGCAACGAGTACCCCCTCCATCTATGGATCATCAAATAACTCTTTTAGAACTTGTGGATCGTCAAGCTCTTGTAGATCCGCCCCGGCTCAAGGATCGTCGAAGGAAAATTCAGCTTATTCGGCGAATCGGGAAAATGCTGCGTCTCCAGGCAGAACCCGGAATGCTTCGGGTAGACCTTGCCTGATTTTCCGGTGATCGTTCCATCCAGGAAGTTGCCGCTGTAGAACTGGATTCCCGGCTCAGTCGTGTAGATTTCCATGATCCGTCCGCTCCTCGGCTCAAACACCCTCGCCGCCAAGCCCATCGCCGTCTCCCCCTTGCTCAAGACAAAATTATGGTCGTAACCGCCTTCGACTTGCGCGATTCGCGAGCCGATCGCCGTGGGCGCCGTGAAATCCATGGCCGTGCCCTTGACCGGAGCCAGCTCCCCGGTCTGGATGAGCCCTTTATCCACGGGCGTGTATTTGTCGGCGCTGAGCATGAGCTCGTGGCCGAGGATGTCGCCGTTGCCCTGTCCGGCCAGGTTGAAATAGCTGTGGTGGGTCAGGTTGACGGGCGTCGCTTTGTCCGTCGTCACTTCATAGCTGATCCTGAGCTCGTTGTCGTTCGTGAGCGTGTAGATGACTGTGGCATTGAGGTTGCCGGGATATCCTTCCTCGCCGTCTTTGCTGAGGTAGGCGAATTTCATCCCGACACCGTTGTCTTCCTTGACCGGAATGGCCTTCCAGACGACCTTATCGAATCCCTTGAGGCCGCCATGGAGGTGATTCTCGCCGTTGTTCGTGGCCAGCTTGTGCGTGACGCCGTTGAGTGTGAACCTGCCTTTAGCGATCCGGTTGCCGTAGCGGCCGACGATCGAGCCGAAGTAGGGACTATTTTTCACATAGCCGTCTAAATTATCATAACCGAGAACGATGTCGGCAGGCTCTCCGTTCTTATCAGGCACGTCGAGCGAAACCAGCGTCGCGCCGTAGGTCATGAGGCGCGCTCTGAAGCCTTTGTCATTGGTCAACGTGTAGAGTTCGACCGCGGTGCCGTCAGCCAGATTGCCGAAGGGCTCTTTTGTTACGTTCATGTGCGGAAGTCCTTTCGTTGGAGTAGATTCGGCCCGCGCCGGCGGCTCCTTTTTGCACGCCGGAAGGCCCAGAATCAAGGCCAGGATGAAGACCGCAGCCATCGCGCCGGAGACGATCTTTTTCATGTTCATGTCGCCCTCCTCCTTGTTATTCATCCTGAAATCAATTCCGTCATCTTCGAAAATTACAAAATATCAGAATTCCGGCTGGGAGACAAATTCGCCATCCTATTATTGTTCGTTCAGCAAATCCTGCAGGTCCCTGAAATCCTCCGGAGAAAAATCAGCCCAAATGTATGGAAAAGCCATTTTATTTTGGATGAGAGGATCGGCGTCTTTCTTCAATCGGCCTCGATCGACGAGTTCCCGCCAGATGCGCGTTCCGGGGATCGGTGAGAAATAGGCCATCCGGGGCTTTGCTCCCAGGCGGCGGATATCGCCCACGCTTTCCCTGATGCTCGCCGCATCCTGGTTCGGAAGCCCGGCCATGAGATACACGCTGATGTCTTCGCGCCTGTAACCGGCCTTTTCGAGATAGCCGATCGCCCTCCCCAGATCTCCCTGAGCGACTTTAGGACAGGCTTCCCGGATGACATTCCGGTCCGTTGACTCCTGGCTGAGGTAGAGCGACCTGACATCGGCTTTCCGGAAAAGATGGGCCATGTCCTGGTCGATCTCCCGGATATGAAGCCCGTTGGGTGTATGGAACGAGACCGGCCATTTCCGGCGGACGACCTCTTCCAAGATCGGGATGATATGGGACTCGGGCTTGAGGAGGAGCGCATCGTCATAAAACGCGAAATGGCGCGTGCCGAAGCGTTCCGCATGGTCCGCGATTTCCGCGACGACGTCCTCGGGGTTTCGCTGTTCGAACCGATCATAAAGAAGAGGTCCGGCGCAGAAGGCGCAGGTGAACGGACAGCCGCGGGACGTCAGAAGCGGAAGAGAATCCTTATTGTTGAGCAAGTCGAACGCAGGACAGGGCATATCGTTAAACGACGGAAATTCAGCCTCGCGGACAGATCCGTCCCCCCATATCTCGCGGAGGAGAGGAATGATCTTGTTTTCGGCCGGTCCCGTAATGATCTTATCCGCTCCGGAAAATTGTCTGGCGTGGTCCTCGGCCAGCGTTGCGTAAATGCCGCCGAGGACGATCGGCGCCGCGCCGAATATCTCCCGGACAAGCTCGACCGCGAGTTGAACGCCGGGGTACCAGTAAGTCATCGTGCACGTCATCAGAACCAGGTCGGGGACCGGAATCCGCTCGAGCTCCTTTTTAAACACGGAAACGGGAATCCCGTAGCGGGAATACTTCCGGGGGACGGCTTTTAATATCTCCGGCTTCGTCACTTCCTCCTTGAGGAAATGCCCGCGGCCGTCAGCCTTGGACTTTGGCCCTATCTCCAGCATGGGATGAAAACGGTCGAGGCAATTAATGAAATGAAGGTTGACCTCGGCCTGCTCCCGCAGGATCGAAGCGACATAGAGAAGCCCGAGCGGCTTCAGCCAGAAGTCATAAGCGGTGAAGTCGTAGATCCAGGGATTGATCAGGAGGACATTCTTTCTGGGTTCAGGTCTACGCATTGGGCATAGTTCGAGGATAGCAACTCCATATTGGATTTACGTATTGTCTCCCCGAATTTGTTCGAAAGTCAGAAGGCATGGGACTAATCCCAAGCTAAACAGGGACGGCCTTTTTTTGAGGACCGTCCCCGATTTTTTCTGGTGCGGAAGGTGGGACTTGAACCCACACAGCCTTATAATCGGCTATAAGCTCCTGAGGCTTACGCGTCTGCCTATTCCGCCACTTCCGCACGTTCGCAAACATCGGGAAAATAAGGCTAAAAAGCTCAAATATTATAAGCTTTATAAGCCCTCGAGTAAAGCCCGCGAATCGCGCCCTCTTGACAAAAGGCCTGTCTGCTTTTATTTTAGAGGTGTATGGCCGTCTCCATCACGAGAGAGCGCGTCTTAAGATTACCAATCAAAAAGGGACGTTTAAAAACACCCGATAAATTTCTGCGTAATTTTTCTAAGGAGGTTCTATGAAACTTTTGAGCCGGCAACAGATCGAAGCCCTCTCCCGCTTCAAAAGCGAGACGTATCTAACGACCTCGTTTTTCCTCAACACCGATAAGAGCCGTTTTTCAAAAAAAGAGATCCTTGTCTCCGCCAAGAATCTTTTAGCCGTCGGCCGGGCCCGGCTCGAAAGCCTGGACCTCGGCAAAGACAAGAAAACGTCTATCGGCCGCGACCTGGATAAGATCGCCGATTTTTTCTCGCAGAACATGACGGCCAACTCCCAGGGACTGGCCATCTTTTCCTGCCAGGGTGAACATTTCTGGGAAGACATTCATCTCCCCCACCCGCCCCGGGACCGCGTTCTCTTCAACCACAATCCTTACGTCCGGCCCCTGTCTCAGATTTTGGGACGCTACCGCCGCATCTGCGCCGTCCTCATCGGCCGCCGGGAAGCCAAATGGTATAACGTCTTCATGGGCGAGATCTCGTTCATTGAATCACTGACGAGCGACGTCCCGGGCAAGATCAAGGAAGGAGGATTCGAAGGCGCCGAAGCCAAGCGCATCGAGCGGCACATCGAGGCCCACCTCCATGATCATTATAAAAAAGCCGCACAACGCACCTTCGAGCTTTTCAAAAAGGACCAGTTCGATTGGCTCTTATTGGGCTGCGAAGACAGCTTCTATTCGGACTTGGAGCTCTTTCTCCACCGCTATCTTATCGACCGATTGAAAGGCCGTCTCAAAGCGAAACTTTCCGATCCGGTGGATAAGATCCTCAAGGAGACCATCGAGCTCGAGGAGCAGCTCCATATGGCCGAAGAGGCCGAGGGCGTCCGGAGGTTCGTCTCCGAGCTGGAAAAGGGCGGACGCGCCGTGTCGGGAATCAAGGAGGTGCTGCGCCGGCTGAATCAAGTCGAAGTCCAGGCGCTTCTCGTGACGCACAACTTCACCGCGGAGGGAAAGATCTGCCCGCGCTGCAAATTCCTCTATCTGGAGGAAGCGGTTTGCCCCTCCTGCCAGAAAAAGACGAATGCCCTGTCCGATGTCGTGGACGAGGCGATCGAATCGACCTTCCGGAGCCACGCCGAGGTCAAGCACATCACCCCGCCCTCCAAGCTCGACCACTATGGCAAGATCGGCGCGTTCTTGAGGTATAAAATCTAATCCCTTAGAGCCCCTCCCATCGCGGCAGCCAAATCCTTCTTCGCCGCGTTCGCCTTTTTGTATGACACCCTTTCGAACAGGCTGTACATGACCGGGATGATGAACAGCGTCAGGAACGTTGTCGTCGTCAGGCCGCCGAGCAGCGTGATGGCCAGCGGGTTGCGCATTGCCGCTCCGGACGTGCGGCTGAAGGCCATGGGCAGCGTGCCCAGGATCGTCGTCAGCGCGGTCAGCAGGACCGGACGCAGACGGGTCACGGCGCCCTGAATGATCGCTTCTTTCTTCTCCACGCCGCTCCGACGCAGCTGGTTCATATAGTCGATCATGACGATGGCGTTGTTCACGGCCACGCCAGCCAGCAAGATTAATCCGATCCCGACCGGGAGGTTGACCGGCCGTCCCGCGATGAGCAGGCCGGCGACGATGCCGATCAAACACAAAGGAATCGTAAACATGATAATGAATGGGTGGAGAAACGACTCGAACTGCGAGGCCATGACCATGTACACCAGAAGGACCGCCAGGGCAAACACTCCGGCAAGGATCAGAAACGCCTCGGTCATCTGCTGATAGGAGCCGCCGAACTCGAGAAAATAGCCCGGCGGGAGCATCCGGTCGAGACCTTCGATCCTCTGCTTGATGTCCTTGACAACGCTGCCCAGGTCGCGGCCGACGATATTGCCCGTCACCAAGACGCGCCGGGCCTGGTTCTCGCGGGCGATCTGGATCGGACCGGTGCCTGAATCGATCTCCGCCACCTGGCCGAGAGCGATCGACGTGTTGAGCGGCGTCAGGATGGGGATGTTCCGGATCTCCTCGATCGTATTCCGGTATTCCTCCTTGAACCGGACGCGGATGTCGATCTCCTCACCGCCTTCGCGGTAACGGGTCGCCACCTGACCGAGCGTCGCGGTTTGAACGGTCGTCTCCACCTGGTTGACTGTAAGCCCGAACCGGGCAGCCTTGTCGCGATCGATCCGAATATGGTATTCGGGCTTGGCCTGAGACAATGTATGCGTAACATCGCGCAGTCCGGGCACGTCCTTGATCCGGGCGACGATGCCGTCGGCGATCTCCCGGAGCTTGCCGAGGTCTTTCCCGAAGATCTTGATCTCCACCGGAGCGGCAGCGCCGCCGAGAAAGGTCTGCTGCATATCGATGGCCTCGAACTTGACGCCCTCGAGCTTGGGCAACTTCTTGCGGATCTCATCAAGGACTTGGGCATTCGTCAGCTTCCGCTCGGTAACGGGCTTGAGACCGATGAAAAACTGACCTTCGTGCGGGCCTGTGGGATTCCCGCCAAATCCCTGGTCCTGGGGATTGTCTTCGGCCTGGGAGCCGGCCTGGGCGGAGATGATCCTCACCTCGGGCTGCCGGCGGATGATGTCTTCGACGATCTGCGTCACGCGGTCCGTTTCCGCGAGCGACGAGCCGACCGGGAGGCTGATCTTCAAGAAGGCCATGTCCAGGTCCATGGACGGCATGAACTCGGTGCCCAAAATGGGGATGAGGGCCACAGACACGGCGAAGAGGCCCAACACACCGAGGAGGACCGTTTTCCGATGAGAGAGCGCCCACTCAAGGGTTTTCCGATAGGTACGGCGGGCTCCCTCAAAATTGCGGCCGATCGTCTTGCGCACAGCTCTCGCGTCTCCCTCGCGGCGTTTAAACAAAAGCGAGGCCATCATCGGGACGATCGTCAAGGCGACGAAGAGCGACGCGACGAGCGAGAACGTGATGGACAAGGCCAGGCCGCGCGTGAGCTTGCCCGTGATGCCCTGGGCGAAGACCATCGGCAGGAAGACGACGATCGTCGTCAGCGTCGAGGCCGTGATAGCCATCCCGACCTCGGACGTGCCGGCGATGGCCGCGTCCTTGGCGCTTCGCCCCTCCTGGATGTGGCGGAACATATTCTCGATGACGACGATGGAATTGTCCACGAGCATCCCGATGCCGAGGGCCAGGCCGCCAAGGGTCAGTAGATTGAGTGTGTACCCGGCGAAATAGAGGGCGATGAACGTCGTGACGATCGAGAGCGGAATGGCCACCCCGATGATGAGCGTCGGCCGCCAGTTCATGAGGAAGAAAAAGATCAGGACGATGGCCAGAAGGCCGCCCTGCCAGGCGTTGTCAGCCGTGTCTTTGGTCACGCCCTTGATCATCTCGGCCTGGTCCATGACCTTGTTGAAGACGACGTCGGCCGGAAGCATCTTGCGGATTGTTTCGAGCTCCTTGAGGACGGCGGCGCCGGTGAGGGCCGTGTTCGCGCCCGAGCGCTTGCTGATCATGAGGAAGACGCCCTGACGGCCCTGAATGCGGCCGATGTACCGCGTCTCCTTCATCGTGTCTTTGACTTCGGCCAGGTCCCGGACGTAGATCGGGTCGCCCTTGGCTGTGGCGCCGACGATCGTGTTCCGGATGTCATCGAGGTTCTCGTATTCCCCGAGCGTCCGGACCAGGTAATCCGAATGCCGCTCGATGAGATGGCCGGCCGGCATGTTCATATTATCCATGTAGAGCGCGCCGAGCACGCGCTCGAGCGACAGGTTCAGCGTCTGGAGGGCGTGCTTGTCGATATCGACGAGGATCTCCCGGGTGTCCATCGAAAATGTCTGGGCGGCGGCCACGCCGTCGATCCGCTCCAGCCGCCGGGCGACCTCGTCTTCGACGAGTTTTTTGAGCTCGGCCGTGGGACGGTTCCCCGTGATGCCCCAGAAGATGATCGGCATCTCGGACAGGTTGAACTTCACAACCAGCGGCTCGCTGATCCCTTTGGGAAGGTAACTTTTATAGAGGCCGATCCGGTCGCGGAGGTCCTGGGCCGCGAAATCCAGGTTCGTTCCCCACTCGAAGTCCACCTGGATAAGGGATGTTCCTTCCGAGGTTGTCGAGGACACTTTCTTGACCCGGTTGACGGAGCTTATGACCTGCTCTAAAGGCCTCGTGATCGAATTTTCGATGTCTTCGGGCGACGCCCCTTTATAGGTCGTGATGACTGTGACCGTCGGGAAGTCAAGGTCCGGGAAGTAATCGAGCCCCAGCCTCGTAAACGAGATCGCGCCGACCACGACCAGGATCATGGCCAGCATGGCCGTCGTGACCCGGCGGTTGACTGAGAATTCCGGGAGTTTCATGGGTGCCTCTCGATCACTTTTTGATCTCGACCTCAGTCCCGTCGATGAGTCCGAAGTTGCCCTCGACGATGACGAGGTCGCCTTCCTTGAGCCCCGCCGTCACTTCGACCAGCACGGAATTCTTGAGGCCCAAGGCCACGGCTTTTTTGACCGCCTTCGTCCCTTGGACGAGGAAAACATACTTATCCTCGATGACGGCCTTCTGCGGGACGACGAGGGCGTTGTCATGCGAGTTGACCTCGAAGACGACGCTGCCGAACGTGCCCGGCCGGAGCGAGAGCTCCGGATTGTTGACCGTCACCTCGACATGGAACTTCTTGGCCAGAGGATCAGCCGTCGTATTGACCACCGTTACCGTCCCCGGATATTCCTTCGCTTCGCCCCGGGAAACACGCACGACCGCCGGCTGGCCTTTTTGGATACGAACGATATCGCTCTGAGAAACTTCCACGCCGATCTTGATCCGGGAATAATCTACGAGCGTCAGCACGCCGCTCACAGGACCGTAGCTGCCCATCATGGGGTTGATGACATCGCCAACCTGGGCGTTCTTCGAGGCGATAATGCCTTTAAAGGGTGCTTTCATAATCGAGACATCAAGCGTGTGCCGGGCCATGTTGACCGCGGCCTGGGCCTGGGCGAGCTGAGCTTCGGCCGCATCATAGCCGAGCTTGACAAGCTCATACTGCTGGTCGGAAACGGCCTTTTCCTGGAGGAGGCGGTCCATCCTCTCCTTGTTCTTGGCCGCGTTCTTATAGTTCGCCCCGGCCACGGCGAGCGCCGCCTCGGCCTGCTTGAGCTGGAGACCGATGGATTCCGTATCCATCTCGGCCAGCAATTGGTCCCTCTCGACGCGCTGTCCTTCCTCGACATAGATCTTGGCCACCTTGCCGCCGATGTCCGGCATGATGTTGATCTTTTGCCAGGCTTCCAGCGTCCCCGTATACGTGAGCTTTTCCGAAATTTTTTGTTTGACGACCTGGGCCACTTTCACGGGGATCGCGCTCTCCGCGGCCGCGGCCGGGCTCTCCTGTTTCGCCGTTTGGCAGGACACGAGCATCCCGAAGACGACCGCTCCGGCGAGTCCCGTCATCATCCATATCTTTTTCATTGTCATCCTCCGTTATCGATTGACGTCCTTATCCCCGCCGGCGCCGATGGCTTTTTCGAGCTGGGCCAAAGCTAAGGCATAATCATAAAGGGCTTGGGAATAATTCGTCTTGGCCTGAGTCAGGGCCATCTGGGCGAAACTGACATCCAGGTTGGTGGCCAATCCTTCCCCGTAGTTGAGATCGGCGATCCTGACCGCTTCCTGGGCCTGCTCTACGTTTTTCTCCTGGGAGAGGAGCGACTCTTTGGCCTGTTGCAGGCTGAGAATGGCCTCCTGGACCTCGAACTTGACCATTTCCGAGAGGCCTTTCCGACTGTAATCGAGCTGCCTGAGCATGGCTTTTGACTCGCCGACCTTGGCTGAGTTGACGAACCCGTTGAAGAGCGGGATGTCCAGGACAAGGTTGACGGAATAATAGCTCTCCCAGCTATCCTTCGTGAATTTGAACCGGTTGCCCCAGTAATTGTACGCGCCCCCGATGGCAAGGGTCGGCAAGTATGCTCCGCGCGCCATTTTGAGCATCTCAGCGGCCATCTGCTGTTGGAACTTGATCTGATTCATTTCCGGCCGGTTGGTCAAAGCCTGGGCTACGTCGGCATCCACGTTGGCTTCGAATTCCTTGTAACTGAGCTCGCCCTTCACCTCGATCGGCTGTTTCAGGTCCAGCCCCAAAAGCGTCTTGAGGCCGAGTTCGGCCGTGCTCAAGCCGTTCTTGGCCCGGATGAGCTGAGGCTTTAAGTTGGCCACTTGGACCTCGGACCTCAGCAGGTCGAACTTGGAAGCCATGCCCACGTCATACAAGCTCTTGACGTTCTTCCAATGCTTTTCCGCCAGGCCGACCGCCTCTTCGGACACCTCCACGAATTTCTTGGCCAGGAGATAGCCGTAAAAGGCTTTTTTGACGTTGAACACTGTTTCCTGCATGGACTGGCGGATCG
>JALHTW010000104.1 GCA_022866045.1 Candidatus Aminicenantota bacterium | reverse complement strand
CGGCCTCCGCATTTCGTCCAGGCCGGGCGTGTGACGAACGCTCGAGCCGTGGACGCGACCGTGGACGGCAACCAATGACCCTTTTCCGCGATTCCTGCCGAAAACATCGCGTCTATTTGACCTACAAACGATTTTCATCTTTTCCCTCACGAGTAATAGCGGGGGCCGCGGAGATTGGCGTGCGTCTTTTCGGGCCGGGCCGAAGTCTTCTCGGCCTTCAGCCGGTCGAACCCTGCCTCCAGGATGTTGCGCACCCCGCGAAAGGAGATGAGATCGAACGCCAGGGCCCGCTCACAGGCCGCTTCGAGCCTCTCGTTGCCGTACCGAGTTCCCAGGCGCATCAGTCCCAACGAAGCCCGATACCCCTGTTCGGGATGCGGACGGCTTGCCATGATCCGACGAACCATCTCCGCCGTGAACGGCCCCGCGCGCTCGGCCCACCGGACGAACCGCTCCGGGTTCCACTCGAGATACGCCCGATGAGACTCCGGTCTGTGCTCGGGCAGAGTCGTATAGTGGTAGGGCGTGTCGTCCCGGACATGGGAGGCGATCCGCTCGGCTTTGTAAAAAATCTCTACCGTCCTCTCCGTGGCCCGGACCTCGACCTTCTTGTGGATATACCGATACGGAACGCTGTAGTTGTGTTTGGCGAAGGCGACGTGGTAGTCGATGTTCACCCGGGCCCGCGCCCACTCGGCCATCTCAACCGGCTCGGCCGGCAATGGCCGCAATGCCGGCCGGTCCAGCTCTTCGAACAACTGCCTGCGGCTTTTCCCGAGATGCTCCATGACCCGGTCGTTGAGATCGTCCAGAAGCGGCCGGAGAGCATCATTTATCTCTTGAAGGCTGAAAAACTGGCGCTTTCGCAACCGGGCCATGAGCGTCTCCACAACTTTCACGGCCGTCTCAACTTTCGCTTTATGTTTCGGAGATTGGACCCGGGTGGGCAGCACGGCCGTGTCGTAATATTCCGCCAGGGCTTGATACGTGGGGTTGAGCTCGGGTTCGTAGAAACAGGCCGAGGTCACACCGCTCTTCGTGTTGTCAGGGACGATGGCCTCCGTGACGCCCATAAAGTGTTCGAACGCCCGAACATGGCCGCCGATCCAGTTCATAAGCTCCTGGGAAGTTTGCGCCTCGGCGTAGGTCATCGAGCTCGCGCCCAGTGCGGCCACGAACACCGCCGCTTTCCGCGCTTCTCCCGTCTCGCGATCGGTGTACGGAATCGTTGGTCCCGCGTAGTCGACGAACATCTTCTCGCCCGCCTTGTGCTCCATCCGCAGGACCGGGGTCAGGACTTTCTTCCACCACCGATATCGTTCGCAGAACTGCGAGTAGTGATAACCCTGGGAAGTGCCTACGCGATATTCTTCCCACAGAAGCTGTCGGGTGACGCCCTTCTTGCGAAGTTCCCGGTGGACGAGCGCCCAGTCAGGTTCCATCTCTTTCCGCAAGGAGACCGGCTCGTGGGGAAAAAGCCGGCGCTCGAGGTCTTCCTCGCTCAATCCCTCCGGAAGCGGCCAGGTCAAGCCTGCCTCCGCCGCCCGTCCCAAATACTCCCGCACGGTCTCCTTGCCGATGAGACACGCCCGGGCGATCGCTCGATAACTCAACCCCCCGGCCTTCAGCCTGAGGGCCTCTCGTATTTTTCGCATGGATAACCTCGTTCGAGCCATTCAGACCTCCTTTCAAAGGAGGAATCTTGGCCCATTTTATGTAAGTTATCCAGCGCCGCGTCAGATTCCGAATTCCTCAAAAAAGTGGCCGGATTCAACCGGAATCGGTGGCCGCTTTGAAACGGAATGGGTGTCCGGATTGAAACGGAATCACTGTCCGCTTTCAACCGGAATATACACAACAGGGAGAGAAAAAATACTTGACGTCGATCAGTAAAATGGCAAACGGCCTTCAAAATGGATAAAATGGTCACGAGAGGCAGGCTTTGGATCCACCTTCAGGAAGCCCCTCAACTGTCCAAAGAATGGGGAGAGGGTCATTTATCTTCACGACTACCAGACTGTCCCTGCGGCGAGGTTGACGATGTTGGTCAATACCGACATAATTCATGTGCACATCTTTAAAATCGATTTTCCAAGGGGAAGTCTATTAGACTCCCGGATAGAGGCGTATCGCATCATCATGGCCATCGGCGCTGTGGCCCGAGAGATGGCGGTCGTGAGCTTTTACATCCTGAAGTCTGGGAAACCTTTTCGCGATGCTAAGTGGTGAATGGACCACGATAGGTAACTGACCTGGAAAACAAGGTCGACATCATGATTGTTGGCCATTCACTCGAATGGATATTATGCCAGGAT
>JALHTW010000103.1 GCA_022866045.1 Candidatus Aminicenantota bacterium | reverse complement strand
GGAGCACGCTTGGAAAGCGTGTGTGCGCCGCAAGGTGTACCGCGGGTTCGAATCCCGCCCTCTCCGCCACACATGCTCCGAAGTCGCGCACATGTTTCGGGGCCCTCCTTGAATTCCAAGGAGGGAAGGGAGGATTAATATAACTAAAATGAGAATCTTAAAACGCGGCTTCGGAATCTTTCCGAGCAAGCGCGAGCCTGTGCCGAGGTCCCCTCTCTTGGAGAGGGGATAAGAGGAGTAATATATAGAGAGTCTTCAAAGCGCCTCTTTGAAACTTAAACGTTTTGAAGACCCGAGTTAATTTCAAGGAGTCATAATGCATACCAAAAATTACATCGCCGTCGAGGACAAGTACGGCGCGCACAACTACCATCCTCTCGATGTCGTCATCACCAAGGCCAAAGGCATCTGGGTCTGGGACGTGGACGGCAGAAAATATCTGGATTTCCTGAGCGCCTATTCAGCCGTGAATCAGGGGCATTGCCATCCCCGGATCATCAAGGCCCTGAAGTCCCAACTTGATCATGTCACGTTGACCTCTCGCGCCTTCAGAAACGATCAATGGCCGATGCTGGCCAAGGAATTGTGCCAGATGACGGGATACGATATGGTCCTGCCCATGAATTCGGGCGCCGAAGCGGTTGAAACGGCGATCAAGACCTCACGTAAATGGGGCTATCAAAAAAAAGGAATCCCGCAAGACCAGGCGGAGGTCATCGCCTGCGAAAATAACTTCCACGGCCGGACGATCGCGGTCATCAGCTTCTCGACAGAGCCTTTGTATCGAAGAGACTTCGGGCCGTTCGCGCCCGGCTTTAAGATCATCCCCTTTAATGATGTCGAAGCCCTTGAAAAAGCGATCACACCGAATACGGCAGCTTTTCTGGTTGAGCCATACCAGGCCGAGGCCGGAATTCTAATTCCAGCCGAGGGATATCTCAAAAGAACTAAGGAAATCTGCGAAAAGAACAATGTCCTTTTCATTGCCGACGAGATCCAGACCGGCCTTGGACGCACGGGAAAGCTCTTTGCCTGTGAGCATGAAGGATTTAAACCCGATGTCGCTGTTATCGGCAAGTCACTCGGCGGCGGCTGCTATCCGATTTCCGCCGTTCTCTCGACGAACGAGATCCTCGGCGTTTTCAAGCCCGGCGAGCATGGTTCGACGTTCGGCGGAAACCCGCTGGCCTGCGCCGTGGCCCGCGAAGCGCTCTGCGTCATCAAAGATGAGAAACTCGTCCAGAATGCCGCAAAGCAAGGCCGCTATTTTATCAAGAAGCTTAGGACGATTAAGAGCAAGCACATCAAAGACGTGCGGGGCAAGGGCTTGCTCATCGGCGTTGAACTTAAGCCTGAAGCGGGAGGAGCACGACGCTTCTGCGAAGCCCTGAAAGACGTCGGCCTCCTTTGCAAGGAAACACACGAACAGGTCATCCGTTTCGCCCCGCCTCTGATCATCAAAAAAGAGGAGCTCGACTGGGCCTTCGACCGGATCAAAGAAGTCTTCAATAAGCTCGAGAATTGAACAAATGGTGTAATTTAATGGGGATATGGACCGAATTTCTAAATTCGGTTCGAGTCCCCGTCTTTCCGGAATACCGGACAAGGAGAATCTCATGCCTAAACACGGATACAAATCTTTGCCGCCCGACAATGTTTTTTATCGCCGGGACTTTCTAAAAGTAAGCGGCGCCGTCGGCGCAGGATTTTTTCTGAGCAAAAAGTTCCTAGAGGCAAATTCAACACCCGGTCAAAATGCACCGGCCCAAAAGACGCCTCCGTCCAGGCCCAAGACAAACATCGACGATGCCCTCAAAGTCCCCAAAACGAAATATTCGCTGCCGGGGCTGTTTCCGGGGAAGGTCGTTGAGGTCCAGGACGCACAAGCGATGCCGGAGGGAAAGCCTAATTACGACATCATCAAGGAGATGTTCGGGAAGGGGATGACGCGGCTGACCGGTAAAAATTTAAAGGGCAGTTTTGGCCTCTTTTTCACGAAAGACGACATTGTCGGGATCAAGGTGAATCCCGTCGGACCGGGCTTCATCAGCACTCGCCTCGAAGTCGTGGACGCCGTGATCGGCTGGCTGACGGATAATGGGCTCAAGCGGCAAAACATCATCATCTGGGACCGCTTCGATTACATGCTCAAGGACGCGGGATTCACGGCCGAACGCTATCCCGGGATCGGGATCGAAGGCCTCCAGACCATGGATGAGGCGGCCCAGGCGGGGAAGACCGAGGACAACAGCAAATGGTTGAAGCCGGACGGGACCCACGTCAGCGTTCCGAATTTCGATCAGGACGTCTATTACTGGGCCGATGTCGAGGGCCCCAAAGACCTGGCCTATCTGAACCAGCATGTCTTCAACGGCAAATATTCCTATTTCGGCAAGCTCCTGACGAAAAGACTGACCAAGATCATCAACCTCCCCGTTTTCAAGAACACCGGAAACGCGATTTCCATGGCTACCAAAAACATCGGCTACGGCGCCGTTTGCAACACGAACAGGCTTCATGGACCTTTGTTCCTGGACGTTTGTGTCGAAGTCCCGGCTTTTCCCGTGATCCGCGACAAGATGGTCCTCAACATCACCGACGGCTTGCGGGCCCAATATGATGGCGGGCCGGACGCGAACGCCAAATTTGCTTATCTCTACAACACGCTGTTCTTCGCCACCGACCCCTTTGCTCTGGACATGGTCTGCCACAATCTTCTGGTTGAAAAACGGAAGAGCATGAATGTCCCGGTGAACGAGAATCCGCGCTTCACGGAATATCTCCGCTATGCGGAAAGATTGGGATTGGCAGTGGTGAGCGCGGATAAACTGAATCACATCAAAGCGTAGCAAAAATGGGGATAGGAACACGTTGGAGTTTATGACGTTCATCAAGAGAAGACTTCTTCCGATTTGTTTTTTTCTTGGAATATCTTCGACAATAATGGCCGCCGAGATTGTCCTTCCCGGTGACAATTTCTTTCCGGGCTGGACGAAGTCCGGGAAAGCGGCGATCTTCATCAAGGCGGATCTCTTCAATCACATCGACGGCGGGGCCGAGCTTTTTCTCGAATTTGGGTTCGAGCGGGCCGCGGTTCAGCGATATCTGAAGGGCCCGGGCGGGCTCGCACTCGAAGTCTATGAAATGAAGAGCCCGGAATCGGCCCTGGGCGTTTATTTGATGAAATGCGGCCGGGAAACGCCGCTCCCGGATGTTCCTGCCCGGAATTCGAGCGAAACGGCACAATTCACGATCGTCAAGGGAAAATATTTCATCCTGATCAATAATTTCGGGGGCGATAAAAACCTTATCCAGGCCATGACAGCCTTAGCCAGGACGATTTTGGAAAAAATTCCCGGTGATTCCGAACCATCCCGGCTTTTTGATCTGCTTCCGAAAGAGGGGCGTCTCATGGGCTCGGAGCGGCTCTTCTGCGGCCCCCTGGCTCTTCAGCCGCTTTACACGTTCGGAGAGGGCGATCTTTTAAAGCTCGAAGGGAAAATATTCGGAGTCCTGGCGAATTATCGGTCTGGAACGGCTGCCATTTTTACCCGCCTTGTTATAGCCTATCCGGATCAAAAGCAGGCCCTGGAGGCTTATCAGAATCTCCGCTCGAATCTCGATCCCTATCTCAAAATCACAGCCGCAGAGAGCGGTGTCTTCAAATTCATAGATTATCGCAAGAAGTATGGAGTGGTCAGGCTCGAAGATTCGCTTTTGGAGATTCTCATCAACCTTGATTCTCTTCCCCAGGATTAGGTTGATTTCATTTGGCAACCGAATAAATTGACCATGATCTTCAACTTTGATATATATGTCGATGAATACTGATCAAGGGGAGAAGCCAATGGACCTCGCAGGGAAAGTGGCCCTCATAACCGGAGCTGCTTCAGGGATGGGGGCGGCTACGGCACGAGAGTTTGCCGCGGCGGGCGGGCACGTCGTCATTGTCGATCTCAATGCCGGGCTGGCAAGAAATGTCGCTGCCGAAATGGGCGTTCAGGAGCCCATCATCGGTGATGTCAGCGATTCGGCTTTTTGTCGCCGCGCTGTCGAGATGACCCTGAAGCGCCACGGCCGGCTGGATATTTTGGTCAATTGTGCCGGCATTATTTTTAGGGCTGATGCCCAGGGCACATCGGACGAGAATTGGCGGCGGGTGATGGCCGTCAATGTCGACGGAGTCTTCTTTATGAGCCGGGCAGCCATCGGCCAGATGAAAAAACAGGGAAGCGGCGTCATCGTTAACTTCGGCTCTATCTGGGGGGGTGTGGGGGCTGCGGGCGTAGCGGCCTATTGCGCCAGCAAAGGGGCAGTCCTTAATCTTACCCGGGCGATGGCTCTTGATCATGCGAGAGACGGCATCCGCATTAATGCCGTTTGCCCCGGGGAGGTCAACACGCCGATGCTGGCTTCCGGACGTCCCTCCCCGCCGACGCCTGAAGATCTAAAAAAACTTGGAGAAACCATGGTTCCTATGGGGCGGCTGGCTGATCCGGTCGAAATCGCCCGAGTCGTCTTGTTTCTGGTATCTGATGCCGCCAGCTATATGACCGGATCTTTGGTCACGGTTGATGCGGGCTACACCGCCCGATAATACATATTTTACGAGGATATCTTTATGGAATACAGAACCTTGGGCAGGTCAGGCCTAAAAGTTTCGCCGCTTTGTCTGGGCACGGATAATTTCGCCAATCCCACCCCTGAAGATGAGTGTGCGTTGATGATCAAGGCAGCCCTGGATGCCGGCATCAATTTTATCGACACGAGCAACAGCTATGTCAAAGGTGAATGCGAACGCATCATCGGACGGGCCTTGACTAAAAATAAGCGCCGACACGACTTCGTTATCGCCACAAAAGTCTATTACCCCACCGGCCCGGGTCCTAACGATCAAGGCGGCTCACGGCGGCACATCATCAAAGCCTGTGAAGACTCGCTCGGCCGTCTCCAAACAGATTACATCGATCTTTACCAGACTCACCGCCCCTCGTTCGATATCCCCATCGACGAAACCCTGGGGGCTTTGACGGATTTGGTCCGCCAAGGGAAAGTTCTCTATATCGGCAGCTCAACCGCTCCCGCCTGGAAAGTAATGGAAGCGGTTCTGGTCAGCGAGATGAAGGGCTACGCTCGGTTCATCTCTGAGCAGCCTCCCTACAATTTATTGGACCGCCGCATTGAAAATGAGCTTGTCCCCATGTGCCGCGAACATGGTTTGGGCATAATTCCTTGGGCGACTCTGGCCATGGGTGTGCTGGCCGGACGCTATCCGGATGAGCATAACTATCCAAAAGATTCTCGGGCTGCTCTCCGTGGCGGGATCTACGCTGAACGTGTAACCGCTAAGGGGGTGAAGGTTGGCCATCAATTCATGAAGATTGCCCGGGAACATGGTATAACGCCAGCTCAATTAGCGGTTTTATGGGTAAAAGAGCAGCCGGGGATTACCGCCCCGATTATCGGACCTCGAACAGTTGAGCAGCTGAAACACCTTCTGTCAACGATGGAGATGAAGCTTGACGAGTCCGTCCGGATAAAGTGCGATGAATTAGTTCCACCGGGCAGCGCTGTGGCCAACTTTCACAACTCAGCCCCTTGGATGAAGATGAAAATCAGCTCATAGTTTCACCGCTCGCAATAAAGCAAGCAATTCTTTTCCCGGTTTCAGGGTTGGCATTTCCGTTCGTATGATTCCCCTCGGCGCTGGAAGCCGCCCTTAGCCCCCGGACCCCAGGGAACCAGTCCCGTCGGTTCCCCCCATCGGAGAAGCCGACGGGACCCCCCTCCGCTACGGGGGCCGCAGGGCGGCCTCCAGTGCCGAGTGAAGATCGCACATTTGAAAATGTTTCCGGCGCCCCGGAATTAGAATTGCTTACAAATTCAAAATTTTTTTTGATTTTCAGGCTGAATGTGCTAATATATCACTTACTGAAAAAGGCAATATTATCCTTGCCGGAGCCTTAAAACCACGTTCATGAGCTACCTAATTTTCGCCCGTAAGTACAGGCCTAAGACGTTTGAGGAGATGGTCGGCCAAAAGGCGGTCGTCCAGACCCTCCAAAATGCGGTTAAGAGCAATCGCGTCGCCCAAGCGTATCTCTTTTCGGGCATGCGCGGCGTAGGGAAAACGACCGCGGCCCGGATCCTGGCCAAGGCGCTAAACTGCCAGCACGGCCCGACTCCAACCCCCTGCAATAATTGCGAATTCTGTAATTCCATCAACGAGGACCGGTCGCTCGACGTCCTCGAGATCGATGGCGCATCAAGCGGAGGCATCGATAATATCCGGGCCCTGCGAGATTCGGTCAAGTATAAAGCTATGCACAGCCGCTTTAAGATCATCATTATTGATGAAGTCCATCAGGTTACGGGTCCTGCGTTCAACGCCCTCCTCAAGACCCTTGAAGAGCCTCCGCCGGGGACGATCTTCATCTTCGCCACCACGGAATTCCACAAGGTGCCGGCGACGATCGTCTCCCGCTGTCAACATTTCGAATTCAAAAAAGTGTCCTACAGAGCCATCATCAATCATTTGAATTCCATCGCCGGCAAGGAGAGCCTGACGATCTCTCCTTTAGGCTTGGGATTGATCGCGGAAGCCTCGGAGGGAAGCATCCGGGACGCCCAGAGCCTCCTTGACCAGGCGGTGGCGTTCTGCGGGGAGAATATCGGCGACCCGGAACTCAAGGAGATCCTGGGCACTGTCAACCGCGAGCTTCTATTCGAATTCTCCACGGCCGTCCTTGAGGAAAAGCCGGAGCCTATTTTTTCTCTGGTGGAAAAGGTCATCGAGTCCGGCTACGATCTGCGCTTTTTCTATAAAGAGCTCGTCCAGCATTTCCGGAACCTTCTCGTCATGAAGTCCGTCGGGAAACCAGAAGATCTTCTTCTCTTCGGCCCCGAGGACCTCAAAAAGCTGGAAGAGGAAGCGGGCAAGGCTTCGGGCGAAGACATCCTCCGCTATCTCCAGGCTCTCCAGAACGGCGAGCAGGGGCTGAGATTTTCGTCCCATCCTCAAATCTATTTAGAAACGCAGATGGTCAAGCTTTGTCATTTCAAGAAGATCGTCTCTCTGAAGGACCTCATCCAGGAAATGGGCGAAACGAAGAGAGCCGGAGCTGCGGCTCCGGACAACCGACCGCGGGCGGCCATGCCCTCATCCCATTTTCAGCCGCCGATACCGAAGAGCGTTGAAAGGCCTGTAGCGAAGCTTGATTCACCCCCTCCGGATGTGAAAAAGCCGATGGTCAAAGAAGACCCCTTTCTAAGTCCAAGAAAAGAGAAAGACCTGGATATCGCCATGAAAGACCCGACGGTCAGATCGTTCATGGACAAGTTCAAGGCCCGGGTGCTCTCGGTCGAGCCGGTCAAAGGGAAACCGGAAGGCGAGGAGGATTGACATGAAAGGCTTTGGTGATCTGCAGAAGATGCTCAAATCAGCCAAGGAGATGCAGGATCGCATGCAGAAGGAGCTCGCCGGACTCCGGATGGAAGGATCGAGCGGCGGCGGAATGGTCACGGTGACTCTGGACGGGCACAAGAATCTGCTCTCTCTCAAGCTGGACCCCGAAGTGGTCAACAAGGACGACCTGGATATGCTCCAGGACCTGATCATGGCGGCCTTCAACGATGCCGCGGCCAAGGTCGACGGCGAGCTTGCCCAGAAACTCGGGAGCATGGGAGCGGGATTAAAGATCCCGGGACTGTTCTGATGTTCGAATACGCCCAGCCGCTCAACCGCCTGATCGAGGAACTGAAGAAGATCCCCAGCATCGGGGCCAAAACGGCCCAGCGGATCGCTTTCTATCTCCTCAGCATCCCGGCGGAGGAAACGGACCATCTTTCCGAGGCCATCCGGGAAGTCAAGAAGACCCTCTTTTACTGCACGGTCTGCAACAACATCACCAACGTTGATCCCTGCCGCTATTGCACGGATTCCGATCGGAACGATGATTCTTTATGCGTCGTCGAGGAGCCTTACAACATCGCGACGATAGAAAGAACAGGAGCGTTCCACGGCCGCTTCCATGTCCTGCTCGGCACGCTCGCGCCCCTCAAAGGTATGGGACCGGAGGACCTCAAGCTCGAAAAGCTGACCGCCCGCCTTGGCAACGGCCGGGTCAAGGAGATCATCATCGCCACGAACCCCACCGCCGAGGGTGAGGCGACGGCCCACTTCATCGTCAAGGTCCTGAAGGATTATGATATCAAGTTGACGCGATTAGCCATGGGCTTGCCTGTCGGCTCCGACATTGATTTCGCCGATCAAGTCACCATCAAGAAAGCTCTGGAAGGGAGAACGGAACTCAAGGAATAATCTTATGGGGACATCTGCCGAATTCGTCATGACCGCAGGGACACCTGTGAATCATGAAAACCAGCCATTTTTTCTATAATTCAAAATTTGGTATGTGGACCCCAAATTGCCATCATAGGAGTTTTATATGAAGAAGATTTTTAAAACCATCGATGGAAACACGGCGGCGACGCATGTCGCCTACGCGTATTCCGAAGTTGCAGCCATCTACCCCATTACGCCTTCTTCGACGATGGGGGAGATGGCCGACGAATGGTCCGCCCAAGGCCGGAAGAACATCTTCGGCCAGACCGTGGACGTTGTCGAAATGCAGTCCGAAGGCGGCGCCGCTGGCGCCGTGCACGGGGCCCTGTCGGCCGGCGCGCTGACCACAACGTTCACCGCGTCCCAGGGTCTGATGCTCATGCTCCCGAACATGCATAAGATTGCGGG
>JALHTW010000102.1 GCA_022866045.1 Candidatus Aminicenantota bacterium | reverse complement strand
CACACCTACGGATACATTCACGGCGCTTTCGGCTACATGAACGACCTCCAGGTCTCGATCGGCGAGTCCACGATCGGCTGCCAGAAAAAAATGGAGAACCAGACGCCCACGCCCAAGTTCGACATCACCATGCTGACCCTCATCGCCATGGAACGGGCCAAGACCGCCCGCGAGGCGATCAAGATCATGGGCGAGCTGGGTGAAAAATACGGCTACGGCTTCACCGATACCGGCGAGATGCTGGCTGTAGCCGACCCTAAGGAAGTCTGGGTCTTCGAGATCATGCCCGCCGGCCCGCTGTGGACGCCGCAGAGCGGAAAACCCGGCGCCGTCTGGTCCGCCCAGAGAGTTCCGGACGACCATGTCAGCGTCTGCCCGAACGAGTCGCGCATCGGGGAGATCGACCTCGTCAACAAAGATTATTTCATGGCTTCGCCCAATGTTGTCTCCTTCGCCGTCGAACAGAAACTTTATGACCCGGCGAGCGGAAAGCCCTTTAACTGGAAGCGGGCTTATTCGCCGAACGAGGTCAGCGCTGCCTCGACGAACGGCTCTCGGGTCCGGCTGTGGCGGTTCTTCAACATCGTCGCGCCGTCCAAGAATTTGGGACCTGAGACACCCAACATGGACCTCCCCTTCTCGGTCAAGGCCGACAAGAAATACTCCGTCCACGACATCATGCAGATGACCCGCGACAAGTGCGAAGGCACGGTCTTTGACCCGGCCCGAGGCCTCCAGGGCGGCGCGTTCTCCAACCCGAACTTCCTGCCCTATGGCTTCAAGCTCGAGGGCAAGCAATACAACACCTCGCGCATCATCAGCGTCAATCGGGCCGAGTACGTCACGGTCACCCAGGCCCGATCGTGGCTCCCCGACCCGGTCGGCGGCATCGTCTGGCTCGCCTTCGGCGCCCAGGACACGTCCTGCTTCATGCCGCTCTATGCCGGCATCACCGAGATCCCGAGGTCCTTCGAGATCGGAGACCACTGGGAATTCAACAAGGAATCAGCGCGCTGGGCATTTGATTACGTCGACTACCACGCCCAGGTCCTCTATTCTCTGGCCATCCAGGACGTGAGGGAAGCGCAGAAGACGTGGGAGAAATCCGCGGTGGAGAGAACGCCGGATATCGATAAAAACGCCCTGAACCTCTACCAGAAAGATCCGGCTAAAGCGCGGCAGTACCTGACCGATTATTGCCTGAACAACGCCAACCTGATCATCAATGCCTGGTGGGAACTGGGCAACCAGATGCTCGTCAAGTATAACCACCTCTGGATCTACGACGCCAAGACGCGGAAACGGAACGCCCTCCAGTTCCCGGATTGGTACCTCAAAGCGCTGGTCGAATACAACAAGCTCCGGCCCCAGGAAGAAAAAAAATAGGAATCTGACCGAGAGACGCTTAAGCTATAAATTCCGGCGGAACCTCAAGGCCGGCGGGAGGGGTGATCTTCGCCACAGATTGACCGACCATGTCGGCGGCCTCCGGGCCTTTCTCGATGACCTCGTCCGACCGCGTCATGTCCCATCCCTCCCGGCAATGTCCACCCCCCTCGGTCATCAGGAAATGCTTCCCTTGTTCCCGCAGAATCCTATATGATAAAAAAAGGTTTTCTTCCATTTCGTGTGGGCCATAAAAAAACGATCAAGCTTACCCTCACACGATGGAAGAGGGCTAAGAAAAGGAGACTCCATGGACCATGAGCGGAAGAAAGGAACACTGTTCGGCTGGCTGAAAGAGGCTCCGGCGACGTCCCGGCGGGCCCTAATCGCAGCCTCGCTGGGATGGATGCTCGATTCTTTCGACATCATGCTTTATTCCATGGTTCTGTCCCACCTGATAAAAGACTTTGGGATGGGAATCAAGACGGGGGGCCTTTTGGGCTCGCTGACGCTTATCGCTTCGGCTGCGGGGGGAGTTATGTTCGGCGTGCTCGCCGACAAGCTTGGCCGGACCTGGGCCCTTCGGGCCAGTATCCTTATTTATTCTGTGTTCACGGCCGCCTGCGGGCTGGCCCAGTCCGTCCCCATGCTCGCCGTTTTCCGGGTCTGTTTAGGACTGGGCATGGGCGGCGAATGGGCCAGCGGCGCTGCGCTCGTCTCCGAGACATGGCCTGCCGAGCATCGGGGCAAGGCATTGGGATTTGTCCAGAGCTTCTGGGCTGTCGGCTATGCGGTCGCTGCGCTCGTCACGGCCGTCGTCATGCCGCTCTGGGGCTGGCGGGCGGTCTTCTTCATCGGCGTGCTGCCGGCGCTTCTGGTTTTCTGGGTCCGGAAGAAAGTCGAGGAACCCGAAATTTGGAAAATGCAAAAAAAGAGCGCTCCCCAAGAACAAAAAGCAAAAATCGGCTCGGTCATTCGCGGCCGCCTTTTAGGCATCACGGCCGCCGTGACGCTGATGAATGCCTTCACGATGTTCGCCTGGTGGGGATTCAACCTCTGGATCCCCGGCTATCTTTCACTTGCTCAAAACCAGGGCGGGATCGGGCTCAGCACCAGGCTCATGTCCTCGCTCGTCATCTTCATGCAGTTCGGAATGTGGCTCGGGTATCTGACCTTCGGTTATATCAGCGACACGCTCGGCCGAAAAAAAACCTATATCATCTATCTTTTGGCTGCTTCTTTTTTCATCGTTGTCTATTCTGGCCTGGACAAGCCTCTGCTCCTCTTTTTCCTCGGCCCGTTCGTCGCTTTCTTCGGCACAGGGTATTTTTCCGGGTTCGGCGCGCTGACGGCCGAGCTCTATCCGACCCGAATCCGGGCCACCCTCCAGGGCTTTACCTACAACATCGGCCGGATCGTTTCTGCCATCGCGCCGCTGGCCATTGGATCGCTGGCCCAGGAGAAAGGATTCGGAACGGCCTTTCTTCTGGCATCGGGGGCATTTATCGCCGCGGCCGCCATGTGGATCTGGATCCCCGAAACGTGCGGCCGGAAGTTGGAGTGAAAAGCGGGCTTATCCGGCCGAGCGGTTGCCGGCGCCCCAATAAAGGGAGGATTCTTCGAGCTTCCCTTCTTCGTCCCGGTATATGAATTTCACGCCTTGCTTGGTCCCGTCGGGATCTTTTTTATAGACAACGGTCAGGCCCAGGTCCTTCTCTTTTTCAAAATACTCCCTGGCCCTAGCCGTCGCCTCTTCAATCGTGGCATAGCTCTCGCGGTCGAAAACAAGGGTGTCCTCGTCTTCGAGCTTTGTTTTCGGCTTATGACCTTCAATAAAATATTTCTTGTTCATCCTTTCCTGCCTTTCATTCGGTTCGGAGACCGGACATGCGGAGATCTATTTTAGGGCAAAGAGGCCTTTGCGTAAAGCCCCGTTCTTGAAAAATTCTAATAATTTTAAGATTCCGACCGCACGGGCCCCCATTGAGAAGCGCTCCATTCCCTGCGTCCGCTAATTTCCTGTTGATTTTGGGGCTTTCTTGGTATAAGGATAACTTATTCCAAGAAAGGAGGTGTTCGGAAGGTGAACCGTCGAAATTTCGTTAAACAGGGGATCGGTACGGCTGCGGCGTTTTCCATGGCCGGGCTGAACAAGGTCTTTTCCGCCCCGCAGTCGGGAGCGCCCCCGGCCGGGAAAAAGTTCAAGCTCAAATATGCGCCGAGCATCGGGGAATTCAGGGCTCATGCCGGCGACGACCCCATCGCCCACATCCGGTTCGCGGCCGACGAGGGCTTCGGAGCGATGTTCGATAACGGCATTATGAACCGGCCCGTCCCCGAGCAGGAGGCCATCGCCAAAGAGATCGAAAAACGGGGCATGACCCTGGGACCGTTCGTCCTCTACGCTGATTTCAAAGTCAAGAGTTTCGTCAGCCGGGACCAAGAGGTCCGGGACATGCTCCTCGAGAAGATGAAGCAGGGCGTTGCGACCAAGAAGCGGACGAACATCAAATGGGCCCTGGTCGTCCCGGGCCGCTACGACGAGAGCCTGGCCTGGGATTACCAGACATCCAACGTTGTCGAAAACTTGCGATTTTGCATGGATGTCGTCGCGCCAGCGGGCCTCGTCCTTGTCCTGGAGCCGCTTAATCCGATAAACCATCCGGGTCTTTTCCTGACCAAGATCCCGCAGACTTACCAGATCGTGAAAGCCGTCAACAACCCCTGCTGCAAGATCCTGAACGACATGTATCATCAGCAGATCACCGAAGGCAACCTCATCCCCAACATCGACATGGCCTGGGACGAAATTGCGGCCTACCACATCGGGGACAACCCGGGCCGCAAAGAGCCGACAACGGGCGAGATCAACTACAAGAATATCTTCAAGCATCTTTATGAAAAGGGCTACAAGGGCGTCCTCTGTATGGAGCACGGCCACAGCAAGCCGGGGAAAGAGGGCGAGCGGGCTGTCATTGACGCCTATCGGGCCTGCGACAGTTTTTAAAAGCATAAGGAGACATTCATGAGCAAACATTTCAAACCAAAAAACAACCTATCGCGGCGCACGTTTATCAAATCCACTTTAGGCGCCTCCCTCGCCGCGGCCATTCCCGGCAACCTCGGCCTCCATGCCCAGGGCTCGGATAGCATTCGCGTCGGTGTCATCGGCTGCGGCGGCCGCGGCACGGGCGCGGCCATCGATTGCGCCACCTCGTCCCAGGGCGTCGAGATCGTCGCCCTGTTCGATCCCTTCCAGGATAGGGTCGATAGCTGCCTCAAGCGACTCCAGGAGAAAATTCCAGACAAGGTCAAGGTGACCAAGGACAAGTGTTTCATCGGTTTCGACGGCTATAAAAAACTCCTGGCGCTCCCGGACGTCAACCTGGTCGTCACGGCGGCGCCGCCCGGTTTCCGGCCGATCCATCTCAAGGCCTCGGTCGAAGCGGGTAAGCATGTCTTCATGGAAAAGCCGGTCGCCGTCGATCCGGTCGGCGTGCGCTCGGTCATAGCCTCATCCAACCTCGCCGCGAGAAAGGGCCTGGCCATCGTTGCGGGCACCCAGCGCCGCCACCAGCAGTGCTATCTCGAGCTGATGAATCGCATCCACGGCGGCCAGATCGGCGAGATCACCGGCGGCCAGTGCTACTGGAACCAGGGCGAGCTCTGGGTCATCAAGAAGACGCCCCAGATGTCCGAGATGGAATGGCAGTGCCGCAATTGGCTGTACTTCACCTGGCTGTCGGGCGATCACATCGTCGAGCAGCACGTCCATAACATCGATGTCATGAACTGGGCCTTCGGGAGTCTCCCGGTCAAGGTCATGGGCATGGGCGGCCGCCAGCAGCGCACCGCCCCGGAGTACGGGAACATCTACGACCACTTCGCCGTCGAATTCGAATACCCGAACGGCGTGCGGGTGATGAGCATGTGCCGTCAGATCCCGGGCTGCGCCGATCGCGTCGAGGAGAAGATCGTAGGGACCAAGGGCTACGCCTTCGGCTACGGCGAAATCCACGGCGAGAACTTCTGGAAGTTTGAAGCCGACGAGCCCAATCCTTACGTCCAGGAGCATACCGACCTGATCGCGAGCATCCGCAGCGGCAAGCTCCTGAATGAAGGCCGCCGCATCGCCGAGAGCACGATGTGCGCCATCATGGGCCGGATGAGCGTCTACACGGGCCGGGCGATCAGCTGGGAATGGGCGATGACAAGCTCCAAGCTCGATCTCACGCCGGCGAAGTTTGAGTTCGGGCCCAACCCGGTCGAGCCGGTGGCCATGCCCGGCAAGACACCCCTGATATAAAATTTGAAAAGCGGGGACGCATTACTTATTGGAAAAAGTGATGCGTCCCCGTCTCATTGAAAGGCAGGTCAACATGGCGAAAAGATCACCCAGGATGCGCCGGAGGGATTTTCTGAAAACGCTGCCCGCCGCTCTGGCCGGCGTAGCCGGTTTTCCGACGATCGTGAAAGCGTCTGTCCTCGGCCGGGAGGGTGCCGTTGCGCCCAACAACAAGATCGTCATGGCCGGCATCGGCTTCGGGATGCAGGGCATCCCCAACATGAAAGCGTTCCTCCAGAAGGACGAAGTCAAATGGGTGGCTGTCTGCGATATCGACAAGAAGCATCTCAAGGAAGCGCAGGATATCGT
>JALHTW010000101.1 GCA_022866045.1 Candidatus Aminicenantota bacterium | reverse complement strand
TCTCCTCTCCGCTCGATAAACGTCGCAATGGCGGAATCCGGCGATAGGGACTGGATAAGCTCAAGACGGACGTCGTTGATGTTGAAGACCGCAATTCTGATTCCCCGGTCCGGCAAATCTTCATATCCCTCAAAGGAGAGTCCAAGAACGTTCCGGTAGAACTTCGTGTCCTTTTCCAGGTCCTTGACGGCAATTCCAATATGATCGATTTTTTGGATCATGAAATTTATTATTCTCCGATGAGCTCCCGGGCGATCACCAGACGCTGGATTTCGCTCGTTCCTTCTCCGATCGTGCACAGTTTGGCGTCGCGCCAGAACTTTTCCACGGGATAGTCCTTGCAGTAGCCATAGCCGCCGTGGATCTGGATCGCCTCCTCCGCCACCTTGACAGCGACTTCGGCGGCATAAAGCTTGGCCTGGGACGAAATGAGCGTCGTTTTCCGTCCCGCGTCCTTCTCGTCGGCCGCGTGTTCGGTGAGCAGGCGGGCGGCTTGGACCTGGGTCGCCATGTCGGCCAGCTTGAAGCGGATCGCCTGAAAGGCGGCGATCACCCGGCCGAATTGCCGGCGCTGCTTGGCGTAGGCCACGGCCGCGTCGAGGGCTCCCCGGGCGATCCCCACGGAGAGCGCGGCGATAGAAATGCGGCCGCCTTCGAGGATCTCCATGGCCTGGATGAAGCCGTCGCCCTCGCGGCCGAGGAGGGCGTCCTCGCCGACCCGGCAGTCTTCGAAAATAAGAGAGGCCGTATCTGAAATCCGCATGCCGACCTTGTCCTCATGTTTTCCGACGGTCACGCCGGGGGCATCGAGCGGGACCAGGAACGCCGAGATCCCGCGGGGGTCGGTGCCGGGGCGCGTCCGGGCGATGATGACGGCGACGCCGCCCACGCCCGCGTGAGTGATGAAGTTCTTGGTCCCGTTCAGAACCCAGCCTTTCCCGTCGCGCGCGGCCGTGGTTTTAGTCGCGCCGGCGTCCGACCCGGCTTCAGGCTCTGTGAGGCCCCACGCTCCGATAATTTTCCCGCTGGCGAGGCGGGGCACCCAGGCGCGGCGGACATCCTCACTCCCGAACATATAAATATGATTCGTGCAGAGGGAATTGTGGGCCGCGACAGTGAGGGCGAGTCCGCCTTCCACTGCGCCGAGCTCTTCCAAGATCGCGATATAATGGCGATAGCTCATTCCCGCCCCGCCGAATTCAGCGGGAATAATGATTCCCATCAACCCCATCTCACCCAGCCGGCGGACAACATCGCCTGGAAAATAGGCCTTTTCATCCCATTCCCGGACATGGGGCGCAATCTCGGCCAGGGCGAAGTCCCGGACCATCTCCCGGCATTCTTTGATTTCGTCTGTCATCGTCCCGCCTTCCTTTTAAGATAACCGGGCTAAAATCCGGCCCGCTCTTTTATTTTTCGAGCTCGAGCTCGATCAAAAGCTTTTCCGCATCGACGAGCTCACCGGTCGATGTATGGATCTTCTTCACGACCGCTTCGCAGGAAGCCTTGATTTCGTTCTCCATTTTCATCGCTTCGACGATTGCCAGGGTCTGGTTCTTGCGGACCTTTTCGCCCTCGGCGACGTTGATCTTGATCACCCTGCCCGGCATCGGCGCCGTGATCCGAAGCTGCCCCTCCCGGGTTCTTTCTTCGCCCCCATGGAAAGCCTTAGCTCCTTCGCCGGGCTTCTCGACGATATAGGACCGGCCGTTGAGGAAAACGATTTTTTTATCCTTATCCCGGACGATGGTCGCCGAATAAGACCGCCCCTCGATAATGATCGAAAGGACGTTTTCTGAGATCGACCGGATATCGGCCTCGAACGATGCTCCGGCTTCTTTAAACAGAAGCGCGTTCCCTGTCTTGTCGACTGAAACTTTGTGAAAGATATGATCGATCAGAAATTCGAATTCCATCGCTCTAGATCCCTCCGATCCGCCATTTGCCAAGAGACTGCCAGGGCGAAAACCTTTCCTTCCGGGATGGGCGAGACTCCGCCCCTTGGACGTGAGCCGCCGGATTGAGCTCGTCAAAAGCAGCCGCGGCCAGGACAGGCCTCAGCATGCCCGGGTCCTTCCCTTTCTCTCCCCAGCTCTCAAAATATCTCTTGATAAAGCCTGTATTCGTCCGGCCCGCCCTGAACTCGGGATGATTGATGATGTCCTTGAGGAATCCGATGGTCGTGTGGATTCCGATGATGGCATAGTCATCCAGGGCGCTCGTCATCCTCCGGCAGGCCAGGTCGCGATTCTCCGCCCAGACGATGAGCTTGGCTAGGATCGGGTCGTAATAGATCGGCACGTCCCAGCCGCTGTAGATACCGCCGTCGTGCCGCACTCCCGGGCCTTTCGGCTCTTTGACGAAAAGGATCTTGCCGGCCGAAGGGAGGAAATTATTGGCCGGGTCTTCGGCATAGATCCGGCATTCGATGGCATGGCCTCGCTGTCGCAAATCATTCTGAGCCATGGACAGTTTCTCGCCGGATGCGATCCGGATCTGCTGGCGGACCAGATCCACGCCGGTCACAAGCTCGGTCACCGGATGTTCGACCTGGAGACGGGCATTGACTTCGAGAAAATAAAAGTTGCTGTTTCGATCCAGAAGAAACTCCACCGTCCCGGCGTTGTTGTAGTCCGCGGCCTGCATCGCCTTTTTGGCCGCCTCTCCCATCTTCGCCCGCAGCCCATCGTCCAGGGCCGGCGAAGGCGTTTCTTCGACGATTTTCTGATGGCGCCTCTGGATCGAACACTCGCGCTCAAAAAGATGGACCATATGGCCGAAATTGTCGGCCAGGACTTGAAATTCAACGTGGCGGGGCTCCTCAAGATATTTTTCCAGATACACCGATTCATCGCCAAAGGCGGACTTGGCTTCGCGCATCCCGGCTTCGACCGCCGGCTTTAGGTCGTTTTCCTCGCCAACGATGCGCATCCCTTTGCCGCCGCCGCCGGCCGAGGCTTTGACGATCACCGGATAGCCGATCGTCCGTGCGGCCGCCTCGCATTCGGCGACGCTCTTGGGAATGGATTTCATCCCCGGGATGATCGAAATGCCGGCCTTCTCCATTGTCTGCCGGGCACGGACCTTATCGCCGACAAGCTCAAGTGCGTTCGAATTCGGGCCGATGAAGATGATTCCTTCCTTTTCGCAAAGGCGGGCGAAATCCGCATTCTCGGCCAGAAAGCCGTAGCCGGGATGGATGGCTTGAGAATGAGCCGCCTGAGCGGCCTGGACGATCCGGCCCATGTTGAGGTAGCTGTCTGTGGCGGGTGGCGGACCGATCAAAACAGCTTCATCGGCCAGCTGGACATGGAGGCTGTCCCGGTCAGCCTCAGAATAGACGGCCACCGTGGCGATCCCCATTTCGCGGCAGGCCTTGATGATCCGGACGGCGATCTCGCCGCGGTTGGCGATCAATATCTTGTTAATCATAGCCTTTCCATAAGATCAATATAATTTCACAGGGCAATCAAATCCCCCAAACTCCCTTTGCTAAAGAAGGAGAGGGGAAAGATCCCTCTTTTTTACCAGCTTTTCTAATGTCATGAACGAATTCTTCAGTCAGTCCAGTTCGGCTTCCTTTTCTCCAAAAACGCAGCCATGCCTTCCTGGCCTTCCCGGCTGACTCTGAGCTCGGCGATCATCCGGGCTGTATATTCCTTTGCTTCTTCAAAGCTCATGCCTGGAATCCTTCGGAGCAGCTCCTTGCAACGGACCAAGGCTTCAGGGCCCGATGAGAGGAGCGAATGGATGAGCACGTCGATCTTTTCGTCGAGCTTTTCCGGAGGCGCGACGACATTGATGAGGCCGATGTCCAGGGCCCGCCGGGCGTCGAATCTCTCGCCTGTCAGAAAGTATTGCCGGGCTTGGTTCTCCCCGATCCGGCGCAGGACATAAGGCGAGATCGCGGCCGGGACCAGGCCCATTTTGACTTCGCTCAGGCCGAACTTTGCATCCTCTGCCGCTACCACGATGTCGCAGGCTGAGAGGAACCCGGTGCCGCCGCCGATGGCCGTGCCGTTGACCCGGGCGATGGTCGGTTTGGGCAAAGAATAAATCTGGTAATGAAGCTCGGCGATTTGAAGCGATTCCGCAAGGTTCTGCTCAAAAGAATAATGGATGACTTCTCGCATCCAGTTGAGGTCCGCTCCGGCGCAAAACGATTTTCCTTTGCCGGAGAAGACGGCAACGCGGACCGATTCGTCTTCGGCGATCTTCCGAAACGCGTCGATGAGCTCCCGGATCATGGCGGCGTTGAAGGCATTATGGATCTCGGGCCGGCTGAGCCAGACGCGCGCGATCTTTCCTTCATGTGAGACGAGGATCGTTTCGTATTTTTTCTCGCTCATCGCTCTTTAGCTCTTACATCCTGAAGATCCCGACTTTGTAATCCGGGATCGGCGCATTCAAAGACACGGCGATTCCAAGCGCCAGCGCCTGCCGCGTCTCCAACGGGTCGAGGATGCCGTCGTCCCAAAGCCGGGCCGTGCTGAAATAGGGGCTGGCCTCCTCATCGTATTTTTCGAGGATCGGCTTCATCATCTTGTCCTTCTCTTCTTCCGTCATCTGGGCGCCCTGTTCCTGGAGCCTCTTGACCTTGACCGTAACCAGGACATTGGCCGCCTGTTCGCCGCCCATGACGCCGATCCGGGCATTCGGCCACATCCAGAGCAGCCGCGGGTCGTAGGCCCGGCCGCACATGGCGTAATTGCCCGCGCCGTAGGAGCCGCCGACGATCACCGTGAACTTAGGGACGTCGGCGTTGGCCACGGCATGGACGAGCTTGGCCCCGTCCCTGGCGATCCCGCGGTGCTCGTACTGCTTGCCGACGATGAAACCGGTGATATTCTGAAGGAAAATGAGCGGGATCTTGCGCATGGCGCAGAGGGTCACGAAGTGCGCCCCTTTGAGCGAGCTTTCGGAGAAGAGGACGCCGTTATTAGCCAGGATTCCCACGGGATAGCCCATGATCCGGGCGAACCCGCAGACGAGCGTCTGGGCATAGAGCTCTTTAAATTCCTGGAAGCGGCTGCCGTCCACGATCCTGGCGATGAGCTCTCTGATGTCGAACGCCTTGTGCAGATCCCTGGGCACGATGCCGTACATCTCTGAGGGATCATAAAACGGCTCTTCGGGCTCGGCCATGTCGAGCTCGAACTTGCGGGGCGGGTCGAGCGTCTCGACGATGTTGCGGGCGATCTCGAGAGCGTGCCCGTCGTTCAAAGCGTAGTAATCCGAAACGCCCGAGATGCGGCAGTGGACGTCGGCGCCCCCCAGGTCTTCGTCCGATACTTCCTCGCCCGTGGCTGCTTTGACCAGGGGAGGGCCTCCGATGAAGATCGTGCCCTGGCGGCGGACGATGACCGTCTCATCGCTCATCGCCGGAACATAAGCGCCTCCGGCCGTGCATGATCCCATGACGATAGAGATCTGGGGAATGCCGAGGGCGGAGAGGCGGGCTTGGTTGTAGAAAATCCGGCCGAAGTGCTCTTTGTCAGGGAACGTCCCTGACTGATGGGGGAGAAAGATCCCGCCGGAATCGACAAGATAGATGCAGGGCAGCCGGTTTTCGAGGGCTACTTCCTGGGCCCGGATATGCTTTTTGATGGTCAGGGGGAAATACGTTCCGCCTTTGACCGTGGCGTCGTTGGCGACGACGAGCACCTCGCGGCCGTGGACGAGGCCAATCCCCGTGACCATGCTGGCGCCGGGCGCCTCGTCGTCGTATATGCCGTACGCGGCCAGGGAGCTGAGCTCCAGGAAGGGCGTGTTGCGGTCGAAAAGCTTCTCCAGGCGCTCGCGGACGAGCAATTTTCCGCGGGACTTGTGGAGGTCCCGATATTTGGGCGGGCCTCCCTCCTGAACCTTGGCCAGCCGCTCCTTGTATTCGGCGACGACCCGATTCATGTGATCGAAATTCTGTTGATAATCAGGACTCTGAGTGTCGATTTTGGATTCTATTCTAAACATGAATACGCCTCACCGGACCTTTGCCTCCCTTCATGAGGGATATTCTGCCGGGAATCCGCTCGCCGGCAGCTTAAGTTCATGCCGGCACAAACTTATAGCCGTAATAGATGACGCCGGCAGCGCCCTCCTCATAGATCTTTCGGAACTCGATCCGGACCCTCATCCCAATCTTCAGAACTCCAGAATCGCAATCGACGATCTGGGCCGTAAGCCGGACGCCGTCGTCGAGCTCCGCGATGCCGACTGCGTAGGGGGCCTGGTCCTCGAACTGGTGGGGCGGGACGCGGATGATCGTGAAGGTGAGTATCGTGCCGGAATCGGCGAGCTTTGTTTTTTCGAATTTGCGGTTCCCGCACTGCGGACAGACAAGACGGGGCGGGAAGGCGATAAATCCGCATTTCGTGCATTTCCCGGCCTCAAGCCTGTACCTTTGAGGAATTTCGCGCCAATATTTCGATGGATTTGGCATCGTGTCCTCCGTTTAATCCGCCTCGAAGACATGGACCAGGGAACTTCCGCCCGTGCCGCCCATGTTCTGGGTGAGGCCGCGCTTTGCGCCCTTGACCTGCCGCTCGCCCGCCTCTCCGCGGAGTTGCTTGATGACTTCTACGGCCTGGGCGACTCCGGTAGCGCCCACCGGGTGGCCCTTGGCCTTCAGGCCGCCGCTCGGATTGACCGGAAATTTGCCTTTGAGCGCGGTCAGCCCTTCCTCCACGGCTTTGCCGCCTCGTCCTTGCTCGACGAGACCGAGGGCCTCGGTGATCATGATCTCGGCGATGGTGAAGCAGTCATGGACCTCGAAAAGATCGATGTCACCGATCTTTTGGCCGGCCATTGCCAGCGCTTTCTGCCCGGCCAGATGCGTGGACTCGAGCCAGGCCATGTCCTTCCGCGAGCTCAGGGCGATCGTGTCTGTGGCGTGTCCGCTTCCGGTGATCCGGACAACGGGCTTTTTCATTTTTTTGGCCATGTCGGCGGGACAGAGGATGACGGCCGCTGCGCCGTCCGTAATGGGCGAGCAGTCGAGAATGTGGAGCGGGTCTGCGACGAGGACCGACTGGAGAACCGCCTCGACCGAGATCTTAAAAGGAAATTGGGCCAGGGGGTTCTTCGAGCCGTTCTCGTGGTTTTTTACGGCGACCATGGCCAGTTGTTCGCGTGTCGTCCCGTATTTATGCATATGGGCAACAGCCATCATCGCGTAGAGCGCCGGGAAGGTGAGCCCATGGTAGCCCTCATACTCCTGGTCGGCGGCCGTGCCCAGGGCATAGGTCGCCTCGCAGCCGGTGACGTCGGTCATCTTCTCCACGCCGCCGACAAGGACGATATCGCTCATTCCCGAGGCGACCTCGATGAATCCCTGCCGGAGGGCCAGACCGCCCGACGAGCAAGCGGACTCGACCCGCGCCGCAGGAACGGGATTTTTTCCCAGATAATCGGAGAGCAGCGACGTCAAATGCTCCTGGCCGATGAACAGGCCCGAGGACATGCAGCCGACGACCATGGAGTCGAGGCGATCTACGCCCGCGTCATCGATGGCTAGAAGGGCCGTTTCGACAAAAATCGTCCGCAGCGATTTCTCCCAGAGCTCGCCCCACTTGGTCATTCCGATCCCGATCACAGCAACGTCTCTCATCGCTGCCTCCTATTCCGCTTTCCGGATCTTCCGACGGTACTTGGCATACACGCCGTAATCGATATAGACTTTATTCTTGTCCAGAAGGTCCCGCGTCTTGGGGGCGAGAGCCTTGACCTCATCAATACGCTCCGTGACACGGAAGATGAACGCATCGCTTCCGGCGCCCGAACCGTAGGAGACGATCAGGATCATGTCCCCGGGCTTGGAAATGTCGAGCGTCGCCGTCAGGCCTAAAGGCGAGGAAGCCGAATACGTGTTTCCCAGCTTGGACACCAGCCAGCCCGGCTCGATCTGTTTTTTGGTGAATCCCAGCATTTCACCTACGCGGAAAGGAAATTTGCCGTTGGGCTGGTGGAAGATGACGTAGTCGAAATCGGCGGGCTTCATCCCCGCCTTGGCCAGGATGCCCTCGGCAGCGCCCGTGATGTGCTTGAAATAGGCGGGGTCGCCCGTGAACCGGCCGCCGTGCTGGGGATAATACTGATATTCCCGGCGCCAAAAATCGGGCGTGTCGGTCGTGAAAGAATATGTCTGGAGAGCTTCGGCGACGACCTTGTCCTTCCCGAAGATGAACGCGGCAGCCCCGGCCGCGGCGGAGTATTCGAGCGCATCGCCGGGGGCTCCTTGGGACGTGTCCGCGCCCACGGCCAGGCCGTATTCGACGGCGCCCACTTGAACCAGGCTAAGGGCGATAAACATCCCCTCGGTCCCTGCCTTGCAGGCGAACTCTAAATCCGCCGTGTGGACTTCCGGGGTGGCGTTGATCGCCTCGGCCAGGACCGTGCCGCTCGGCTTCACGGCATAGGGATGGGATTCCGAGCCGACATAGACGGCGCCGATAGCCTTTGGATCGATGCCCGCCCGTTTCAAGGCGTTCTTTGAAGCCTCGACGGCCATGGTGATCGTGTCCTGGTCGGGGGACGGCACGGATTTCTCTTCGAGCATCAGGCCTTTTTTATAACCAGGGGCGTCCGCTCCCCAGACCTTGGCGATCTCCTCGACCTTAATTCTGTTCCTCGGGATGTAGGCCCCGTAGCCGACGATTCCAGCCATGGATTCGATCTCCTTTCGATGCAGACTAAAGCCTTCGCTTGGATAAAAAATGAATGCGGTGAACGCGCATAAATTAAGCCTGCCGTTAAATTTATTAAGAAGATATCCTTCCATAACTGGGCATCGAAGTCAAGGCGATCGGTCCCTGAGTAAGCAATTCTATTTCCAGTGTCAGGCCAATTTTGGGCGGGGTCCTGTCACGGCTCTTCCCCGGCCGTGCTCGCGGCCAGGCCGCTCCGCGCGGGCGGGGAGCCCCTTCGCCGCGCCACCCCTGCGCGACTTTCCGGCGCCCCGGAAAAAGAATTGCTTACGTTCCCTGACCGTATATCACTTTCAAACGCAAGGGAGATCCCCTGTCCCTGTCTGGTCGGTGGCTCCCCAAAGGACGATACCGTTCGAAACCGCCAGGGACAGGGTATCATGTCCCCGAAAGTCAATTTGGAGGAGAAGACCCCTTCCAACGGGCGCCGGGAAGACCCGGTCGGACACTCTTGGAAGGAAACCCTGGGAATGGGTTTCCTTCCAACGGTCGCTTCGCTCCCTGCCTTCTTTCCAAGGAGCATTTTGCCATGAATTCTCGCAGGGACATAGAGATCTGCGCTAGAAACAAGGCTCGGGCGGGGTGTCTCACCCCGCCCTTCGACAAAGGGGGCGACTCCCCCTTGGATCCCTCTCGAGCGGCTCCCCGTGGCAAGCCACGGGGCTTCATCGCCGCTCGTGATATACGGTCAGGATCGCTCCTTTTTTTTAGGGCAGAAAGGAGGATGATATTGGGCTCGATTTATATCCCGGCGATATTGCAAAGTCAAACCGCAATGATGATATAATACGCCCAATCCATCGAGAAAGGAGAAGAAGGATGGCCGATTCGTTGACGGTTGATGGCGGTTTCGGCCGCCGGCTGCTGAGCTTCATCGCCGGCGCGGGGATGATTTCCGCTTCGGGCCTTACGATCCAGCATTTCTTCAACGCGAATTTCCCCGAATCGATCTTCAAGGGATCGTTCTGCGATATCAACGCCTTTTTCAACTGCAACAGCTCGGCATATTCCAAGATCGCTCATTTCCAGGGCATCCCGATGGGCTATTGGGGCCTCGTCCTCGGCGCTTTGGTCTGCCTCGGAGCGCTCTTTCCGTCGCGGGCCTTCGAGAGGACCATGAAAGCGCTCTCGCTCCTCAACGCCCTCGGCGTCGTCGCCCTATTCTGTTATTCCGTGTTCTTTTTGAAGAGCCTCTGCCTGCTCTGCTCCGGCTACTACGTGTTCTCGCTGTTCAGCTTCTTTCTCTATTGGAAATACGGTATCAAAGGGATCCCGGTCCCATCCTTCAAACAGCTGATCGTCTTCGCCCTCATCGCCGCCGCCGGCGCTTACGGCTTCCATCTCTTTTATAAGGCCAAGCAGGACGCCCAGACCGGCAGCATCACGGCGCGCGCGGTCAAGGAATATTACAGCCTGGAGAAAGTGCCTGACCCGAGCTTCATCTCGCCCTTCTGGACCGCCCAGGCCACGGAGCGCTTCGAGGACGCGCCCATCCGAGTGATCGAATACGCGGATTTCCTCTGCCCCGACTGCCTTTTCATGTCTGAGCAGCTCAACCGGCTGAAGGCGGAGTTCGCGGGCAAGATCAACATCGCCTTCCAGTTCTTTCCCCTCGACAAATGCAACACGGTCGTCGTCGAAAAGGGAGGCAAGCATCCGGGCGGCTGCGATCTCTCGTATATCGCGGCCTACGACCCGGCGAAGTTCGCCGCGATCCACGACGAGATCTTCACTCATTTCCAGGAAGCCCGGGATCCCCAATGGCGGGCCGACCTCGCGAAAAAGCACGGCCTGGAGGCCGCGCTCAGCGACAAGAACACGATCGACCTGGTCCAGAGGATTATCGATACCGGGGCCGAGTATGAAAAGACCTCGGACAAATTCGCCCACGGCATCCGCTCCACCCCGACCCTCATCGTCAACAACAGAATGATCATCGGCACACTGCCATACGGCCAGCTCAGGGCCATCTTCGAATCGCTCGTTGCCGAGGGGGCAAAGACCGGCGACAGGCGGTTCCTGGAGAACTGGGTCGAATTCCAGCCGAAAAAGAAGAAATAAGGGGACAGCGGCGATTACGTCCTCGCCCATGATTTCGTCTCACAAGGGCTGTCGATCCGAAGAAACCAGCCCGGGTGTTATCATCCTGAAGACTTATGAACTTGCCCCAAGGAGGAATGATATGAAGAGATCCGCTCTAGTTTCGGTCCTGGCCCTGATTCTGACCGCTTCGTTGGGCCTGGTCGATGCTTATGCCCAGGAACAACCATCCAACCTCGCCGAAATAAAAAAATTGGCGCCCAAGGTTTATATCGACTGCGAACATTGCGATCAGGATTACATCCGGACCGAGATCCTCTTCGTCAATTATGTCCGGGACAGGAAAGAGGCGGATGTCCATGTCTTGATCACGACCCAGGACACCGGCAGCGGCGGCACGGAATACACGATCGCTTTCATCGGACAGGGAAGCTATGCGAACATCAACAGCACCTTAGTTTATGCCTCCAGCAAGACCGATACGGAGGAAGAGATCCGGCGGGGATATGTCTCGGTTCTGAAGATGGGACTCGTTCCCTATACGGCGAAGACGCCCATCCGCGACCTCATCACCGTCTCCTTCAAAGAAAAGGTCAAGCCGACCGACGTCGTGGACCGATGGAAGTTCTGGGTCTTCAGCCTGAGCGTCGGCGGCGAGTTCGATAGGGAATCCCAGACAAAATCCGACTCGATCAACTTCAGTTTTTCGGCCAACAAAGTGACGCCCGACATCAAACTCCGGGCGGGGTTTTCAACGGGTTACCAAAAAGATGAGTTCAATTACGAAGACGAAACGATTACCAGCGACTCGGACAGTGTGAACTTCAGCGGGGTGTTCGTCAAAAGCCTCGGCGAGCACTGGTCGGTGGGTATTGCCCTGACCATGAGTTCTTCCGCCTACAGCAACCTTCGTTTCAAGATCACGCCTGCCCCGGCCATTGAATACGACCTTTTCCCGTATTCGGAGTCGACCCGGCGGCAGCTGCGGTTTCTCTATAAAGTCGGGTATGAATTCGTCAAGTACAGGGAGAAGACGATCTATGATAAAACCAAGGAAAGTCTCCTCGGCCAATCCCTGTCGGCTACCCTGGAGATCAAGGAGCCTTGGGGGACGTTGTCTTCAAGCCTCGAGGGATCTCATTATTTTCACGATTTCAATTTTAACAGGCTGGCGTTTTTCACCGAGCTCTCCTTCCGGATCTTCAAGGGCCTCGATTTCAATATCGACGGGATGTATGAGCGCATCCGGGATCAATTGTCCCTGCCGGCCCGCGGCGCCAGCCGGGAAGAAATCCTTTTGCGCCGGAAGGAGCTGCGCACGGACTATAACTTGTTTCTCCAAGTCAGCCTGAGCTATACCTTCGGCTCGATCTTCAGCAATGTCGTCAACCCAAGGTTCGGAGATTTGGGCGTCCTGCACCACGAGGAGGGAGGATGGGATTGATGCGAACCGTAGGCCCGGAGGGCCTTTTAAGAGAGGCCGCGGGACGGCGGACGCTTTTCTTCGGGACGCGCGTTCTCCTCC
>JALHTW010000100.1 GCA_022866045.1 Candidatus Aminicenantota bacterium | reverse complement strand
GTTCGCAACCGCGGGCCATCAGAGAGCGCTCTTCCATTCGCCGTTTGAGCCGTCAAGAAGGCTCTAGACTATTTTGAATGATGGAATAAGAGTATAGAACTCTCCCCTTGGATGTCAAGAAAAGAGCCCGTCCTTCATGGGAAGGACGGGCTCTTTGAGGTGCTGCTTCCGCCGCGATCTGATCAGAAGGAGAGTCGGAACCCCAGGCGCGCCGACCAGGTGCTGAACAGGGTGTCCCGCTGGTTATACATCGGATGGGCGATGCCCCTCGAGGCGATGATGGACATGAAGTCCCGGGCGAATGTCCCGTCCAAGATTTGTGTGGTATAGCCCGTGAAGCTCTGCCTGTCGGCCGTCATGATCTTGCTCTGGATCGTGTCGGTGTTCGTGACGTTGTTGATCTGGAAGTTGATGGATCCCCTCAGTTTGCTCCCGATCTTCAAGGTATAGTCCAGATAGATATCGGCCCAGAAGGTAAACGGCAGCCGGCCCAAGTCCCCCCGGCCCAGGGGGTAGAAATACTTGGAGTTGTAGAGGACCTTGGTCGTCAGGGGCAGGCCGCTCCTTCCGTAGGCGACGGCCCCCACGGTCAGCCCGAACGGGAAGCGATAAGACCCGTACGCTTTCAAATAGTGGGTCCTGTCCTGGGGGAGCGGGCCGTCGAGCACATTTCCCTGGCCGTCGTATCCCATGAACCAGCGGTCGAAATCCTGTTCGACGCTCGGGCCGAGCCGGCCGCCCTCGTCGGAGCTGGCCAGCCCTGAGTAGTTGCCGTAGACGCGGCTCAGGGTGTAGTTGATCCCGCCTTGCCAATTGTTGCTGAACCGCTTTTCAACGGAGAGGTTGAGGCCGATGTAGTCCCTCGTCGCTTTCGGGCAGGGCCAGTAGTCCTCGACGAACTTGCCGCCCTGGGAGATCGGCAGGGAGACGCCGTAGCCGGGATTGCAGACCCAGAAGTCCTGGGAAACCGACACGGCCCCGCTCGCGGAGTACGTGTAGATATAGACGCCGACGTCCTCGATCGTCCGAATCAAGTGCTTCTGGACAAAGCGGACAGACAGGGACAGGTCCTCCATCAGCTTCTTCTCGGCGCCGAAGGAGAACTCCCGCTGGGCGGTCGGCTTCATGTCCGGATCGACCCGGTTGAGGGACGGCGGCAGGTAATCCATGTTTCCGGCATAGGTGTTGCCGGCCTTTTGGCTCGCCTCGTCGTCGACCTTACCGCTCACCGCGATCTTGGTCCAGTCCGGATCCTGGAGAGCGTAGTAGGTCTCGATGCGCTTCGTGCCGCCGAAGGTGAGCTGGCCCATGTAGAGCTTCATCAGGTCGTAGTAGATCCCGTAGCTGGCGAAGAGCTTGAGGCTGGAGTCGCCGAACACGTCGTAGGTCAGGCCGATCCGGGGCGCGATCGTATCGCCCAGGCCGAACCGGACGGGATCTTTTGACCATCCCTCGTAAGACGTGTTGTCTGTAAAGGAGGGCATGTACTGACTCTCGGCCCGGATGCCGATATTGAGAGTTAGCCTGTCCTTGAACGTCCAGGAATCCTGGAGGTAGACCGAGAGGTTGTTGCTCTTGTTATTCCAGACGCTTCCGGAGGGCGAAACGTAGTTGCTCCGGATGAGATAGTACCCGTACTTGCCGTAGAACGGGCTCGACGGATCGGACCCAGCCCCCACGGTGACCCCCAGAGCGTCGTTCTTCTGGCCCCAGTAGATGCTCTCCCGCGGGTGGACATAGCCGTCGAAGCGGTCCTCGTAGAGATAGTTGTAGCCGACGCCGGCCTTGAGGGCGTGTTCGCCCATCCAGTTGGCGTAGTAGGACACGTCCAGGTTGTTGCTGATCTTCCCGCGCAGGTATCTCCTCGTTTCCGTGTACAGCGTGCTGTTCGTCCATCCGCTCGTCTTGATCAGGTCGGGATTGGCGGCGAAGAAGGAATCGCTGGCGAACATCGTGTTGGTATTGCTGAAATAATACGTCGTGCCATCGAACGGGGCGACCTGCTGGTTATTCGTATTCTGCTCGTGCCAGCCGGCTCGGTAGCTGACGAGAAGGTTGTTGCCGATGGAATAGTCCGCGGTCAGCGAGGCGCTCTTGTTCGGGTAGTCAAACCCGATGTGAGCCCAATCGGTCGCGGAGGAACTGAGGCCGTAGATGCCGGGAAGGCTCCCACGGTAGTTGGTGAAGCTGTTGATGAAGCTGGCCGAGAGGCGAAGGCCCTTGGCCGGGGCGGCCGAGAGCCGGATCGATCCGCCTAGTCCTTTGTTCTTCTGAGTGAACGTCTGGAAGGGCCCCTGCCTCTTCGCGAAGTCCCGCGGGGCGTCCGTCGAGCTGTAGGTCGGGTTGAATGTCCCGTAGAACCACAGCTTGTCCTTGAGGATGTAGCCGCCGAGGCCGAACACGCCTTCGAATCGGTCGTATTTGTCCCGGTCCTTCCCGCCGTTGAAGAACTTATCGTCGTAGTTGACGTACCTCCAGACGTAGCTTTGGTAGGGATCCGCCTCGAGGAAGTCCCGAGATTTCCCCTGCATGTAGGTCCGGTTGTTGTCGTAATAGCCGATGATCTCACCGTGGAACTCGTTGCTCCCGGACTTGGTGATGACGTTGACGACGCCGCCCAACGATCCCCCGAACTCGGCGTTGTATCCCGAAGCTGTGACCTTGACTTCATCCAGAAGCTCGAGAACAATGCTCTGGCCGCGGTCTCCATAATGAAAGTCCGAGATGTCTGCGCCGTCGGCGTACCACATGTTCTCGGCGCCCGACGCGCCGTCCACGGAGAGGCCGGCGGTGATGCTCTCATTCTGGACGCCGGGGATGGTGCTGATCAGCGAATCGAAATTCCTTCCCCGGGGAAGGGTCATGAAGATTTCCTTGGTCATCGTCTGTTCCTTGACCGTGCTCTTGACATCGATCAGGGGGGATTGGCCGATGACCGTGACCTCGGCTTCGACGGCGGCCTGTTCCAAGGCCGCGTTGAGGGTCATCGTCTGGGACAGTTCCAGAACGATGCCATTGCGGATCAGTGTTCTGAAGCCGGGAAGCGTAAACGTGATCTCAAAAGTGCCGGACGGAAGGGCCATTAAACGAAATATTCCGTTGCCATCAGTGACCGTGGAGGCCTTTCCGACAAGCTTGGGGCTGGTGGCTCCGACCGTCACTCCGGGAAGAGGACTCCCCTGGTTGTCAACAACCTTTCCGGTGATCTTCCCTACCGGAGTGAGCTGGGCGAAAGCCATTCCAACGGTCGACAAACAAACGATCAGGAAAAGAAAGAACATCTTCTTTTTCATTCGCTTTGATCCTCCTTTCGAACTCTCCTAACCTCTCTCTCCCAGGGTGAATCCGTCATGGCTTCACCCCAACCCTTGGCACCGAATGCTCGCCTCTTCTATCGTCATTCACACTCCTCGAAAATTTCCCGTTCCAATGATAGGAGTTTCCTTTTTCCACGACGAGGCGAATTCCCGTTCCGGACGATAAATCTCCCCGTCTCTCCATGCCCGAAGTATATGGCCGGCCGCATGGCGGTGTCAATAGTCACGAAGAGCCATGAAGAGCGGCACTCGAGAGCATATCCGGACAAGAAACCCCGCCGCACCGGCTGAAAGACGATAGACTCCCGCTCCAGGGGATACTGTTTTCAAAAATTGTCCACGTTCTCCTCGGCCGCCATGAGCGCGACCTCGGTGAAGATGTGGGAAGGCGGCGGCTTCTCGGCCGCGCCGGGCGGCTTCTTTTAAGGCTGTTTTCGTGCTGTTGACATCGATCCACCGCCGGGAGTAGCCTCTTTACGCGATGGGAGGTATCGATTCCGAGCTTAATAGGAAAGTATGTTGTGCGGGGCAAAAAAGTAAATTCTTATACTACTCTATATCTTCATCTTCGCCGAGGACACGATCTCCGGGGATGCCGCCTTCACCCATATGGGGCTGGTCATTTCGCAATAACAAAGTAACTTTAC
>JALHTW010000099.1 GCA_022866045.1 Candidatus Aminicenantota bacterium | reverse complement strand
TCTTCGTGGGGCTATGTTTACATCTGAGGTTATTTGGTATATAAAGCGTTAGAAGCTGGGCGGTGAGAAATCCGACCCCGAGATTTCCCTGATGAAGAAACCGATTTTTTTCAAGGTCTTCGGAAGCTACGTCGTCATCATTCTGGTCATGAGTGCCGTGATATCGGTGTTCTCGTTTTCGACGATCAGGACGCACTACGAAGAGACCCTCGCCCTGGAACTGGAGAACGTGGGCCGGGCGTTGAACGCTCGAATCCTCACCCTTCTCGAGAAAGAAGGGCCGCAGGAGCTGGACGCTTTTCTCAAAAAGATCGGCACCGAAATCCATGCGCGTCTCACGGTCATCGATACCGAGGGAGGCGTTGTCGCCGACTCAGCAAAAAATCCGGCGCAGATGGAGAACCATAAATACCGTCCGGAAGTCGTGCAAGCCCTCGAGGGGAAGATCGGCCGATCCCGCAGATTCAGCTACACGGTCGAAGAAAAGATGCTCTACGTAGGACTGCCCTTAGACCAAGACGGCCGTCGCCTAGGCGTCTTGCGGCTGAGCCTGTTGATGAGAGATATCAACATCCTTCAACACAGCCTGCGGATGACCATCGGACGCACCGTGGTCATCATGGCCGCGGCCTCGCTCGTCTTAGCCCTGCTTTTTTCACTCCAGTTCACGCGGCCGATCCATAAGCTCACAAAGGCCTCCAGGCAGGCTGCGGCCGGAAATTTCGGTGTCCGCGTCTCGTTCAGCCGGAATGATGAATTCAATGAACTCGGGGAGGCATTTGACAGGATGGCCGGCCAGATCACGCGGCTTTTCGACGAGACCTCCCGACAAAAAGAAGAATTGCTCAACAGGATCGCTTCCGTGCCAGAAGCGATCACGGTATTCGATAAAGAAGGCCGGATAACCCTGGCCAACGAGAGCTTCAAGAAAATGATCGGCCTGGAAGTTCCGGAGGGTAAGTTTTACTGGGAAGTGATCCGGAAGCCCGGAATCCAAGACCTCATCGGCCGGGCCAAGTCCGACCGGCGGCACCTCAGCGAAGAGGTCTCTTGGGATGACAAACTGTTCTTATGTGCGGCCAATTATCTTGGCCTCCAGGAGGGCGTCGTCCTCGTCCTTCAGGAGCTCGCGGGTATAGAAAAAACGGATAGTCGTCCCCCCTCTATTTAAATGACGAACGGTCAGAATAGCCTTGATGATTCCAGCCTATTCTTTGACAACGGCTGACGGGGCCTGATTGAAGGGATTGGTCCGCGCTGCGAGCGAGAAGAGAAACGGATAGTTCTCCTTGAGGTGCATCGCATAGGCCAGCCATTCGATCGCTATATGCGAATAAGCCCGCTTGACGTCGCCGGCGAGGTGCAGGTAATCGGCTTCGGGAAGATGTTCGAGGCTTTCCTCCCGCATCCCCAGCTCTTCCATGATATGGAACACCGCCCAGAGGAGGTCCGTGAAGCGGTCGTGCTCGAGGAGATTGGGATTTTCGAGGAGCCGGATGAGAAAGGACCGATGTTCGAAGAGAATTTGACGCAGCTCCCTGAGGGTTCCCGGAGAGACACGGGCTTTATAAGAAAAGTTTTTCGCGACCTCCATGGCCTGGTCGAAGTCCTTTTTTTGCCAATGGGCGTTGAATTCGAGCTGTCGGCCGATCTGGTCAGCGTTTTCCACGAAGACCGCGAATTTTTTGGTCAGCTCCAGGCCGATATCGCTGAAAAAGGTGCCGATGACCATGTTCAGTTTCTTCATCAGGGCCCGCTTTTCGCGGCGGGCAAAAATCTGTTCGATAACCAGAGTGACAACCAGGACATTGATGAACATAAAGGCGATATCGCCGATAAGATACAAAAAGATATGCCGCAGGTCGCGAAAAATGAGATAGTGCAGGCCGTACGTGAGGGCTGAGGCGGCGATCAGGACGAGCGACATCGAAAGCCGCCAGCTCCAGATCTTGTTCATGGCAGATCACGCCTGGCCGGGACGTCTTGGACAATCCGGCAGTTTTGCGATTTCTCTCGGGCCCGGCTCGATCAGACATTCCTCTGGTTTGCAGCAGGTTTCACAGACCCGCTTGTAACCTTGAAAACCGAGAAGGTTGATGTCCGGCGCAAGAAAATCGGGCTTCACGGGCTCTGGCCGGAGGAGGTCTGTGCTGAGGTATTTTTTGTTGTCGTCGGCAAAGACCGTCACAACCGCGGCCTCCTTGCCCAGTTTGTTCTGGGCGATCAGGGCGCCGAGGAAGTTCGCCCCCGAAGAAATGCCCACGCCGATGCCCAACTCTGCCGCCAGTTTCTGGGCCATGAGGATCGCGTCTCCGTCATCCACAGCGATGATCTCGTCCAGGCCGTCCAATTTCACGATCGGCGGGATGAACTCATCCGAGATCCCCTGGATACGGTGCTTGCCAATCTTGTAGCCGGTTGACATCGTCGGGGAGTTTGACGGTTCCAGGGGATGAAGTTTGATCTTCGGGTTCTTTTCTTTGAGGAAGCGTCCGGCTCCCATAATGGTCCCGCCCGTACCGACGCCCGCCACGAAGGCGTCCGGTCTCAAAGCCCGGAAGTTGAGCTGCCACCAGATTTCGGGTCCAGTAGTCAAAGAATGGGCTTCGACGTTGTCCTCGTTGGAGAATTGGCGGGGGAGGAAAGCTCCCGGCGTCCGGGCCGCCAGTTCTTCCGAAAGGCGGATGCATCCCAAGAAACCGCCCTCTTCATGGCTGACGAGGTTAATCGTCGCCCCCAGGCTCCGGATGAGGTTGATTCGCTCCGCGCTCATCCAATTGGGCATGAAAATAGAGACGGGGTGCCCCAACGCCCGGCCGATGGCTGAAAAGGCGATCCCCGTGTTCCCACTCGTCGCCTCGATGATGAGGCTGCCCGGAGTGAGCACCCCTCGTTCGTAACCTCTTTTGAGGATGTGAAAGGCCATCCTGTCCTTGATGCTGCCCGTCATATTCAGATTTTCCGCTTTGGCATAAATGACGCGCTTCTCTCCTCGGTATGTGAATTCGAAGGCCAGAAGAGGAGTGTTCCCGATCAAGCTGGATAGTTCGCGGATCCGGCGCTGTTGGTCATCGGAAAGCATGGGCATGAGAATCCTCCCCATATATGTTTATAAGTCGGACAAAGGATCTAGAGTCTATTATTTTTGAGTAGGTGACAGGGCAAAGTCAAGCTACAAAAAAAATCAAGCCATTTGATGGAAAATTGACTGTCCTCCCATCTTGTCTTAAAATAGGGGTGACACCATCCATGTCTGTCCCGACCTGTCATCCCTTCAAGGCCGTCGAATTCCTTCTCGCCAGAGGA
>JALHTW010000098.1 GCA_022866045.1 Candidatus Aminicenantota bacterium | reverse complement strand
CGTCCGCGCCTTTGGCGATCAGCAGCTCGGCCACGTCCTTATGGCCCGCAAGAGCGGCCCTATGTAGCGGGGTCTCGCCATTTTTGTTGTTGGCGTTCACGTCCGCACCCTTGGAGATTAACAGCTCTGCCACGTCCTTGCGGCCTAAACCAGAAGCTAGATGCAACGGCGTAGCGCCACTGGAGGTAGTGGCGTTTTCGTCCGCCCCTTTGGCGATCAACAACTCGGCCACGTCCTTATGGCCCGCAAGAGCGGCCCTATGTAGCGGGGTCTCGCCATTTTTGTCCTTGGCGTTCACAATCGCACCTTTTGCGATTAAAAACTTGACCACGTCCTTATGGTTAAAAATACTGGCCAAGAGAAGCGACGTATCGCCATTTTTATCCTTGGCGTTCACGTCCGCACCGCGTATCAGGTGCCTTTTAACGTCTGATAGATCTCCCTTTGACGAAGCCTCTTGAATGGTTTCGTAAGCCTGCAGCTTATTGTTTCGACAGCCGCCACATATCAAAGCTGTCATCAATAGTAGTATCCCAATCGTTTCCCGCTTCTTCGAGTTTTGAATTTTCATTGTCTCCCCCTTGTCATATTGTAGAATTCACTCAAGCCTTGCCCTTCGTCAAAGACCAACTGGCCCGGCCCCGCTTCACTTCCAGGCCCGCGATCTTGGGATAACGCCGCATAACGCTCTGGATCTTCAATGTCTTCTCGGCTGCCTGTTCCCCCATCATCCTGAAAAAAGGACTAAAAATAAGGCTAACAAAAATACATTCTTTTTCATTTAGATTCCCTCCCTCCGAGGATAATATAACGCCGTTCTAAATCCCCGTCAACGACTCAAGTGGCGGATCTGGCTAAATCAGTTCTTCGTTAGATTCCGAGGGAGATCGCCGAGGACCTCAATGTTTATCATCGGGATTCCTCGTTATATCGCAATATTCTCGGAGAGCCTTTACGTCCTCGGCAGAGAGGGTTATATTGAAGATTCTTTCTTCGTGTTGAAATTTAGTCGGAGCATAATTGCCAAGAAGCCTGTTTGCTTCGGAAACGAATTTCACCCGAGCATGATGATCCGGCATCTCCGGCCTCATGGGATGCCTGGCTTCAAGGCCCTCAGCTATGACCTTAGCGATTGTCTCATCTGTGACGCCCATCTTTTCAAGTTCAACGATGATCGGCTTCCTGACCATAAGTCTTTTCATGTCGCGAGTCGGATTAAGTCCAGAATATCCGGCAGCTTTCAGAGCTTTCTTTTGGCCCCTAAATCCCTGCTCCATGTAATTCGTAAGAGCCTTACGCTGTTTTTTAGTGAGACGAATAATCCCTTTATCAGAAATTTTATTTGACTTTTTCTTTCTGGGCCTGATCCCTCCCGGCTGCCGGCGTCTAAGGATTCTCGCCGGCATCCCGTCCCATGTGTAAATTTCAGCCTTTGGCATCTAAGACCCCTATTTTAGGATAGAACTAATAAAGCTCTTTGTAAATAGTAGAACTTATGCAAAATTCCGGTAGTGGGTCAGTTTGAAAAAAATGGGGGGATTCTTTATTTGTCATTCGGAGTTTATTATTTAGGCGGGGTTGTATTGCCAGCGATATTGTGATATTAGATTAGATGTCGGGAGAAAAACAATGGGGGATTATAGTGATTAACCCTAAAACATTACAATTCCTATCATACATTACGAAACAATATACCCAAGTAACAGTAACAATCTTAATGAAACTTTCTTATCTGATAGACCTGGTCTCTATCAAAGAAACAAAAGCAAAAATATCTGATTTCGAATATGAACGATATTTATTTGGGCCATTTAGCAGGAAAATTTATGATTATTTAAACGAATTGGCAAAAAATAAGATCGTTAAAGAAATGCCTGGATATTCACCGATGGGGGATGAATATATAGTGTATACATTTAATTCAAGCGCAGAAAATATAGAATTTGGGAAACTAAGTTCCAAAGAAAAAAAACTTATCGACAAAGTTCTCGGAGAATTGCAAGGATTAGGGGCGAAGGCCTTATCTAAAATTTCTTATGAAACTATTCCCATGAAAAAAATTGGGGCGACAATAGGTAATAGCAAGGGATTAAATAAAAAGATTGATTTAACTACTTAAAACAAGTGGACTTGTCGCTAATTATTATAAATGGCCTGAAAAAATCGGATATTCATGATGACAAAAAATCTATTGAAGAAGCATCTGGCAAACAGAAACGAAAATTTAAGATTTTTACTAGCAGATATTTAGATTCATTCATTTTTTTTGTATTCACAAGAAATAAAGATACCTGTAATAAACAATTTAGGATTCGTGTAGTCCAAGATGATTATGTTGATAAAAAACAAGGATGTTTAGAAGAAAACTATTCTTATATTGATGCCTCTAAGCCGGATATTTTAGGTAGAGACAAAATTGTAGAAAAAATAAATGATCCCCAAAATGGGTTTAAATACATAGGTAGATTGAAAGCGGATAGATTTCAATCTCTTATTGGTCGATTACATAAATCAAGAAAGTGTAGATATTTTTCCGAATATCGCACCAAAACAATTGATGTGGCCCTAAAAAGTCTTGCAAATGAAAAATTGGAAAATTTGGGATTAAGTTAGCAGTCCCAAGATTTCCTTAATATTCCAAACATGATCCGTCACCTTCGTTTCCATCGCCGAACTGCTGGCCGGGAAGAAGATTGATATGCCGCCGATCCGGCAGGTCGATAAGACGTTCAAGAAGGCCGAGAAGTTCAGAGGGAAGGATGGGGAGCAGTTTGAGATCAAAGAGCCTGGGGATTAAAGAAAGGGAGGAAGGAGATATTCGAAATGGATAAGAGCAGATACTCGATCAATTCTATCTTCCATGCGGCTGTATCGAAATATGGCCGTTGTCGCGTGATGATTGAATTTAGAAAGCCGGATAATTATCAATATATTCACATTCTTTCCGGAAATAAATGCGGAAAGTCCGATTCTGAAAATCCAATATCCCTTTGCTTAATCCAAAACGATAATTTCCTAGACGAAGAAAAACGTTATTTAGGAAAAGTATATATCATAAGATCGGAAGGGAAAAACCTTGATTTCGTCGATATCGATTCTTTTTTGAATGATATCGAAAAATGAAGCTAGGGCGGGCGACCTCCGGTCCGTGTGTCCGGCATCGAAAGAGGGGAGTTCGTTCGTCCTACGTGAAAAACAATGAGTTTTATTAATACGGGAATGGAAACGTCGGCAATCCACCCAATTTTTTGGTCAACAGTAGGGCCTAGTTGTGGAATGGCTTTAAATCGCGTCGGGAGCGCTTTTTTCGTCCGGCGTATAGTTTGGATGGTTCCGGGCCATAGTATTAGACGGCTTTCAAAAAAAGGCCCCAAATCGCTCTAGGATGCTCTAGGGCGGGCCTTCCCCTTGAATGGATGCGGGGATGGTGAAGGCGGCCAGGATGATTCTTCCGCGTCTGTAAAACTTCTGAATGTTCATTGTCCCTTCCTAAAAAGCTGCGCCTATTTGAAAACCTACGGCTCTAAACTTTGGAATCACTCCCGCACTTAAATATCCTTTTATTTGGCCTTCTTCTTTTAATATGGACACTTGAGAAGATCCTGAAGTTATTAAAGCAAGACCACCGACGAGACCAGCAACGCCTAAAACATCTCCGATTATCACAATAGTCCACGCTCCACCCGAAAGAGAACTTCTTGCCTCTATACTACTTGGCCATTGATTATAAAAAGTATAAGCTACTGAGGGGGCTAAAATAACAGCCCCAACAAACGTAATAATTGATCCCGTGGTAACTTTTGCCTTCGCTTTTGATAATCTTCCGGACCAATTAAGGTAATTCTCGTCCCGAATTGGAGCTCTTTGATTTATCTCCAAATTTGGAGGAGTTAAAATATTTTTTTTCTGGAGTTCGACTTCAGGCTTATATTCGACATAAGATATATTAATATAGCCGGTTTGAATTATCCCATCCTTATTGGGAGGAAGCTTTATTTTTAACCATTCTCCGACTCTTTCTTCAACATCAAATTCTGAACCGAGGGGTGCAAATAATATGGTCTGGCTCTCCATGCTTGGCTTAAGTTTTATTTCAGCTCTCTCATGAATCACTCTTGCTTTTGTATCTTTGGAAAATGAAAATTCCGAAAAAGATAAAATTGAAAAAAAAGATAAACATAGGACGAGAGATTGAAAACAAGAAATTTTTTTCCTCATCTTCCCTCCTAATACTTGTTAATTAGATTATAAAGGATCGTCAATGTCAAACTTACGTCCAGGGGCTTATAAAATACAGGCCCCTCCCCGTGTCACAAATATGTCACAAATTCGGCTGAAAAGCGCTGAAAATACGGTATCAGACGTTAGAAACCGTGCTGGATTTGAAGCCCAGAGGGCTAATTGAATTGACTTGTCCCCTTAAAATGGGGACTAATTGAGGACTAGATGGCTAAACTAGATCAGTCTATTGCGAAGGTCCCTCTTCTTTGAAAAAGAATACCTTTTTTTGCGTCCTGGAAAGCGCACAACAAACTATAGCACGATATCAGGCCCAGCTATAAACCTGAACGCATAGAATACGGAACGGCCTTTTAAGAAAATATTTGAAGTCGGAGAGCAGGTGACATATATCACGAGGAGGGGGCAGCAAGTAAAGTTCCCATAGGGGTGTCATCTCTATTCCTCCGGCGCAAGGAAGTAGATAGGTTTTAGTGGCAATCGTCGGCGTGCGTCCTGACTTAAATCACCGTAGTGTTCAACCCACAAGTCAAAAACCGCTTGCAAGTCTAATAGCGTGACCTTACGACTCTCTTGGCTGCGGGCTTCTTCCATAGCGTCACTTGTGAATCCCCCCGTCGAAACGAAAATCCCAACGTCGTCGGTGCCGAGGACAGACAAGAAAGACCTTAGCCCATCCACTTTGGTTGATTCTTCTCTGCGCTTTACTTGAACCTTGATACGAGGTGTGCTAGTTCCCAAGGGATCTGTATGAGCAATGATATCTACGCCCCGGTCTTTCCCAGGAGGTGCAATCCACGATACATGGTAGCCCATAACCCTTAGCAGGTCGGCTACCAGCTCCTGAAAATCATAAGGATTCATCGATTTCAAGTAAGCTTGCACCTGTTCCCAGGCTTTCTCTTCGGCTTCTTCGAATGTTATTGCTGCTCTTTCTTCCCCTCCAACGGGAGGCTCCGTTTCATCTTCTGGTTGACTTCTCTTCCACACATAGTAGAGGCGGTCAACCTCCCTAAAAAACTCTTCAGGGTCGGCATACTTCTTGAATGCCGACCTCCCCTCGTCGGTGAGAATCCATCCACCCTTAGATTTAACCATCCAACCTGCCTTAACCAATCCAATTGTGGCAAAGCGGACGATTTTTCTATACCTGGGTGTGTCCGGAGATGAAGCCCAGCTACCTTTCTCATACGCGGTCAAAGCAATCTTATGGGGGACGGCCTCCAAAACCTCTTTAGCCTGCATCCCATCAGGCTTATCCCACAATATTGAAACAACAACTCGAAGAAGTTCTCCGTTCCTCCGTTTGGTTATATCTGCCATATTAGCCCTCCTATTGAAGATGAAGCCCCTAAGATTGACTTCTAAGAAAAAGATAACATGCTGACTCCTTATGTGCAAGGGAGGGCGGCCTAAATCGCTATGACAGACTTATACCCTCGTGCCAATGGCGTTCTAAAACGACTGAATTAACGCGGCGCGTTCCATTATCTCAACAGCCGTCGTAGATAAATTGTGGACAAATTGGGGGCAAAATCGCTAAAACTGGAGATCCCGAGGAGGTCCCTGGGCGCATTAATCTGGAGCATCGTTCCTCGTCAATTCATAAAATTTCTGGAGCGCCTCTATGTCATCTTTGGTGAGGTTTATGGTGATGATTCTTTCTTCGTGTTGAAATTTAGTCGCCGGATAATTGTCCAGGACTCGGTTCGCTTCAGATACGAATTTAATACGGGCATGATGATCCGGCATCTCGGGCTTCATTGCATTCATTGCGTCAAGACCTTCGGCCATGACCGTAGCGATTTTCTCATCGTTGACGCCTTTCTTTTCAAGCTCAACGATGATCGGCTTCCTGGCCATCAATCTTTTCATGTCCCGACCAGGATTAAGTCCAGAATATCCGGCAGCTTCCAGAGCTTTCTTTTGGCCCTTAAATCCCTGCTCCATGTAATTCGTAAGAGCTTTACGCTGTTTTTTGGTGAGACGAGTAATCCCTTTATCAGAAATTTTTTTCCTGGGCTTTTTCTTTCTGGGCTTGACGCCTCCCGGCGGCCGGCGTCTAAGGATTCTCGCTGGCATCCCGTCCCATGTATAAATTTCAGCCTTTGGCATCTAAGACTCCAGTGCTTAATTATATATCTAATGTCGAGTTTTTTTTATATAATGGAAATTAAGATAAGGGAGGGAGGAATCATAAAAATCAGAAACATCATGACGGGCGAAGTCCTGGACGCTGAGCTTTGGACGGATCATGCCGCTTCAAGCTACGGCTAGCCGGACCCGGTCCTGAAGGATACTGGGGAAGCAGCGGATCGAATCTTTTATGAAGTGTTGGATTGAAAGAGCAAAGGAGAAGAAAGGAGGATGCAAAGATGATACCGAAACGAGTTGGCGATCGGTTGGCGCGATCAATTGGCAAGTTTCAGCAAGTACTCAAACTTGCCAAAGATCGAGACGTGAACGAATCTGACACAGTTTCCATTATCAGGGATATGCTGGCGGAAGTATTCGGATATGACAAACATCTGGAAGTCACCAGCGAGTTCGCCATTCGCGGAACCTACTGCGACCTAGCCATTAAGCTCGATAACAAGGTCGAATTCTTAATCGAGGTGAAGGCAATCGGATCCGGACTCAAGGAATTCCACTTGCGTCAGGCCATTGATTACGGCGCCAGGGAGGGGGTCCCCTGGGTCATCCTCACAAGCGGGCTGGTATGGCAAGTCTACAAAATCCGGGGCGGAATGCCAATCGCCTATGATCTTGTCTGTGAGTTCACGTTCGCCGAACTTGACCCGAAGAATGAAGAGCATCAGGAAAGACTCTTCATCCTCTGCAAAGAAGGTTTGGTCAAAGACGCACGCGAGGAGTTTCACGAGAAGATTCTCACGTTCAACCGGTTTATTCTGGGCGCTCTTATGCTCGGTGATGAGGTCGTTGGCGTCATCCGTCGCGAATTACGGAAGCTCTCAGCCGGTGTGCTTGTCACGCCAGAGGAGATCACACAACTTCTGAGCAACGAGGTGCTAAAACGGGACGTTCTTGATGGAGAAGAGGCCGCAAAGGCTCAGAGCCGAGTCCGTCGTTTCTACGAAAAAGCAACCAGACGCACAAGGGAATCTTCGACAGACAAGCCAGGTGGCGAGTCTGAGGAGCCAACAGAGCCGGGCGGCCAGCAAAGCGTGTGAACCAGAGCGATCGACAAAGACGAAGCCGCGGCGGTCGGGCAATAAGGCGGGGAAGGCCGGGGCATCGCTAGCCTTCCCAATTAAGGGGACGCTGTGACGGCCTGGAAGATCCAAAAGGAAGGCGCCAAGCGGCCGGTCAAGACCTTCGACAATAAGAAGGACGCCGTCGACTTCAGCCGGGATATCGCGAAGAACCAGCCACTCGGCCAGTTGAAAATCCTCAAGAAAGATGGGACATTCCAAGAAAAACGGACCTACGGCAAGGATCCATTCCCGCCGAAGGGGTAAAGAATTTTTGACACTTCTTCATTCGTATGCTATAAATCTGTTCATAAAGAGGGCCAAATAATATGAAAATAAAAGTGATGGCTCTCGTCAAGCCGGAGCTTTTAGTATGGGCACGAGAATCTGCCGGATTATCTATTGAATTAGTTTCAAAAAAAAATCATACAAATCCCGATAAAATTGCTGAGTGGGAATCTGGAAAGACTCCCCTAACGATAACTCAATTAAGAAATCTCGCCGAGATATATAAAAGACCCCTCGCAGTCTTCTATCTCTCAACGCCGCCAAAAAAATTTAAGGTCCCTCATGATTATAGAAAACTCTACGGCGATAAAAATAAATCATTGAGCCCTCAGCTTTTATACGAAATTCGGAGAGCCCAAGAACGCCGCTCAAACGCGATAGAATTATATGAACTTATCGGGGAAAAAATCCCCCCATTCGATCTGAGTGCTTCTCTGGACGAGGATCCTGCCCAATTATCAAAGGTACTAAGAAGCAAACTCGGAATCGAGATCGGCGAACAATTTGATTGGATAAGCACATACCAAGCGTATAACAAATGGCGGCGAGCTATCGAGAATCTTGGTGTACTCGTTTTTCAAGCACAAAGAATTCCAAAAAACGAAATGCGCGCTTTTTCGATAAGCGAAAAACAACTCCCGCTTATTGTCCTTAACTCGTCAGATGATGTTACGCCGCGCATTTTTTCCATAATCCACGAATTAGTTCATTTGGTTCTAAGCGATGAGGGGCTCTGCGATATAGACGATACCAATCTTACTACGGAAATATTTTGTAATAGAGTAGCTGGCGAAGTACTCGTGCCAACTGAAACGCTAAGGCTAGAAAAGATTTTTAATGATGTATCTGAAGGTAAGTCGCTGCACGATCAAGAAATTCTGAGGCTATCAAATAAATATAAGGTAAGCCGCGAAGTGATTCTCCGCAGATTCTTGATTAACGGTGCAATAACAGAAAAACTCTATAAAGAAAAACGCGTTGAATACCTTGAAAGCTTCCAAAAGAGGATGAAAATAAAGGGGAAAAAGCCGGGATACGCCCCTCCCTCAGTCACGGTTGTCGCTAATTCGGGAAGATCTTATACGGGTTTAGTGCTGAGGACTTATTATCAAGAAAAAATTACTGCATGCACAGTATCGAATTATCTTGATGTAAAACTCAAACATTTGCCAAATATCGAAGCGGCTATCAATATGGATTTCTTCTGATCTCCGGGGGTAGGGATTGAAATATTGTTTTGATACTAGCGCATTTATTCAACCCTGGCAGAATAGGTTTCCTCCTGACTTATTTTCTCCGCTTTGGACCAAGATCGAGAGAGTAATTCTTGCCGGTGATATCGTTTCGTCAAAAGTAGTTCTCGACGATCTAAAGAGGATTGATGACGATGTATATAGATGGGCGAAGGTACAGAAGAACTTATTCATCGAAATTGACGAATCAATTCAATGCGAGGTACAGGAGATTTTAGCGGCTTTCCCGAGATTGGTTGAACAAGGAGGGAGGCGGTCCTCCTCAGATCCTTTTGTAGTTGCCTTGGCAAAATTAAACAATGTATGCGTCGTCACTTATGAACTCCCACACCCGAATTCAAAACGAACAAATATCCCTATTGTTTGTCGAAATTATGGGATTGAATATAAAGACTTATTGGGCGTGATGCGCGACTACAAATGGCGATTCGATATTATTGAATAAAGAAAAACCTCATTCTTTTCTACTTACGAATAGAATGCGTAGCTCAATCCGAAATATTCATTTCCGGTGTAATGTATGATCAAAAAACACGGCCGAGTCTACTGGCTAGAGTTCTGGAGCGAATAGTAATGGGCGTTTACCTCCGTGGCCGCACAGGAAGGCTTCGAAGACGTGTTTGAGCTTTTCAAGAAACATGCGGCGCGGCAATGAAGCGGGGAAGGCGGGGTCATCGCCGACCTTCCCGATGAAAGGGACGCCGTGACGGCGAAATATAGCCTCATGGTGAAGGACGCTGGAAGACGGGAATAATTCTCACCGCCAGGATCAAAGCCGTCGGGGATCGCGTATCAAAGTGAAGGCGCACCTCTCCCCGTGTGACCCTGGTGTGTCCATCTCGACCTAATTACGCCAAAATTAAGATAAAGGGACTGAAAGGAAGAACGAGGCGCCGGGCCTCGTTTATAAGGGGAAATCTCGATTTCAAGATGGTAGCGGGGGCTGGATTTGAACCAGCGACCTCCGGGTTATGAGCCCGACGAGCTACCAGGCTGCTCTACCCCGCAATCACAGCCGTCATTATATCAAAAATCTTTGATTTGTCAAAACATCCTGCTGCTTTTTTTCGGACACGCCGACCGAATTTTCCAATATTTCACGGTCTCATGGAGTCAAAAAAAATCTTGAAATTGGTCATGCGTCCCCAATTTTATCTTGACTCCACTATTTTCAAAAAATATAATATGACAACCTAAAATGATGATATTACTTTTTTTTGTTTTATCCGTCATTTGTGTGGGTTCCGTCCTGGGCATGATCATCTCCAAGAACCAGGCCTACAGCGCCCTTTTCCTGGTTCTGGCCTTTTCCTGTCTTGGAGGCTTGTTCGGGATGCTCGGAGCCCCTTTTATGGCTGTGGTTCAGATCATCATCTATGCCGGCGCGATCATGGTTCTTTTCATTTTCGTCATCATGATGATCAACCTCCGCAAAGGGATCTCCCCCGAAAGGAAAAAATGGACCCTCGCCGTCTCGGCGGTCATCTCCGTCGTTCTTCTCGCAGAGCTCGTTTTTGCCGTTCTGGGCACCCCCCCTATGCCGTATACGGCGGCTTTCTCTTCCGGAACCAGCCCGACGGACATCGGACGGCTGTTGTTCACGAAGTATCTTTATCCTTTTGAGATCACTTCGGTCCTGATCATCGCCGCCCTTGTCGGCGCTATCGTTCTGGTGAAGAAGAGAGAAAAAGAATGATCCCGGCCAGCTATTTTTTCCTCTTGAGCGTCGTCCTTTTCGTCCTGGGCATCATCGCTTTCTTCCTCAAAAGAGATCTGATCACACAGCTCATGGCCGTTGAGATCATGCTCAACGCGGCCAACTTGGCTTTTCTCGCCCTGGCGAAATCGTCGAATTTTCTGGACGCCCAGGTGATCGTCTTCTTCATCATCACTGTGGCTGCCGCCGAGGCCGCCATCGGGCTGGCGATCGTTATGCTCATTTTCCGCCAAAAAAAATCCATCAAGACCGAAGACATGCGCTCGATGAAAGGCTGACATGACGGAAATCTTTTGGCTGATCCCGTTCGTCCCCGCTGCGAGCGCGCTCGTCCTGATCCTTTTCGGGCGGAGACTTCCCAAACGGTATGTTTCGTTTCAGGCCTGCGGGGCGGTCTTTGTCTCTTTCGGCCTGGCTGCCTTTTCCTTCTTCGGTCTCCTCAACACGTCCCCCGAACACGGCCCTTTGATTAAAACCCTTTTTTCGTGGATCGGAGTGGGTGCGTTCAAAGCTGGTTTTTCGTTCCAATTCGATCCTCTGTCGGCCATCATGGCCCTGGTCGTGACCGGCGTCGGCTTTCTGATCCACATTTATTCCGTGGGCTATATGTCCCAGGATAAGGGCTATACGCGCTACTTCGCCCATTTGAACCTTTTTACGTTCGCCATGCTCGTCCTCGTCCTGGCTTCGAACATGGTCCTGATGTTCGTCGGGTGGGAAGGCGTCGGACTCTGCTCTTATTTGCTCATCGGATTCTGGTTCGAAAAGCCCTCCGCGGCCAAGGCCGGGATGAAAGCGTTCATCGTCAACCGCATCGGCGACGCCGGATTCATCCTCGGCATCCTCTTCCTCGTCATGACGGTGGGAAGCTCCGAGTTCTCCGCCATCGCGGCCGCCGTCGGAAACGGCCTTCTCAGCCAAGGCCTGGCGACCCTGATCGCGATCCTCCTTTTTATCGGCGCCTGCGGAAAGTCAGCCCAGCTTCCCCTCCATGTCTGGCTTCCGGACGCCATGGAAGGCCCGACCCCGGTCAGCGCCCTCATCCATGCCGCGACCATGGTCACAGCCGGCGTCTATATGGTCGCCCGGCTGAACGTGCTGTACACATTTTCCGGGACAGTCGGTCCGATCATCGCCCTGGTCGGGGCCTTGACGGCCGTCTTTGCCGCGACGATGGCCCTGGTCCAAAATGATATCAAGCGCGTCCTCGCCTATTCGACCATTTCCCAACTCGGCTATATGTTCATCGGCTGCGGCGTCGGAGCCTATGCCGCGGGCATTTTTCATCTCTACACCCATGCCTTCTTCAAGAGCCTTTTGTTCCTGGCCGCGGGAAGCGTGATCCATGCCCTGTCCGGCGAGCAGGACATGCGCAGGATGGGCGGCTTGAAAAAGTATCTGCCGTGGACTTATCCGGTATTCCTCGTCGGGGCCGTGGCCATCGCCGGCGTTCCCTTTCTTTCAGGGTTCTTTTCCAAGGACGCGATCCTGACCCGGGCTTTCGGCCAAAGACAATATGTCATCTGGGTTCTCGGGCTTGCCGGAGCGGTCATGACGGCTTTCTATATGTTCCGTTTGATCTTCCTTACGTTTTATGGAGTCGAGCGGCTGGACCCGGAGGCGAAAAAGCATCTCCACGAATCGCCCAAGGTCATGACCGTGCCCCTGGCCATCCTGGCCTTTTTTTCGATCACCGCGGGATATGTAGGGCTCCCCGCCGTGCTCGGCAAAAAAGCGGACGTCTTCGGGCGTTTCCTTGAGCCGGTGATAAAGCCTGCGGCGGAAGGACATCTCGGCCTGGGAACAGAATGGTTTCTCATTCTCATCTCAGTCGTCGTCGCCCTCCTCGGGATCTTCATCGCCCATACGTTCTACCTAAAGAAACCCGGGATCCCTCATGGTCTGGTCGCCCGCTTCCCGCGCATTTATAAACTTATTTACAACAAATATTACGTAGACGAGATCTACGACGGTGCTGTCATCAACCCGCTCATCACGGGCTCGGAATGGATCTATGCCCATTTCGACCTTAAGGTCGTCGATGGAACGGTCAATAACTCGGCCTCAGCGGTGGGATTTTTCGGGAAAATTCTGAGCTATCTTCAAACGGGGCTGGTTAAAGACTATGCCCTGATCTTTCTTCTCGGTATCGTAATCTTCATAGGAGTTCTTTTGTTTTAAGCCATGAGCGTTCCCCTTCTCAGTTTGATCACGTTCCTCCCCCTGGCCGGCGTCCTTGTCCTGATCTTCCTGCCAAAAGACAACAAGAACCTTCTTTACGGTGTCGCTCTGACCATGACCATCATCGTGTTTGCCGTTTCGCTCTTCCTCTACTTCGATTTTGACGCCCAGTCCAGCGGCCCGCAGTTCGTCGAAAAAACGGCCTGGCTGGGCTACGGCATCCAATATCATCTCGGGATCGACGGCATCAGCCTTTTCCTTGTCCTTCTGACGACATTGCTCCTGCCCATCGCCCTCGTCTCTTCCTGGTCCTCCATTCAGGATCGCCTCAAGGAATACCTCATCTTCATGCTCATCCTGGAGACGGGCATCATCGGCGTTTTCGTCTCACTGAATTTATTCCTGTTTTATGTCTTCTGGGAAGCTATGCTCATTCCCATGTATTTTCTCATCGGCATCTGGGGCGGCAAGCGCCGCATCTACGCCACGATGAAATTCGTCCTTTTCACGATGCTCGGGAGCCTTCTGATGCTCGTGGCCATCTTTGTCCTTTACATTCTTTTTTATAAAGCCACAGGGACCTATTCCCTCAATATTTACGATTACTACCAGATGCTGCTCAACCCCCGCCTTCAGACCTGGCTCTTTCTGGCCTTCTCTCTCGCCTTCGCCATCAAAGTGCCGATGTTCCCCTTCCACACCTGGCTTCCCGACGCCCACGTCGAAGCGCCGACCGCAGGGTCGGTCATCCTGGCCGCCGTGCTCCTGAAGATGGGCGCCTACGGCTTTCTCCGTTTCGCCATCCCCCTTTTCCCCGACGCCTTGGAAACGTTCCTCCCGGTCTTGTCCATTCTGGCCCTCATCGGCATCATCTACGGCGGAATAATGGCCCTCGTCCAAAAGGACATCAAATCGCTCGTCGCCTATTCCAGCGTCAGCCACATGGGCCTGATCATGCTGGCCATCTTCTCGCTCAATATCGAGGGCACGGAGGGCGCCATCTACCAGATGCTCAATCACGGATTGAGCACGGGCGCCCTGTTTTTGTGCGTCGGTATTCTTTACGAGAGGGCCCACACAAGGCAGATCAAAGATTTCGGGGGCGTGAGCAAACAGATGCCGGTCTTCTCGGCGTTCTTCATGGTTACCATGCTCTCCTCAGTGGGGCTGCCCGGCCTGAACGGCTTCGTCGGCGAGATCACCTGCTTGTTCGGCATTTTCGCTTCAAACAGGGTCTATGCCATCCTCAGCGTCTCCACCGTCATCCTGTCTGCGGCGTATCTGCTCTGGATGTTCCAGAGGATTATGCACGGGCCGATCACAAACGAAAACGTCCTTTCATTCAAGGATATGAACAGACGGGAGATCGCCTATTTCGTGCCGGTCATCATCCTGATGTTCTGGATGGGCATCTACCCGGGCACATTCCTGAAAAAAATCGACTCCTCCGTCGCCGACTATATCGTCCGGATCAAAAGCAGGGAGAAAATCTTTGTCCAGAAGGGCGAACATATCCCGGCCAAATTGAGACTTCAGAAAAAGGATG
>JALHTW010000097.1 GCA_022866045.1 Candidatus Aminicenantota bacterium | reverse complement strand
TTCCGTATCTCGGCCGGATGAAAACGCCGGTGGTTCTCTATATTCTCGTCATTACGGCGATGGCCGGGCTTGCCGCCGAACGCTTTATCCAGGGCGGTGGAACAAACGCCTTCTTCGCTTTTCTCGGGGGAATCCTTTTTGTTGTTTCGGATTCGGCGCTGGCGCTCAACCGCTTTGCCAAAAAATTCAGGCTCGCCCAGGCCCTCATCCTGAGCACGTACTTCGCGGGGCAGTGGTTCATCGCGATGTCGGTTTAACAGACAGCTTAAACTTCAGGCTGGATGCGATCAAATCCAAGAGCTTCGGCGCGTCCTTGCCCTCCGCGACCAGGACCCAGGCCTCGGGCTTATCGATGATCACCAGTGCGGCTTTGGCCGGGCTCGCCACGGAAAACATGGGCAGGCCGTTCCGCGTTCCTATTTCCGTCCTGGCCCTGATATCCAGCCTTCCTATGATCTCGCCGGCCGACCGGTCATTCTCTTTCCACGGCAGAAGATAATACTGTTGAAGCTCTGCTTTTGCCCCGCCGGGCCCTTCCAGGGCAACGACGGCCGGATCGGGCCAGACGGCGTCGAGTTTTGCGAATTTGAAACCCGCCGGCTTCTTGAGCGTCAAGCCAAGCCAGGGATTTTCATAAATATCTCCTCTGACCCGATAGGGAAATGTTCCTTCAGGCACGACGATCTTTCTCCCGTCGGCGGCCGCGTATTCAAGGATTCTAATATCAACCCGGCCGAAGAGCTGCGGACCGGCCCCGCTGAGCGAGCCCGCGCCTTCGTACATCGAGGCGGTGCTGAAGGATAGCCGCGCCGCGTCGGCGACGCCCTCGGCGACGATCGCCGCGTCCACGGGGATCCAGTCGTCCCCGACCAGAATTTCCGTCCAGGCATGCCCGCCGAACATGCCGAGCGCATAGACATAGCCCATGACCACGCGCGAAGGGATTCCCGCGGCCCGGGCCATCGTCGCCAGGAGAGTGGCATAGCCCAGGCAGGTCCCGCGCCGGTTCTGGAAGATCTCAGAGGACGGCGCGAGGGCGATGCCCGGGTCGAACGTCATATTCTCCGAGACCCAGCGCTCGAGCTTCAAGGCCGCTTTGAAAAGGTCCTTTTCGCCCGCAATGACATCCCCGACGAGCGATCGGATCCGGGGCTCATCCGATTGAACGTAGGCGTTGGGCTGCAAATACTCGCGGTTCTTCCCATTCATGGAAACTGGGAACGGGGCCGTTTTCGGCAAACGCGGACGCTTGATTTCCAGGACGAGCGTCTCGCGGTCCTTGGACACGATGCTCTGATAAAAGCTTTTGATCTCGGGCCAACCAAGGCCGGGATCTTTATGAACCAGCTTGACCTTGAGGTATTCCAGACCCCGCGCCTTGGGCAGCCGGATGTTGGAGCGGATAATCGAGCGCTCGTACATCTCGGCCGGGAGCTCTGTCCCGGCCGCGGCCTGAAGCGCCCTGGCTTTGTCCGCGAGAACAAAGACGCCGGGACCGAATGGCGTTGACGTCTCCTGCTTGACGACCTCGTAATCGGAGTTCAGCCAGGCCGTGCTCTTGACCGAGGCCGCTTCGATGAATTCCTCGACCTTGAGCGTGGGAATGTCTTTCCCCCCCAGACGAAGCATCTCTGCCATAAGGACCTTCCGGCTTCCTTTACTGACGGCCTCGAGCTCGGCCGCAAAAGTCTGGAATTCCACCGCGTCGCCGGGTCTCTTGAGGCTCTTCGAGGAAAGGAGCCGGATGCCTTCCTGCCCGAGAAGCGTGCCGGAATATTGGATGGTCCGGGCGTAGCTCTTGCCGCCGGATTCAGTCCGAAATTCGATGGCCTTATCCTTGACGACGGCCTCTGTCCGCGTGGACATGAGCGAGGCGCGCATATCATAGCTGACCTTTTTCAGAAGCCCCTCTCCGGTTTCCTCGACCTCCGTGGCGAACTGCATCTCCACCTTGCTCCCCAGGCGGTTAAGGACAATTTTCATGTCCGAGGTGTTGAGAAGGACCTCTCCCCCGCCCGCGCTTTTGCGGGATGAGACCTCATGAATATAGCCGACCGGTTGATCGGCAATAGTGACCAAGAACCATTTTTCCGAAGGCGGAAGGGACCCGGAAGAAAACGGGGTGAGAACAAACTGAGAAACCAGGAGGAGCAGGAGGATCGAAAAGCTCAGGCGATTTTTCTTTAACAGCCGCATGTCCTCATCCTTTTTCCCGAACAACAACTTCGGCTAATACCGGATAATGGTCGGAAACGAACCGGCCGTCCCATTTTTCGGAAATGATGCCGTGGCGCAAAACGGCGCCGAAGAGCCAACGGCCGAAAATCACGCTTAAAAAAAGCGGGCTGATAATCCCAAGCGGAAACCATCTTGAAAAACAGGCTTTCATCCGCATTTATTTCTTCCGTCCGATGAGCTCCAGCGCCTTCTCGACCGCTTTCTCGAGCTGCGGGTCCTGGCCGGACAATTCGTGGCTCAAGTCGCCTATGACCAGAATATCGGGCTTGATGCCCCCGCTCGTTTCGATGTCCTGCCCGTCGAGCGTGTAGCATCCCCAATAGGGCAGGCGGAACGAGCCGCCGTTCATCAGGCCGACGCCGGTCGTGAAGATGAGCCAGCCGTAGGTCACGTTCCCGACGACCGGACCGCGTTTCAGCGTCTTGAAGCCGTTCGTGGTCATCTCGCCGTCGCTCAATGTGATCTCGTTCGTGATGAGCACAACGGGTTTGTCCGAGAAACCGAACGTGGACTGAGGCGTTTCGGACAAGCCCCTCACCCGCCACTTGGCGTACTTGGGCTTCATCAGCGCTTCGAGGACACGGTCGTGGACATTGCCTCCGGAATTGAAGCGCAGGTCGAGGATCAGCCCCTTGCGCGGAACGGCGTCCCGTTCGAGTTCTATCAGAAAGCGGGTGAGATCTCCCATCCCCATGGCCCGCATATAAAGGTAAGCCACCTGATCGTCCGTCTTCTGCTTCACGAGATCGCGGCGGCCGGCGATCCACTCTTCGAGGAGGAGCCTGTTTTCATCGCCCGAGGAGATCGGTTTAATGGAGATTTCCGTCGTCTTCTGAGTTTTGGGATTTTTGAACGCGAGCTTCAGCCGCTTTTCGAGCTTGCCGTTGAGGTAGGTCCAGATGTTCTTTGAGGCGTCCACCGGCTTGCCATCGACGGCAACGAGCTCATCCCCTGGCCCAACGTTCTCTCTCTGGTCATAGAGCGGCCCGTCTTTAATGACGCGGCCAAGGACGACCCTCCCGTTCTCGAATTTCAAGACAGCGCCGAGGTGGGCGCTCGGCTCATCGACCCGCGCCGTCCGCGGTCCATTGATACCCATGTGTGAGGAATTGAGCCAGCCGATCATCTCGTTGGCGTAGTCGTAGAAATCCTGGTCCTCTCGGACCTGCTGCAGGACGGGCCGGTGCTGTTCGTAGATCTCCCGCCAGTTCACCTTGTGGTGCGTCTCGTCGTAATAATAATGCTGGAGCGTGTAATAGAGCTCCCCGAGCATCTGCTCATAATCCGCGGTCTTATCGACCATGATCTTCGTCTCGAAGGAGACGCTCTTCTGCCGCTGGCTTCCGAGCTCGATCCGTCCGATCCGGCCGCCGCTGAGATAATAGAGCGTCTCGCCTTTTTTATCGAGCTGGAGGAAGGAGGGATTCTCGATCTGGGCCATGAACGGCTCGAACCGGCCGCGCTCCTTTTTCTTCAGGCTCGTCTTCCAGAAATGCCTCCGGCCGTCCATGTTGGAGACAAAATACACCGTTTCATCCTTTGGGACGAACACATACTCCTGTTCGCTCCCGAGGGTGCTCGCGACAATCTCGGTCTGGCGGTCGATGTTCTCGATCTTCAGGACGACGTTAGGAACGGCTTTTTCGTCTTTTTTTGCGTCGGGCTTATCCTTCTTTTCAACGTCCTCTTTTAGGAAAAGCTTCTCGAAATCGTCCTCGTCGAACTCGGGCTTTCGGGGCTGGAGATAGAGCTGATAAAGGTCCCACTGGCCGGTGAACTCGGGGAAACTGTGTCCGCTGCGGTTAGAGGTGAAGAGAAGGATCTTTCCGTCTTGAGACCAAAGCGGACCGCTTTCATCGTAAGCCGTGTTCGTCAATAGCTGTTTCTTCCCCGTAGCGACTTCGACCGCGAAGATATCGAGGTTGGCGTTGCGCCGGGCGACGACCCCAAGATATGTGCTATCCGGCGACCAGACAAAATCAGGGGCGAACCGGCCGGCGAAATCATCTTCAGCAAGAAGGCGGTCGCCCTGGCCGTCGGGCTGGATGAGGCGGAGCTGGCGCTGGCCGCGGTAATAGCTGATCAACTTCCCGTCCAGGGAAAATTGGGGGGAGTTCTCATCTTCGCCGGATTCGGTCAGCCGGCGGGGCTTTTCATTGCCGCGCGCGGAAATGATGAAGAGGTCCGGATTCGCGCCGATGTCCGAAACATAGACGATATTCCGGCTCTCTTTGTCCCAGTCGATGTTTTGCTCGCGCCAGGATGTGTTCGTGATGTTCCGGGCATATCCGCCGTCGCTCGATAGGACGAAGATCTCGCCGCGGACGACAGCTGCAATCTTTTTGCCGTCGGGAGAAACCTTGAATTCCGAGGCGGGCGCGTTCTCGACGAAAAAGGTCCGGTTCTCTTTGGTTTCGGCCGGGGCATCGATGGGAACGCGGCGCGAATCGCCCGTCCGGAGGTCGGTAACCCAGATGCCGAAGTCTTTCTCATACGCGGCTAAAGGAGCGCGCGCTGCCACGGAGAGCCAGCGGACATCTCCCTGCTTGAATTGCGTGACGGATTTTTGGTCCGTGCCGGCGTTCGTCGCCGTCCAGATGTTGCAGACGCCGGACTTGCGGTCGCTGACGAAATAAACGCGACCTCCGTCCGCGCTCCAGTCGGGCCAAAAAGCGTTCGCCGAGTCCTCGACGATCTTCTTAACGGCCGGCCCCTCGATCTCCTTCAGCCAGATCTTGGCCGTATTCGCGCCGCGATAGCCTCGGCGCCACCAATAGCTATTTTCCGTGCCCTGGGAGAAGAGGACGGATTTGCCGTCCGGGCTGACCCTGGCATGGTAGGTCCAGTTCCAATAAGTTTCAAGGACGGGAAGTTCGTTCCCTCCTGTCACGGGGACTTTGTAGAGACTTGAGGAAGAAGAGCGCCCTGATCGGAATATGACCCATTTTCCGTCCGGGGTGAAATCCGTGGCCACGTCATCGCTGGTATGGAACGTGAGCTGGACCGGCGTGCCCCCCTGGGCCTTTATGAGATAAACATCGTTATTGCCCAAGCGGTTGGACGTAAAAGCCAACCATTGGCCATCCGGCGACCAGACTGGCTCCCGTTCGTAGGCCACATGGTCCGTCAGGCGGAACGCTTTTCCCCCTTCGGACGAAACGAGCCAGATGTCTCCCATGTAAGAAAAGGCGATCTGTTTGCCCTCAGGGGAGATGGCCGGATGCCGGGCTCCGACAAGAGGCTTATCCTCTGCCTTGGAACCATTTGGAAAAAGACAAAAAATCAAAGCCAGGAAAATAAAAAAGGCGGCGCTTCGTCTCATGATTTCATCCTCCTCCTGGCAATTATAGTGAATTTATGGCCAGGGAAGAAGAATCTTTTTTTAACAAGGAACTTATGTTGAGCGCTTTTTTGAACAGTCTATTATTTACCTGAATTATTCATAAATTGAGTCGTTTCCTCGAGAAAAGAATTCGCAGATGGCGCCGAATTCAAGACGAGGGGGACACGATCCCAAATTCCGGAGAATTTGGGTCATGTCCCCGAATTCAGCGCCCGTCTGCAAATCCAC
>JALHTW010000012.1 GCA_022866045.1 Candidatus Aminicenantota bacterium | reverse complement strand
TGGAGGTCGATGACGATATCCACCTTTTCTTTCTTAATGAGCTCGATCAAAGCGTAGCATGTCTTTTCCGTGAGCGTGCCGTTAGGCCGTCCGGGCCAGGCTCGATTCAAATTTCGGATGTCCATGTAGGCCAGATTCTGGCGCGTCGGATAATGGATATAGACCTCGGGATCGGGCCATTGGTCCAAGGGATTCGCCCAGCGGTCGCCCATCCGGAATTTCTGCCCGCCCCAGGATGTCTTGATCGTAAAGTCCGGCGGATAGGCGCCGCTCGGGCGGGTGACCGTCGTCGCGCTGCGGTTCGCGGAAGGGAGGACAAAAATCCGTCCTTGTTCCACGATGCCGTTTTCGGCCAGGATCCAGGCCGTGAGCCTTGCCGCCGGCTCCTCCGGATGCGATCCTCCGAGAATGAGGATCGTTCCACCCGGCTTGGAGCCCCCGAGGACATAGATGTTGGCGTCGTTCGGGCTCCCTTGGATGGCCGGAAAATATTCGGAGAGCTTTTTGACCTCGGTGACGCCCGGGCTGATGACGACGGGCTCTTTGAGATGACGGCTCCGATAAAAGCTGAGCCCCGAGAAGACGGCGAGGAGGATTCCGAGTGAAACGATTGTTATTTTGCGGATCATGCTAGTCCTCTCTATTCATTTCAGCCTTAGCAGGCGGAGCAGGAACGGGAGGAGGACGATCACATACAGGACTTCCTCCTGCCATTTTTTGCTTTTGATGAGGTTCCAGCCCATCAGGAACACCACAAAGGCGACCAGGACGTAATAAAGAATCGTGATCATCATTTGACTTCCTTAAGAGAGGACACGGACCGAATTCTATAATCAAAGTTTTCGGCCTGATTTCCATTGTTCGAATGGCTAAAAATTTGGTGCATATCCCTAATTTTATTTTAAAAAACGGTCAAAAAGGCGAGCTTCTTGCTGAAGACGACCATCAGCGTCCCGACGATGATGATGAGAATCGCCGGGATGATGCAGTATTTCAGGAACGTCGTATATTTCTCCTTCATGCCGATCGTTTCCACGGTCAGCCGGCCGATGATGGCCGTCGGCGGGATCGCGTCCCCGAGCGGCCAGATGACGCTCATGCCGGCCAGGGCGATAATGGGATTGAGGTTGATCGTATTGAAGAGCAGGACGAGCGGCACGCCGAGCACCGGCGCCGCGCCCCACATCAGCACAGATTCGGAAACGGGGAGCGTGAGGAACAGGGTCAAAATGACGACCATGACCGGCAGGGTGACAACGGTCACGGAAATCAATCCGCGCACGCCCGTCAGGGTCATGATCTGGACTAAAACCCCGACGCAGGTCAAAGTGCCGATGAGCGGCAAGAGCTGATGGACTGTTTTCCGGGAGACTTCGAGGAAATCGATCTTGACCGGGGAGAGGAGGAGTGTCACTGCCGCGGCACAGGCGAACATCAGCGGCAGGCCCATGATCGGAAAGTTGAAGGGCCAGATCCGGCCGGCGATGACCACGGCGAAAAAGACCAGGAAGGGGAGTAAAATCTTCAGCCAATTCATCTTTGCCGGAGGCTCGGGAAGCTCTTTCAGGATTTTTTCAAGGTCCGCCGGTTTGGCCTTCCAGCCCAGGATGAAGATCGTCAGCAGGGCAAGGAGCAGGCAGGGGATCATAAGAGGCAGGAAAAACCCGACATACGGCATGTTGACGCCGGCCGCCGTAAGCATAGCCCACAGGCTCACCGGAGGAGCAGCGGCGCTCAATCCGGCGATGACGAAGACGATGGCCGCAGCCTTGGGCTTGGAAATTCCCATGTAGACGAGGACGCTGGAGACCATGCCGCCGACGATGAGGACAGTCACGCTCCCCGCGCCCGTCAGCATTCCCGGGATCAGCATGAGGACGGCCAGCATGATGAACAATAGAAATTTATGACGGTGGAACCTCGTGAGAATGCGGCGGATGACGAAGGCCACGCCGCCGGATTCTTTAAGCAGGTTCATGAACAGCGTCGCGGTGATGAAGATGAGGCAGATGTCGAGGTAGGTGAAAGCCCCTTCCGCGATGTGGCGCGCCGGGATGCCCGCCCCGCCCACGAGCCCGCCGATAATGGCCGCGGCAAGGATCGACAGCTCGGTCGAGATCTTGAAGAGCTTTGCGAGGATGTAGGCCGCGACCATCGCCGCCAGAATGATCGATGCCGAGGTCGTCATGCTCATGGGCCAGCGCTCCTTAATGGAGACATGTACTTTGATGTCCAAAAATTCTGGGGACGCAAAAGTCAATTTCCCCGAATTTTACTCGAATTCAGGCAAGGGTCTAATGTAGATGAATTCCGAATTTTTTTCAATTTATTGGCGGCGGATTCCCGGAATCAGTATAGGACTCTCTCTTCTCCCATCTCCTTAATGCGTTTGTCGAGCCAGGCGATGATCAAGTCTCTTCGGATCAGCGAGGTGTTGATCTCATCATCCGTGAGATATTCGCCGACAACGTCTTTGATCACTTTGAAATCCAGGGCTTTCAGGATTTCCACGAATTTCCGGGGAAGCTCGGCCATGATGAAGTTCGGGCCTTCCTTGTATTTCTCGTCGTAAATGAGTTTTTTCGTAGAAGCCTTGTCCGTCCGGAACGACCGGGAATGGTCGATGAGGATCAGCCGCCAATCTTCGGTGATCAGGTAATTTCTCCGGTGGCGGTCTACGTTGTCGATCAGGTTGTCGAAGGCGCGCTGTAAATAGAGGGCCCGATAAAAGGCCGCCACTTTGAGAGAGGGAGGCTGCTTTTTCTCATTGATGATATCCTCGAAATTCTTCCAGAAGTCGACCCACAATTGGCAGGACCCTCGATTCTCCTGGAATCGTTTTTCCACGGTCGGGGGGACCATGTTCAACCCCAGATAGTTGCTTAAGCGGTACGCAGCGATCTCGTATCTCCAGTTGTCGACGTAGCGACCCAGGGCTTCGATATTCTTCCATGCGCCTCTTTTCGTGACGCCGTCTTTCTCTAAGGTCAAAACCCACGGTCTCGTGACGCCCTCGTTCTGGCTCATCTGTCTCTGCTCGACAATATTGGCTGTCTGGAGGAACTCTTCCCACTTGGCAAAATCCGTGATTTCCTCGGGCTTGAATTGAGCGACGGATTCAAGGCCGAAACATAACAAGCTCAAAACAAAGAAAGCCAGAATAGCTTTTTTCATTTTCTCCCTCCTTTAGGGTACCTCATAGCCCTTCCGTCTTTCTGACGGCTTGTAAAAACATAGCACTGACGGAGAATGGAGTCAACATTGAACTGAAAGCCGTAAGCAATTCTTTTTCCGGTGTCAGGCCAATTTCGGGCGGGGTCCTGTCGCGGCTCTTCCCCGGCCGTGCTCGCGGCCAGGCCGCTGCGCGCGGGCGGGGAGCCCCCTTCGCCGCGCCACCCCTGTTCGACTTTCGGGCGCCCCGGAAAAAGAATTGCTTACCTGAAAGTCCGGGTATTTACATATTTTCCCAATCTTATAGAATAGAACGAACAGGAGGATCTATGAAAAAAATCATTCTGACGTCATTACTCATATTATTCGCCTGCCAATTCGCCTCCGCGCAGCCGGCGGAAGGAATTCCCAAGACGCTTCTCCCGCTCAGCCTGCTCCAGGAGATCATCAACGAAGCGTCGGGAGATCTCGCGCTCCAGAACGAGATCCTCATCGCCGGAGTCAACCGCAACCGGCTGCCCGAAGAATATATCAAAGGCTATTGGGATGCCGCCTTCATCCTGAACAAGCTCAGGGAATACGGCCTCAAGGAATTGCAGATCATCGACCTGCCCACTCGCGGCCCTGAAACCTGGGACGCTGAGATGGCCGAGCTGTGGATCGTCAAGCCGTATAAGCGCAAGATTGCCGACCTCAAGGAGATCGCCGCTTCTTTGTGCTCGGGAAGTTCGACGACAGACACGACCGCGGAGCTCATCTATGTCGGCCCCGGCAACCGGGAAGATTTTTACGAGGGTAAGGACGTTAAGGGCAAAATCGTTCTCGTCAACGGCTCACCCGGCGGAGCGCAGCGGATGGCCGTCGATAAATTCGGCGCGCTGGGCGTGGTTGCCTACGCCTCGAGCCATCCGGAATTCGACCCCGACGAGGTCGGCTGGAGCTCGATCCGGGTCGTTGAGGGCCAGAAGAAGACTTTCGGTTTTATGGTTTCGACGCGCGTAGGCAACAACCTCCGCGACCAGCTTGAGCGCGGGCCTAAGATCGAAGTCCGGGCCATCGCCAAATCCCAGATGGTCCCTTATAAAGAACAGATGGTCGAGGCCTTGATCAAAGGAAAGGATTATCCCGACGAGGAGCTTGTCTTCACCGCCCATCTCTATGAAGGCTTTGCCAAGCAGGGCGCCAACGACGACATCAGCGGCTGCGTGGCGATCCTCGAGACCGCGCGCACGCTCCAGAAGCTCATGGACGACGGCAAGATCCCGCCGCTCAAAAGATCGGTCCGTTTTCTTTTTGTTCCCGAAATATCCGGAACACAAGCTTACATCAGGAAATATCCCGACATCGCCCGCCGGTTCTTCACCAATATCAACGAGGACATGGTCGGCGAAGGGCTGATCAAGAACCAGAGCATGATGGAGCTCATTCAGACGCCGGCGTCGCTGCCGAACTATTTGAACGACGTCATGCGGACCCTCTTTGAATGGGTGGGCACGACCCAGCGCAACAACGAGCGTAACGAGGCGTACCTCCCGATCTGGTCGCCCACCGGATCGCGCGATCCATTCTATTATGTCATTGATCCCTATTCGGGCGGCAGCGACCATGTCGTCTTCGCCGACAGCGGCGTCCGCGTGCCGGCGGTGATGCTCATTGTCTGGCCCGACCAGTGGTATCACTCGAGCGGAGACACCCCGGATAAATCCGATTCGACGCAGCTCAAAAGGGTCGTATTTTTGGGTGCGGCTGCAGCCGTATTTTTAGCCGGCGGCGGTCCCGCCGAAGCCGAACGCCTGATCGCCGAGGTTTCGATGCGGTCCTTCAACCGGCTGGGACAGGAGCTGGCCCGGGCCGAGGGCCTCGTTTCTAACGCGGAAACGGCCAAGGTCCAAGAGATCTATAAAGAAGCCAACAATATCATTATCCAGGCTTTCCTCCGGGAAGAGGATACTCTGGCTTCGACGCGGTTCTTCATCAGGAATGACGCCGCGCTCGAGAACCTGCTGAAAACGAAGATCAAGACGATCCAGGATATGCGGCTGCCGTATTACAGGGAACTCGAACAGGTTTACAGGAGCCGCTGCCTGAAAGAGAAATTGATCCCCCAAAGGATCGCTCTGACGGCCGAAGAGATCCGCCTCGGCAAGCTCCTTCCCGTCAAGACGGAGAAGATGAAAGGCTTATTCGACTCCCAAGAATTCGCAGCCAAGCGCCGGGAGATGAAGGACGCGCCGGCCTATCAGCTCGGCCGGTCCGAGTCCGAAGTGAGGAATTTCATCGACGGGAAAAGAAGCATCCTTGAGATCCGGAATGCCGTCGCGGCGGTTACCGCACCGGTCCCGCTCAAAAGCGTGGAAAATTGCATCAAGGTGCTCGAGAAAGCAGGGTTCGTGACGATCAGGCAAAAGTAAAAGATACGGTAGGAGGCCGCCCTTCCGCTTATTTAAATAGTTTCGTCAGCGCTGCTACCATATCCATGTTCTTTTCGAACTCGATCATGGGGATCTTTTTCGCCTGGGCGATGATCGTGAACCGGCCGTCCTCGTTGCCTTCTTTTTTGATGAAAAGGATATCGGACTTGGGCGCCACCGTATCGATGCTCTGCTCGTCCGTCGTGTCCCCGGCTTCGGCGCCCTGGGCGCGCCGCTTCATGCCCTCGATGTGGGCGCCGACGATGGTGATCTTGTCCTTCTTCGCCGCATCGATCAACTCGGTGATCCTATTGAGCTCGTCGTCGATCGCTATGCCCGCCGCGCCCATGCCTTTGAGGCTGGCACCCATGGTGATGATCAGCGTTTTATAGCTCTTCGCCTTGAGGTCTTTGACCGTAGCCAGGGGAGCGATATCGTAGGCGACGCCGACTCTTTTTAAGATCGTATTAAGACTGGAGGGTCCCTCGCTTTGTCCGCAGGATGTCACTAGGATCGGAGGGGAAGCCTTGGGGCTTGGGGTCGTTTGGGCCGTGCCGAGGCCCGTGAAGTTCATTGCCAGGATACAGGCGAAGAAAGCCAACGTCGGATGAAGGATGATCTTTTTCATGATGCCGCTCCTTGAACTTGAATGAGTTCCGTTCTCACTCATCCTATCGAATTATTTATTTCAGGTCAAATAGCTGAACTCGTTCACGTCATCCATTTCCCCTTGATAAAAAAGGGGAAGCGGCCTTTTTAATGTAAATCAACGCCGGGCCGTTTTCAATGATTTCCCATTCCTTGAATTTTTCGCTGCGCTCCCTTACTATGGGCCGGGATG
>JALHTW010000096.1 GCA_022866045.1 Candidatus Aminicenantota bacterium | reverse complement strand
TCAAGTTGAGAAAAGAATAGAGGAAGGCGCGCCGGGAAGCCGCGGACAAGCTCAAGAGCGCCTGAAATTACCCAGACCCCTCCTCCAGGGTAAAGGGAGAATCACGAAAAACACTCAGCCGGGGCCTCGGCGGCCATGAGATATTCCTGGCAAGCAACCTGAGGCGGCGGGGGGCCTCTCGGCAACAAAGGTCAGCTTGAGGTGGCCGATGATCCTGTCCACAACGGCATACTCCGTGATGAAGGCGACGGCCTTCATCGCGCCGCCGCACTTCGGGCAGGTCATCGGGTCCACCTCGTAGACCTTCCGGATCATGGCCGCCCAACCCTTGGAAGGAAGGCGCCGGAGCTCCTCCTCGACGATCCGGAGCACCGAAGGACTCAGGCTCGCCTTCCTGACCTTTCCCCGGTGGGCGTTGGCGTAGAGGCCGTAATAACGGATCATCACCTGGCCCTTGTCGGGAATATGCGAGGTGACTCTAGCGAGGGATAAACCTATTTGGGGAAAAATCCCTTAGCAAAAATATGAAAATATACAGAGCAGGGGATAGACTCAGTAGAGGGGGGGCCGAACCAAAAGTTCCCATAGGGGGGGCCTGGATCTAGCCATTTTTGCCTTCCTGGTCAAGCGGGATAGTGAGGAAAATGTTTTTTTCTTTTCTCAGAAAAAGAGATCATAAGACTTAAATAACAAGACACCTATCTTATTTATTATCTTGTTATTGCGCGCTTTTTCTAATTATTTCTCTTTTTCTTTCGCTGCTTACTTGAACATTGGAATTTCGATGCTAGTTTGAAAATAGAGGTGAAAAAAATGGAACGTCAAAAAGAGCTTCATGCGAAACTCGACGAACTGGCCGCCGAGCTTGTCTCGGATCCCGAAAAGGTCCGGGAATTCGCCCGTCAGTGGTCTTCGGGGTTCTGGCCGTATTCCTTCGGAAACCTAATGCTGATTCATTTTCAGCGGCCGGGCTCGTCGCTTTGCGCCGGTTTCAACGAATGGAAGCAGCACAAGCGGCACGTTAAAGCCGGTGAACATGCGCTTTGGATCTTGGCTCCGATGCTAGTCAAGGCGAAGAGCGAGCCCAAAGACGGGGAGACGGAAGCGGAGCCGGGATACTTCCTGCGCGGCTTTCGCTCGGTTCCGGTTTTCGACGTCTCGCAAACCGAAGGGGAGCCGCTTGAGCTCGGGAACCGGAACGTTAAGGGCGCCTCGACGGTAAGCCTGGCCGCGATTCGGGAAGCCTTTCCTGAATTCGAGCATTTAGACGTTGAAGGGCTCTCGGACGGCTGGACCGATGGAAAGCGGGTTGCCGTAGCAAACCGGCCGAACGAGGCCCAGCGGATCGCGGCTTGTCTCCATGAACTCGCGCATAACTTCCTCGGACACACCGGGGAACATGAGCGGGGAGATATTAGCTTCTCCGGGCGGACGCTAAAGGAGACCGAAGCGGAAGCCGTGGCATTTATCGCGGCGGCTTGCCTGGGGCTCGACAATCAGGGCTCGGCGCTTTACGTCCAGAACTGGGGCGGGGATAAGGACAAGCTCGAAAAATCGGCCATCCGAATCCTTGGGGCGGCTGAAAAGCTCGTCCGGCGGATCATGCCGGGAAGGGGGGCAGGCAAAAATGCCTAAATTTACGACGGCAGACGGGGATCTATTCATCGACGGGAAAAAGGTCTTGAAAGCCTGGGAATCCTTCTCGGGCTGGTATTGGTTCGGCGTCGAGATCGCCGAAACGAGGACGCCGGGCAAGGATGGAGGCGGCTCGATGCTCAACGGCCGGGAGGTCCCGGACGTGATCTGGTTCGGGCTCGTCCAGGGCTTCGATGAAGATTGGGGTTATTTCAGCGAAGCGGAAATAAAAAGCTTGGGAAATCGGGCCTGGAAGATCCCAAAGGTCAATTTTCCCTTCGCTGGTCGTCAGTCCTCCTCTGAAGAGCTTTGAAAAGCGAAACGGGCGGCCGAAGGGCAGCCCGTCAGGAGGTAAATCGATGAATATCATAAAGGTCTCTGAGGACGATATCATCAAGGCGTTGAATGTCCCCGAGCTTGTTTCTTCGTTTCTGGCTTGCCAGGATGTGAGGGAAATCTCCAAGGTTGCCTATCAAAAAGGGCTTGAGCGTTTCCTTTCCTGGGTGGCTGAGAATGGAATCGAGCAGCCGGACAGGGAATCAATCCTTAAATTCAAATTCTTCATGGTCGAGAGCGGCCTTTCTGCGAATACAGTAAACAGCTACTTGGTGGCCGTGAAGAGGTTCTTCGCTTATCTTGAAGGGATTCGGAAATATCCGGACGTGGCTAAGGGCATCAAGGGAATCGCGCAGTCGAGGGACCACTTGAAGGAATCCTTGACCGCCGCTCAGGTGAAGGAGCTTCTCTCCCAGGTCGATATCTCCAGCTTTCAAGGGAGACGGGATTTCGCCATCATCAACCTCATGGTTCGGACGGGCTTGAGGACAATTGAGGTTGTGAGGGCCGACGTCGAGGACGTCAAGCAGGAAGGCGGGGAGGCTCTGCTTTTCGTCCAGGGCAAGGGCAGGGATTCAAAAGATTCCTTTGTGATTCTAACCGAGAAGGCTTTAAAGCCGATCCTGGCCTACCTAAAAGAGCGCGCTCTGGTGGACCCTGGGGATTCCCTCTTTGCTTCAATCAGTGACCGAAACAAAGGCCGCCGCCTCACGACAAGGACCATTAGGCAATTGATTAAAGATCATCTCAGAAAGATCAACATCGAAAGCCGGAAGCTAAGCGCTCATTCGCTCAGGCATAGCTTCGCGACTCTGGCTCTCCGCGCCGGAGCCCCCCTTATCCAAGTTAAGGACGCTCTGAGACACGCTTCGATTGAAACGACTCAAAAGTATCTTCACAACATTGAGAGGATCGAGAAGGGGGCGGAAAGGTACATCGACTTTTAGTGCTGTATTTCCGTTAATACCCAATATCGGAAATAGAAATCAGGGAGAAAAAAGGCTTGAAAATGACAATGAAAAGTGACCGAAGCGAGAGCCCCCGGGGGAAGGAACTGCTGAAAACCAATCTTTACCGAAACAAGGAAGGGGAAGTAATTCAGAAAGTGACAGTCCATTTGCCGCGCGAGCTCGTGAAGCGCTTGAAGCGAGTAGCACTTGATCGAGACATCACTCTCTCGGAGCTCATCAGGGAAAGCCTCAAATAGGCCTTTAGCTTCAATTGTTGGCACGCTTAAATGATTAGGCTAAACGGAAAGCGGACGGCCCCCCAGAGGGGATCGAGACTCCGGAGCTCCCTCGTCGGTGGATGCAACGATCCCTTTCTTTGGCTGTTGGCAACCCCCCGCCCTTTCCTTACCTCCCCTAGCCGCTCTCTGAAAAACAATCCCTTTCCGAGACAGGGCTTTAGCTTGACTTTTATTCCCCCTAAACCGATATTCTAGGTAGAGGGAAAAATGAGAAAACTGGTTTTAGTCTTTGCCTGGATCTTTGCCTTATCCGCTTGTATGCCGTCAGTTCATGTCATGCGATACACGCCGGCCATATATCCGCCGAGTGCGAACGTTGAAATCCTGAGAACGAAGCCGGCGGACCGGGAATATATCGAGATCGGCGAGGTCTCAATTCGTCTCAATCGCGCCTCGAGTGAGACGGCCGTCCTGATGCTTGCGCAGAAGGCCAAAGAGCTTGGCGCCGATGCGCTGATCCTGATTGGCGAAAGACAAAAAGGTGCTTACATGGTCCCGATCGGTCGGTCCGCTGCGGCCGTAAATCTCCAGGACCTCGTCGGGGTTGCGATCAAGTACAAGCAATGATCGGATTAGGTCCCTTGTTTCAAGAACGTCCGAGACCTACGAATCTCATCGGGGAAAAGAAACTCTCGCGGGCTTCACCGTGTAGAGCCTAGTCTTTAGCGTAGAAATCCCTAGTCCCGCCCTCCACCAAGGCCCAAAGGCCTCAAAATCGCTCTACGGTGATCTTAGGGCCATCCTGGGCGCGAAATTCGAGCCGTTTGGCGCCTGTGCGTGGGGTCAAATCTTCGTCCCTGATATCAATCCCAGAGAAATCTAAAAGCATTTTTTTAATTTTAATTCCCCTTTCAGAATAATCTCCTAATATCAAAATATCTGACCAAGGGTTTAAATTCAAGTTCGGGAAATAATCGGCTAAATGATACGGGCCGTTTACAGCAGCCCCCTCGAAAACCCCTTTTTTGCCCTTCACCCGTCAGCGCGAGGAGGCGCCATGTCTTACGCGAGACTATCATAATTGAGAAAATGCCTGGTCCCCTACCGTATCTTTAGGTGAGGCCCGCTTTCCGGGCTTAACCCCTCCCGCCGTCTACCGGAAGAGCTCGGCCTCTAAGAGTCCGGGTCTTGCCCGGCCTCTATTTTAGCAGCCTTTTTGTTAACAGGAGTTCTGGCCAGGTCCGGGAAGCCATAGCCGGGCCCTTGAATGACCTAAATTCGCGTTCCTATGGCCCCTAGGAGCGGTTTTAGGCCTTGGAAATAGGGCGCGCGCGCGCGGGCCGTCCGTCTCCGTCCGGCCCCAAACCGGGGCTAACCTGGCCCGATCTTGCCCCCGTGATAAAAAGAGCCCCCGCCCGCCGTCTATCACTATGAGGCCTAAACCTTCGGGCCGGTCGGTCCTCTCGGTCTAGGAAGGTCCGCCGGTCCGCCCTGGGCTTCGGGCCTTCCCCGGCCTCTTGTATTGACATGGCCTTATGCAAGGAGGGAGGGAATGAAAAGATTTTTTTTGCTTTCTGGCCTTTTAGTTTTGTTTTGTCTAACGCCTTCTTGTAAAAGTCCAACGTCGCCTACTACAACTACCACTACAACTACGATACCGACCGTCACGATAACTTCAGTCACGGTGACTTCACCCCATTCGACAATCGTGGTTGGCCAGACGGAGCAGATGACAGCCACCGTCACGATGTCCGACGGTACAACCAAAGCCGGAACCGGAACGTGGGGTAGCGGTAACACGTTCGTGGCAACAGTAAACCAATCTGGGTTGGTCACGGGAATTGGGTCCGGCGGCGTGGACATCATCTTTAACAACACGGCGGGCGGGCAAGGCATCAAGACATTGACAGTCCGAAGCATCTGGAGCAGGAGCGGGCAGGGGGCCTCTGTGTTTGACATGCCGACTTACGTGTCGCGGGTCAAAATTACTGGAACGTATACGGGAAGTGGCGAGAACTTCGTTGTATATATAGCCGGACACCTTGTTGTCAATGAAATCCTAGGGACATCCTGGGGCCAAACCCATTTCGAAGGAACATACCTTACATCCGGAGGTACCGTTGAAGTTAAATATTCGAACGGCTTGTCGTGGTCGTTTACAGAGGTGCCGCCATCAACTGCTATGACAAGTACCGCCAGAAAAATACCGAATTTTACGAGCCAATCCGTCTCCGGCAACCGCGAATACGAAATATATAAGCGCGAATCCGAAGGGCGGCGGCGGTAAAGGAACGGTAAATGCGTCGATCCAGCCCCGCGTCAGGCGTCAGCGCTTCAGCCGTTCCTGGACGGCGGCGACATCCCGGACGGCGCGGGCTTCCTTGACGTAAAGCTTGACCAGGTCGGCCCTCGATGGCGGCGGCCCAGCCGGCGGACGTCCGCGCTTCACTTCCCGCCCGGCAGCTTCCTGGTATTTTATCCTAACCATGAGAATTATTCCCGCCTTCCTTCGTCCTTCATTTTGAGGCTAATTTTCGCCGTCATGGCGTCTTTTTCATTGGGAATGCTGGCGATGACCCGGCCTTCCCCGCCTCATTACCGCGCCCCGTGCTTCTTCAGCAACTCGGCTACGTCCATATGGTGGTTTTCCACGGCTTTTTGCAACGGCGTATCGCCACTGGAGGTCGTGGCGTTTACATGCGCGCCTTTGGCGATCAGCAGCTCGGCCACGTCCTTCTGGCCATTCTCAGAGGCCAAGTGCAGCGGCGTGTAGCCACTGATGGTCGTGGCGTTTACGTCCGCCCCTTTGGCGATCAACAAATCGGCCACGTCCTTCTGGCCTTTCTCAGCGGCCAAGTGTAGCGGCGTGTAGCGACTGTAGGTCTTGCCGTTCACGTCCGCGCCTGCAGACTTAAACAGCCAGCTAAGATCTAGGGCCTTGGCATTCACGTCCGCGCCTTTGGCGATCAGCAGCTCGGCCACGTCCTTATGGCCTTTCTCAGCGGCCAAGTGCAGCGGCGTATCGCCACTGTAGGTCTTGCCGTTCACGTCCGCGCCTTTGGCGATCAGCAGCTC
>JALHTW010000095.1 GCA_022866045.1 Candidatus Aminicenantota bacterium | reverse complement strand
GTGGCCTCTTATTGGAAGCGCAAAGGTTTCCTCATCGACGGCGGCATCCATTTCGTCATGGGCCACAAACCCGGGACGACGCTCCACGAGATCTATAAGGAGCTCGGCATTCTCCCGGGCTGCAAAGTCGTTGACATGGCGACTTTCGGGAAATATGCGGATGAGGCCAGCGGCAAGTCGGTCATCATGACGGCCGACCTCGATGAGCTGGCCAGAGATCTAAAAGCGATGGCCCCCCAAGACGGGGGGATTATCGATGAGCTCGCCGCGGGCGCCAGGGCTATGCAAGGCTTGGACATGAGCACGGTTGGGCTGAGCCTTCCGCCCGAGATGGCGACGTTTCCAGGAAAGATAAAAGAGTTCTGGGGGATGCGCAAGCTGTGGAAATATTTTTCGGGAAAATACGCCAAGCCGGTGGAGGAATACGCCCGAACAGCAAAGGATCCTTGGCTCCGCGAATTCATCAAAAATCTCTTTCTTCCGGAAGTCCCGGTCTGGTTCATCCTCATGATCCTGGCTCTCATGGCTGACGGACAGATGGGCTTTTTAGAGGGCGGCTGCCTGGATTTCGCTCTCGCGCTCGAAAGGCGTTATAAAGCTCTCGGCGGGGAGATCACGTATAGGGCAACCATCAAGAAAATTCTGGTTGAGAACGACGCGGCCGCGGGCGTGCGCTTGGCCGATGGAAGCGAGCACTGGGCGGAGACCATCGTTTCCGCGGCTGACGGCCGGAGCACGATCTTCGAGATGCTCGGCGGCCGCTATGTCAACGCTAAGATAAAAAAACGCTACGCGGAATGGAAGACATTCACGCCGTTCGTTCTTGTCAGCTACGGCCTGGCCCGGGAATTCCCGGACAGTCCCGCGTTCATCACGGTCAGGATGAAAGAAGCGCTCGAGGTCGGCGGGAAATCCATCAGCGGCTATTTCATAAGAATTCTGAATTACAGCCCGCGTTTTGCTCCGCCGGGAAAAACAGTCATTCAGGTCGAGTTCGAGTCCGGGTGGGATTATTGGAACGACCTTCAGAAGAGCGACCGGCCTAAGTACGAGACCGAGAAAAAGCGGATCGCCGCGGAAATGCTCGGGCGGCTGGAAGGCCAATTCCCGGGGATCTCCCAGAATGTGGAAATGATTGACGTGGCGACTCCCTACACGCTCTGGCGTTATACGCTGAATCATAAGGCGTCCTGGGAAGGCTGGATGATCACGCCGGATATGCTGAAATCGCAGGTCGAGCGAACCCTTCCCGGACTCTCCAATTTTTATATGGCCGGCCAGTGGGTCATGCCCGGCGGCGGAGTGCCGCCATGCTTGTTCTCCGGCCGCCATGTCGCCCAGCTCCTGTGCAAGCGGGATCGAAAAGCCTTTAAGACAATGAAATGATGACAATTGAAATATGGAGGTTCGCATGAACCCGTATACGAAATATTCCGGCGGAGCCGCGGAGCAGAAGAAATTCCTGGAGAAGGAAGGGCATGAAATCGTGAAAAAAGGAAAAAATTTCGTCGTCGCCGATTTCGAAAAGCACTTGTGGAAGGCCTAGGTGGATGATCGACGTCAAAGAGCACGTTTATGACGACGACCCGAAGGTCGGCCACCCAGATGTCCGGACCGAGCTCAAAGGCGTAAATTATTTTTTCCTCGGCAACGGCCTGGTTCAGGCCGCAGTCCAGGCGGCGCCCGCGGGCGACGGAACTCCGGTCGGCCTTCTCATCATGAACCCCGACAAGCTCCGGAAAAAG
>JALHTW010000094.1 GCA_022866045.1 Candidatus Aminicenantota bacterium | reverse complement strand
ATGAGGCGAATGGGCAGAGTGAGGAGATCGAAAATGACGCCTTCCTCTTCGGCATTCTCCGCTTCTTCGGCCCGGGCCGGCAGTTCCGTCCGGCTTCGACGGTAGACGAGATGGACTTCATCGGCGCCCAGTCGAACGGCGGTCCGGGCCGAATCCATGGCCACGTTCCCGCCGCCGACGACGGCCACTCGAGACGGCCGTTTCACGGGCGTCTTATATTCCGGAAACCGGAATCCTTTCATCAGATTCACGCGGGTGAGATATTCGTTGGCCGAATACACGCCATTGAGGTTCTCGCCGGGGATTTCCATGAACCAGGGAAGCCCTGCGCCCGAACCGACGAAGATGGCGTCGAATTCCTCAAGGAGTCGATCGACCGTCCTGGTTTTCCCGACCACGAAATCCGTATAGATCTTCACGCCCAGGCTCTTGACGTATTCCACTTCGCGATTCACGATCGCTTTCGGGAGCCTGAATTCCGGAATCCCATAAATCAAGACGCCGCCGCATTCGTGGAGCGCCTCAAAGATGGTCACATCGTGGCCGAGAATAATCAAGTCGTTAGAAACGGTGATGCCGGCAGGTCCGGCGCCAATAATCGCGACTTTCTTCCCGGTTTTTGGGGCCATGTCCGGGACTTCGATCTTTCCTTCGGCCGCTTCCCAATCGGCCAGAAACCGCTCCAGCCGCCCGATCGCAATCGGGACAGCCTTTTTTGCAAGAACACATGTCTTTTCACACTGCTCTTCCTGAGGACAAACCCGGCCGCAAATGGCCGGAAGGGCGTTGGTTTCTTTGATTTTTCTAATTCCAGAGCCAAAGTCGCCATCGACAATACATTTTATGAAAGCGGGAATATCGATCCCGACGGGGCAGCCTTGATTGCAGAGCGGCTTTTTGCACTGCAAACAACGAGAGGCCTCTTCAACGGCCGTTTGGATCAGGTATCCCAAGGCAACCTCGTCGAAGTTCTTTATTCGTTCCCAGGGATTCTGCTTCGGCATGGGCCGCCGATTCAGGTCGATCTTTTTCTTTTCCGGTTTTTCTTCAGCCACTCTGGACAAACTCCTTTACGCCGTCGCGGTCATGAGGATTAAAAATGAGACTGGCAGCTCGACCGGCGGAGCGGATCGACCTCTTCAGAGTTGTAGCTCTTGCGCCGCGCCAGGAATTCCGCCCAATCGATCTCATGACCATCGAAATCGGGACCATCGACACAGGCAAATTTCGTTTTTCCCCCGACAGAGAGCCGGCAGACGCCGCACATTCCTGTTCCGTCGATCATAATCGGGTTCATATTGACGATGGTTTTCCAGCCCAACGGCTTCGTCACCATGGAGATCCGCATCATCTGGAAGGTGCACCCATTCGCGATGGTTAAATGGGGAACGATTCCGGCCCGCTGCATCATCTCCGGGATTTTGTCGACATGTCCTTTTTGCCCCTTGGTTCCATCCCGGGTGATGACCAACACCTTATCCGAAACTTTCGCGAATTTGTCTTCCCAATAAAGAAGAAACGAGCTTCTCGCTTCTAAAATCGTATAAACTTTATTCCCGGCTTCTTTAAGCGCCCGGGCGATCGGATAGATGGACCCGATTCCGTAGCATCCACCGAGGCAAAGAACCGTGCCGAAATTGCCGATCACGGTTTCTTTGCCGAGCGGTCCGACGAAGGTCGGAATGGTATCCCCGGGTTTCAGGCGAGCCAGCCTGGCCGTTGAACCACCCACCTGCATAAAAATCGATGTCACTGTGCCGGCCTCCCGGTCCCACTCGGCGACAGACAAGGGAATGCGCTCACCGTATTGATCAGGCCGGACAATAACAAAATTTCCGGGTTTCACGGATTCCGCCACGGCCGGTGCGAGCACGGTGAATTCATGTAAGTTCGGGACAATCATCCGCCGTTCCATGATCTTATACATCCGCAAACTCCCTCCCTCGGCCAAGCCGATCGGGTTTCCGGAAAAAAGCCCTTATCTTTTTCAAGTTCCTATCCGAGAGACATTAACTCGAATCGGGTTCTGTTTGAGAATGTAAAGCGGTAAAAGCTCACGCCGATGTTTCAGCCCGCCGAACACGACCGGTCGAGTATAGTAAATGACGCCTCTGGGACATTCAACGTCTGCTCTGACGGCGCCTCCAGCGCTGACCTTTCCATTGTCGAATGAGAGCCTGATACGATCGCCGTTCTTCAAACCGAGCGAATCGATATCTCCCGGGTGCATCCGGAATCCTTCCTCAAGGGCCAATTCGCCCAATCCCCCGACTTTCGACGAGATGTCAATCCCCCGATGACGGTATCCCGCCGGTTCGGCCACCAACAAGAAATCGCCTTCCGATGTTTTTCCGACCGTTGGTTTATGGATTTCCGGATGATCGATCGCCTTCATCCGTCGTGGCTTCCTGCCGAGCCTCGCCGGAAAATCCGGCACTGTCTTCCGGATTTCTCTCAGGACATCCTGAGACGTCTTATAATTCATCGAATTGCCCTTCAGAGAATTGGCGAGGTCGGCAAAGATCCGCCAATCGGGACGCATAAATCCCATCACAGCGCCTTCCGGCGGATTTTCGACCTGGACGACTTCTTGGACCCGACCTTCCATATTCACTAACGTGCCGCCGGCTTCGGCGAACGTGGACGCCGGAAGAAAGGCGTCGACTTTGAACGGAGGGAGGTAGATGTCTTGAACGATCAAGAAATCGCAGTCCGGTCTTTCAAAGAAGGGGATATCGCCGACAAGATAGATCGCTTTTAGCCGCTTGGAACCATTGACGATCTCCTCCAAACCTATCCCCTGCCCACGGCTGGACATACCGCCCGGACCGATTTCCGGAAAGACTCCCATCTCCAGCGCGCCGCGCGCATTGGCCCCGAAGTAGAGGGGGATAAAATTCGTATTCTTGCGCTCCGCCAGCGTCATCAGGCTATCCCCAAGCGCTTCGTTGTTATCATAATGAAAGACCTGGGGACCGATGATCACGGCCAAATCCTTGCTGGAGGAAAGGATTTCGAGAGCCCTTTCCAACAGAGGGACATTCACGGTTGTTTCTTCGGCCACCCAAGGAAGATCCGTGATTCGGCCGGCCAGGCTGTCCGCAAAGAACTTAAGAAGGAGCCCTTCCCGACCCGGCAGAGGACGCAGCCAATCATCCGTATAACGAGCCAAATTGCTGTCGCGAGGATCGATCGTCACCAATTTGGCTCCTCGATCGAGGGCCTTTCGAACCTTCGTTCCAACCACCGAGAAATTAAACCGGCTGTCGAGTCCGACGGCCAGAATAACATCCGCTTGGGCGATGTTCTTAATCGAAATGGGCAAGGAGAAAAGCTTGGACCAAAGACCCAACCCTCCCCCGAGTTCAAGCCGGGCGGTGGAGTCAATGTTGCGACTTCCCAAGCAATCCCGGACAAACTTTTGGGCCGCAAAGAGGCTCTCGTTGGTAAGATCCGGCGAAACCAGCATCGCAAACTCATCGGGTTGAATTCCCTTGAGCTCAGCCGCGACTCTCTCCAAAGCTTCCGCCCACGAGACCTCGCGGAAATAGTTTCCTTTCTGAAGCATCGGCTTTTTCGCCCGTTCGAAGTGATGGGTCACTTCGGGCAAACAGAACCTGCCCTTGACACACAATTGCCCATCATTGACTTCCGGGTCTATATTGGCTGCGGCTTTGGAAAATCTGCCGTTTTTATGGTAAAGCTCGATTTGACATCCAATCGCACAGAACGGACACGTGGAGACGTAACACCCATCCGGCTTGCCATCCCACTTGGAGACTTTATCGGCCAGGGCGCCGGTCGGACAGACATCCACGCACGCTCCGCAGAATTCGCAGCCGGCTTCAGTGTGGCTTCGGCCAAAAGCCGGACCGATCTTGACCCGAGGACCCCGATAGGTGAAGGCTAAGACACTGGTCCCCCGAACTTCCTGGCACATCCGAACGCACCGGCCGCAGAGAATACAGATATTGTAATCCCTGTCGTAAAAGGGGTCATCGTGTTCGGGTTCATATCCATGATAGTAAATGGGATAATCCATTTCGGTCAGGCCGATCTTCTCCACCAGGTCCTGGAGTTCGCACTGACCGTCGTTTGGACAAAAACGACAGCCCGTCGTCACGCCGGCCTTCCGAATCGTTCCCTGATAATCTTGGCATTCGGTTCTTTCATTGCAGACCAGACAGCTCGAAGGATGCTCGCTGAGGATGAGCTTCAAGATTTCTTTCCGCAATTCCCGGAGCATCACCGTGTCCGTCAAGACTTTCATCCCCTCTTGAGCGACCGTGTTGCAGGATAAAGGATAGCCGCGCATCCCTTCGATCTCCACCATGCACAACCGGCAGCCGCCGAACGGCGAAAGATCTTTGTGAGAACAGAGCGAGGGAATATAAACGCCGTTCAACTCGGCCGCTCGATGGACCGTCACACCTTCCGGAAAGGAAACCTTCCGGTGGTTGATCTCCATCGTTTCTGTTCGAGGTTCTTTTCGCGCCATCGTTTAGCCTAAATCATGATCCGAATATTTATGATTCAATGATAATGGCATCTCCGGCGATCGCGTCAAAGCGGCAGATTTCATAACAGGAACGACATTTAATGCATTTGGATTGATCCAGATTGTGAGGCTCGGACCTTGGACCGGTTATCGCGCCCGTCGGACAAACTTTCACGCAGCGCTGGCAGCCCGTGCATTTTCCGGCAATAACTCGATAAACGACCAGATTCTTGCAAGTCACGGCCGGACATCGTTTATCCTTGACATGAGAGATGAATTCGGACCGGAAATACTTGAGCGAAGAAAGAGCCGGATTCGGTGCGGTCGCGCCTAATCCGCAGAGCGACCCATTTTTAACGGTATGGCCAAGCTTCTCCAGCTTGTCCAGGTCCGAAAGATCGGCCTTGCCATCACAGACCTTCTCCAAGATCTCCACCATATGCCGGGTCCCGACACGGCAGGGAACGCATTTTCCGCATGATTCCTTCTGGGTAAAGCCCATGAAATATTTCGCCATGTCGACGATGCAGGTGTCGGAATCGACCACGATGAGACCGCCGGAGCCCATGATAGCGCCGACTTCGGCCAAATGTTCGTAATCGATCGGCAGATCCAGAAATTCTTCGGATAAGCATCCTCCGGAAGGACCCCCACTCTGGACAGCCTTAAACGGCTTCTGGGTTCCGCCCCCGATATCGTAAATCACTTCCCGGAGGGTGATGCCCAGGGGAACCTCGATCAGTCCCGTCCGCCGGACTTTTCCCACCAGGGAGAACGTCTTGGTCCCCTTGCTCGTGTCGGTCCCGTAGCCGGCATACCATTCCGCTCCGTTGCGGAGAATATTCGGGAGCGTTCCCAGGGTCTCGACATTGTTGATAATTGTCGGCTGACCTTTGAGGCCGGCGATAGCGGGAAATGGCGGACGCGTGCGGGGCATGCCGCGTTTCCCTTCGATCGAGGCGATGAGCGCGGTTTCTTCTCCGCAGACAAAAGCCCCTGCGCCTTGCTTTATTTTGATATCGAAGCTGAAATCAGAGCCAAGGATATTCTGGCCGAGAAGACCCATTTCGCGCATTTGAGCGATCGCTTTTTTCAAGCGTTTGATCGCCAGCGGATACTCCGCCCGAATGTAAACATATCCCTGAGAAGCGCCGATCGTATAAGCCGCGATGAGCATGCCTTCCAGGACGGCATGGGGATCGCCTTCGATCAAAGACCGATTCATAAATGCCCCCGGGTCGCCTTCATCGGCGTTGCAGATGAGGTAGCGCTGATCACTTTCCGTTTCCCGGCATGTCGCCCACTTTCGCCAGGTGGGAAAACCGGCTCCCCCACGACCTCGAATGCCGGATCGCTTGACCGTATCCAGAACTTCCCTCCAGGTCATGGATAAGCTCTTCTCGAAGCCTTTATAGCCATCCCTGGCCAGGTAGTGGTCCACATCCTCCGGGTCGATAAGACCGCAGTTCCGCAGCACGATCCGAACCTGCGGCTTCAACATCGGCAGGTCGAAAAAGCGGGGAATTCCGTCGAGATCGCCGTCCCCGAAATGCCCGGCTAAGCGGCTTTTCGTGATCTCGCCGTTCTCAAAGAATCCATTGAGGATATAGGCGACGTCTTTCGCTGTGACATTCGAATAACTGATCCGCGGTTGTCCGGGCATCTGAACATCCATCAGAGGCTCTAAATAGCACGGCCCGATGCACCCCACTTGAACGATCCGGGCGTTTAGCCCCTTCCTTCTCAGGTATTCTTCGACGGCGCTTTGAGTGTCCGCCGCTCCTGCGGCTAGCCCGCAGGACCCGGCGCCGATATAAATGAACGGGATAGGGCTTTTCTGGAGCTCTTCCCATTTGGCCACCGCCTGTTGGCGGCGTCTCTCAATCGATTTTTTGTCCATCCAAAATCCTCTGTATTTTCAGGACCGACATTTGACTATAGATTTTGTCATCAAACGCGACAACAGGAGCCAAAGCGCAACACCCCAGACAGGCCACACGATCAAGATCATATTTTCCATCGGCTGTCGTTTCACCCGCGCCGACGCCAAGACGGTGCGTTGCGATGGTAAGAATCTGTTCCCCGCCTTTCACATGGCACGCCGTTCCAAGACAGATTTTAATATGGTGCTGGCCCGGAGGGTGGAATCGAAATTGGGCAAAAAATGTCGCCACGCCGAAAATCTCATTTTCGGATATCTTGAGCCATCTCGAGATCATGCGAATGGCATCCGGACGCAGGTAGCCATAGAGATCTTGCGCTCTTTGGAGGATGGGGATTAAATCTCCTCGTTCGCCCTTGAATTCCTGCCCGATGGTCGTAAGACCGTCCTCGGACATGGACTCCCTTTCCTTCATGTCATTCTTTACAAAAAATCATGACCGCGGCTGTTCCTTGAATCCTGCTTTTGACGAATTGAATATTGGGAATCGAACCAGCCAATCCCTATCCAACTCCGAGCGCGCATAATTTTTTGGCCAGTGTCCAGGTGTCTCCGTCGAAACCCAGCAAGGCTATTCCAACTTTGTTGGCAAGGGCAATCACATCTTCGGCCGGCGTCTTCCCCCGGGAAAACACGATGGCGACAACATCGACGAGGTTGGCGGCCGCGATCAAGTTCTTATGCGTTTGGAGGGTCACTAACAGATGTCCTTCTTTCATCCCGATGATATCACTGACCATATCGGAGATATAGACGCCTTGGATGTCCTTGTCACTTTGCTTATTAAAAGCCTTAAGGCCGGCCTTTTCAACAAGTTCGGAAACTTTCATTTTCTTGCCTCTCTTCTTTAATAGAGTTCCGTCAAACCGACATCGGCGAGGACGATGCCATGACACGTATCCACGGATTTGCGCAAGGCGCAAGGAACAACAACAATTTTTTTAAGGGGATCCTGAAGACCGCAATTAAAATACTCGTTCAAGGCCCGGATACCCTCTTCCGTGACACATTTCCCGGAAGCATGAGACGTATTCGCGCAGAGAGCCACATAGACCCAGGTCTTTCGATTCTGGTCCTGTGCGCTGACGGCGAAAACGCCGCACTCAGGATTGCATTTCATGCACAACATCGTGGCCATGACTTCCTTCAAAGGAACTTCTTTCGAGCATTTCTCGCATTTCAGGTCGAACTGAGATGCCTGGTAGTCTCCCAAATGGCTCCAAAAATGATCCCCTTCTTGATAATCATCGACCGGGGGAATCGGCTCTTCCGAAAAGAAGGAAATCCTGTTCCGGCAGTGGAAGCATCCCTCAATAACCAGATATCCGCTGCGGATATTCGTCATCGCCCATTTGTGATTACAAGCAACTGCGATCATGGCTGCAGCAATCTATTTTTTCCAGGTAATTTATATATCAAAGTAAGATGGAAATAGCAATCATAAAAAACGGATTCTTTCCCTTTCCATTTCCCGGATCTTCTCCCTCATTTTGGCCAGACAAGATGGAAAAGAACTACTTTTTTTAAAAGTGATATGTCCCCGCTTTTCTTAGATGTCCGTCGGAGCGGGGAGCCGAACGCCCTCGGCTTCGCAGATCCGTTGAAGAGCGGAAAAGCTCTTGGGATCTGCAAAATCAAAGAATTCGGCATACGGCCGGAGGAGCAGATCGAGCACGCCCGTTGTCTGGGGATCGAACATCGCCGTGACTTGCCGCCTCGCTTCGTTCAAATCAGCTCCGCTCAACTTCAGAGTCATGAAGTCGGAAACAAGGCCTTTATGGATCCACAGAGGGCCGAGGCCGCGGGAGAGGATATAATCTTTGGCCCGGCTGATTTTTCTCTCGCCGAGATCGTTCATGATGTTCAAGTACTTTTGGTAGAGAACCCATTCATTCATGAGCATGGCGATCTCTGGGGGCCTGAAACATTGCCAGAAAGCGACCCGCGACCCCGGTTTGACCAAGCTGCCGATGATAAAGGCGCCGGCCTGATAACCTGAAATTCCCTTCCCCAGGCAGATGCCCAGCGACGCCTTGAGAAGCTTGATCTGACGGTCAGGCGTGAGCAGCTCATACGCCGCCATGTTGACGAGGTGGGTCCCAAGGGTGGCGTCCAACAGCCTCCGGACGAGTTTCTCTTGGTTGACGTCGAAGCACAGGTTGACAAAGACCGCCGCGGTTTGGGAATCCTTCTGGAGCCGGCCGTAGCGGATCGCATGCCCCAGGTCCTGGAGGCTTTCAAAATTTGACGCATCCACATTCTCCAGGATTCTCCTGTACTCTCTGTAATAGACCGCCAGAGCCTCGAACCTCACTTTTTCCGCTAGGCTCAGATCGACTTTCTCCCCGGCCATGAAACGGAGGAGCCTTGCCGGCGCATAAACGGCCTTTCCGATGTAGAGAGTCCTAAACCGGCTTGAGATCGTGATCCAGTCTCCCTCCCGGACAGTCAGCCCCTCGCGGTTGACCATGACATCCTGTTCGTGATCGATACAGACGCCGCTTCCCTCCAGGTTCAGCAAGGCCGGGATTCCCAGGTTCTGGGCGGCGGTCACGACGTGAATGGCTGCCGGGCTCAGGCTGCATATCCCGCTGACATTTTGCATATCGATGGCGTCCGTCGGCGTGAACCGTTCTTTGGTCAGGATGACGTTCGTGCTGGCCTGCTCTACCCTGGCCTGCTCGGCCCGGGCTGCCGAAAAATAGACCCTTCCCGTGACGGCGGACCTCGGGAGCACCGAGATGCCCCGGCAGAACGGTATCAAGGTATGGAGGGACTTGGGATCGATGGCATCGGATTCGATCTGCCGGACATGGTAGGGTTTAATCAGCTCGCGGACCCTCTCGGCGGCGATCTTGCCGGCCAGGTGCATATCCATGACGGCCGTCAGCATGCCCGCGCCGGACATCTCTGCCGGGTTGACCTGCAGGATGGTGAACGTCCCATGAACGCCGGTGAACTCGACCATGACCGGGGCATGAAAAATTTCTTCAAGCTGGGAAAGCCTGGGCCAGAAATGATAGACGGCCGGGAAATCCTTTTTGGCCTCCTCCCGGCTTTTAAAATGCCGCTCCTCCGGTCGGAGACGACCCGTCATCAGATCTTCGCCAAAGACGGTCCGCGCATATTGGAAGAAAACGCCCGAGCCCAGCCGCGGATGCCGGCTGTAAAGGACCCCGGGATAGGACCATTTGTCGATGACGCTGCAAACCATCCTCTGAAAGATCACGGCGGGATAATGAGTCTCCCGGACCATGAAATTGCGAAGGCCTTCTATATGGCTCTCATAATAGTCATAAGCTTTGGATACGAAAAACTGGATCTGGTCGTAGGCGCTGGTCAGCAGTTGGGGATTGCGCTTTTCGATGATGGCCTCGATCCGGGAGGCCAGCTCATCGTTCTGTTTCATAGAGAGGTAGGGCTGGATCTCCTTTTCCATCGACCTGAAGGATTCGGGGTCCAGGGCCTCCAGGAGGGTTTTGCGGTTGCTCAAACGGATCCGCGCCGCGGCTTCCCGGCCATAGCGGCGGGGCAGTCCCGGGAACATGTCCGGAGTCAATCCCACGTTCAGGTAGGTCGGCATGAAGCCGGGGATATATTCCGGCACGGCGGTTCGCATCGCGATGAGCAGAGGATTCTCGGGGTCCTCGAGCTTCCGGCCGCTGAGGATTTCAAGATTATGGATCGTGTCACGCACGCATTTTTCCCGGGCCGCCATGGGAAGTAAATAAGCCCTTGCGGCCAGCAGGTTGAAATCCGCTGTGGCTAAGCCGCACCGGGAAAGATTCAGGAGAATGGATCCTTTGTTGCTGATCTCGGTCTCGGAGAACGTCCCGGACGTGGTGTAAGGGATAACGTGCTCATTCTCGATCAGGGCAGTTCCAGCGAACCGGGGGAGGATTTTTTGATAAGCATCCCGGGTCCTCCGGACGAGCTCCTGCCGGGCCGCCAAACCGCCGTGGCGGGCCCGGTGGATCAAATCGACGTGTTCGATCGCGGTCGCCGAAGAAACGCGGTCGAGGTAGCGGACATCATAATCCCTGACGATGATCGTTGTGGGTGTTCCATCGGACGTCGTGGAGTCGATCTCGGCCGGCAGATAGCCCGGCTGGCGCTGGAACTGAGTCCCGGCGATTCGATGCTCCAGGTTCGACAAAATCAGCCGCGCGCTCGTATACTCGGAGCGGACCTGAGTGATCTTTTGAACGGCCATCAGGCTATATCATCTTCCTTCAATTTGCGGCGAGCTTAGGGCCAGGCGGCATGTTCGCCAGCAGGAACGACGTCAGCAGGTTGTAAAGGTGGAGCGTCGTTCCTCGCCCTTCCGAGATGCCGTGCGTCCGGTTCGGATAGGCCATCATCGTGAATTTTTTGCCGCCGGCGACAAGTTCATTCACGAGCGCCTCGAAATTCTGGTAATGGACGTTGTCGTCGCCCGTGCCGTGGACGATCAATAAATTCCCCTTGAGCTGATGGACATAGGTTATGGGCGAGCCGTTCTTGTAGCCTTCTTCGTTGTCCTTGGGCAGCCCCATGTAGCGTTCTTGATATATGGAATCGTAGTAGCGCTGGTTGGCGACGAAAGCCACAGCCAGCCCGGTTTTATAGATCTCGGGGTGGCGGAACATCATGTTAAGCGTCATCGACCCGCCGCCGCTCCAGCCCCAGATGCCGATTCTGTCCGCGTCTACGTACGGCCATTTTTGAATCAAAGCTCTTGCCGCCGCGGCCTGGTCCTCGGAGGCCAAGATGCCGATCTGACGATACACGATTTTTCTCCAGGCGCGTCCGCGCGGGGCCGGCGTGCCGCGGTTGTCCACGCTCGCGACAATGTATCCTTTTTGGGCGAGCAGGAGATGCCATAAATAGCCGTTTCCTCCCCACCGGTCGTTCACGGTCGTTCCAGCCGGCTCCCCGTAGACCTGGAAGAACAGCGGATACTTTTTCTCCGGGTCAAAATCCGGCGGCTTGAGGCACCAGCCGTCGAGCAACACGCCGCTGCCGATATCGACGCGGAAGAATTCCACGGGCTTGCGTTTCAGAGCATCGACCGTGGCCATGAGCTCTTT
>JALHTW010000093.1 GCA_022866045.1 Candidatus Aminicenantota bacterium | reverse complement strand
GCCGCCCTGCCAGTTGTTCGAGAACCGCTTTTCGAGGGCCAGGTTGAGGCCTAAGTATTCGCGCTTCGCCTTCGGGGCAGGCCAGAACTTGTCGGCAAACCGTCCGCCTTGGCTCTCCGGGCGCGAGTAGCCCATGCCGGGGTTGCAGGTGTAATACTCCTCGTTCCCCATGGAGTCCAAAACACCCACGTCCTCGATCGTCCGGATCAGGTGCTTGTAAATGAACCTGGCGCTAAAGGAGATCTCTTCCGACATCTTCTTCTCGGCGCCGAGCGAGAATTCGCTCTGCGCGACAGGCAATAGGTCGGGGTCGGTGGTTTCGAACGAGACGGTCCGCCAGTTGAGGGAGCCAAAGTACTTGCCGGCCGCGGCGTGGGCAGCGCGGTCGGTGAGCGAGCCATTGGCCGCGATCTTGGTGAAATCGTAGTCGTCGAGGGTGTAATAGCTCGTCCACCATTTCTGTCCGCCGAACTAGCCTTCGGCCTGGTAGAGCTTCATGACATCATAATACAGGCCGAAGCTCCCGAAGACCTTCAGGCTCGAGTCGCCGAAAACGTCATAGACCGCGCCCAAGCGCGGAGCCATCTTGTCGGCGAAATGGAAAAAGATGGGCTTGGCGTTCTCCCATTGGGGATCGCCCGTGGCCATGGACGGGACGTATTCGGATTCGGTCCGGAGGCCGTAGTTCAGGGTGAGCCGGTCGCCGATCGTCCAGGAATCCTGGAGGTAGATCGCCCAGTTGTTGCTGTGGATATTCCAGAAGTTGCCGTAAACCGAGTTGAAATCGCCCCGGATTTCGTAGTAGCCGTATTTACCCTTCACCTTTTCACCGGTGTACCAAGGATATTCTTGATCCCAGAAAAGGGTAACAACGGGGGACAACCGCGAGGCGTCGACGTTTTCGGCCAGCCGGATGAATTGCACGCCGGCCTTGAAGGCATGTTCGCCGGCCAGGTTTAGGTAATAGGTGAGGTCGAGGTTGCTAGACAGCCGATTGGTGATGTACTGCTTGGTAACCGTGGTCCCGGCACCGTTGTTCCAGCCGCTGCTGTGCTTGAGCGAATCGGGGATCTCGGCATATGCCGTGTTCGCGCCGTTGAACCCATAATATGTTCCGGGCACGAAGAGCTGCTGGTTCTCTGTGTTGGTGAAAAAGTAGCCGGCGCGGAAGTTGACCAGGAAGTTGTTCGAGACAGTGTAGTCGATGTTGCCGCTTCCAGACCAGTTGGGATAGTCGAAGCCGTACTGTTTTCCGGCGGTCAGAAGTCCCAGGCCCGTCGAGGGGTTGATGGGGTTCCAGTCCGACTTGTATGAATAGTACTTGCTCGACGTCCCGGCGATTGCCGGAACGCTGCCTCGGCGGGTGCTAGAGTTGTTGACCCAGCTAACCGACATCCGCATGCCCTTGAGAGGCACCAAGGTCAACTTCACCTGCCCGTTTAAGTTCAGGTCCTTCTGATAAAAGTCGTTGTACATCTGACGGCCTTGGCGCGGGTCATTTTTTATGTCGCCCGGTTTCGTCGCCTTGGTCAGGTCTACCGGGTCGACAGTGAACCATCGGTCGCCGAAGGTCCGGCCATAGACCGGATTGAAAGAGCCGTAGAACCACAACCTGTCCTTGAAGATAAATCCCCCCAGGCTGAATATGCCTTCGAACCGCTGGTAGTCGTCGCGGTTCTTGCCGCCGTCGTAATACAGGTCGTCGGAATTGATCTTCTCGATGCTGGCGGCCGTATACGGACGGGTCGCGTAGGGGTCGATTCGGTAGTAGTCGCGGCTTTTTCCTTGCATCAACAGCGTTTGGTTGTTGTAGTAACCGTACATATCGCCGTGGAAACTGTTGCCGCCCGAACGGGTGATGACGTTGACGACGCCGCCCATCGAGCCGCCGAAGTCGGCGCTATACCCGGAGGCCGTGACTTTGACCTCATCGACCATTTCCATGGCGATAGACTGCGCCTGCAGGCCCTTGCTTAAGGCATTGATGTTCGTGCCATCAACGTAAAACATGTTCTCCGTTCCGGACGCGCCATCAACCGATAGGCCACCCTGGTTGTCTTCATACTGGACACCTGGCACGGTGGCCAGCAGTCCGGTGAAGTCGCGGCTGCGCGGCAGCTGCATGAAGACGTCCTTCGTCATCGTGCTGCCTTTGATCGTGCTCTTGACATCTATCAGAGGGCTCTGGCCGATGACTGTGATGTCTTCGGCGATCGTGCTCTGCTCCAGCGAAACATTCAAGGCGACGGTCTGTTCCAGCTGAACGATGATTTCTCTCCTGGTCAGCGGCCTAAATCCGGGAAGTGTGAACCGGATGGCGTATGTTCCCGCGGGCAGAGAAAATATACGATAGACGCCCGTGTCGTCGGTGACGGCGTTCGCCTGACCGACCAGCTTGGTGCTGTCTGCCGTGATGGTGACGCCGGGCAAAGGCACGCCTTGGTTATCGGTGACTTTGCCGACGACCTTGCCCGTGGGAGCCTGAGCTACCGCAGACGAGAACATCAACGCTAACGCAAGCACGATGAAAATGCTTCGTTTGAATCTGCTCATTCTTGCTTATTTCTCCTTTTTCCCTTGCATCTTCTCGTGAAGAGATGTTTCGGGATAAATGAACCAAAAACCCTGGAGCCGGAGCTGAACGGGCTCCGCTCCAAACCTCGTCGCACAGAAGCCTCTTTTTGTGATTCTCACCTCCTTAATTGCTAGGCTTAGCATAGTTATACTTCTAATATTATGTGTTTAAAAAGCAAAAATCATGCCAAGGCAAACCATCTTACAATTTCTTTATTTTCAATGAATTAAATTTCTTTGCCGGTGAAATTTATTCATTTTATTGAATTTTATCCATTTTTTTGGATTCAGACCTTCCCTTGACAATGTCCGGCCGGCAATCTATATTTAATCCTCGGGAAGGAGCAGCGCGATGGAAATCGAAATGAAAATCAAAGGCCTTGTCGTTGATCCCATCTCCAAGATGCCCATCGTCGTGCTTGAAGATGCGCGAAGCGAACGGATCCTTCCGATTTGGATCGGCGTGTTTGAGGCCAATGCCATCGCCCTGACCATAGAGAACATCCCGACTCCTCGCCCCATGACCCATGACCTCATAAAAAATTTTCTGACCGAATTCGATATCGCCGTAGACAGGATCGTCGTTACCGACGTCCGGAACAACACGTTCTTCGCGGCCATCCACTGCCGCCGTCAAGATCAAAAATTGATCATCGATTCCCGGCCGTCCGACGCCATCGCCCTGGCCCTTCGGATGAACTCTCCCATTTTTGTCGAGGACGACGTCGTGAATAAGGCCCACGGTCTCAAGATCGATGAAAATCTGGAGACGTCGGAAAATCTCCGGAGGTGGTTGGAGACACTGAAACCCGAGGATTTCGGGAAGTATAAAATGTAGGGGGCTCGGGGCGAGGGCTCGAAGGCACGCCGATTTTCCCCGGCGAGAAAAATCGGCTCGGAACCTCGGGTCACTCTTCTCGACCTTCGGTCGAGAATCCATGCCCGCTCCGCCTCGGCCAGGTCCTTCTCCGCCCTCATCCCCTCGCCCAAATAAAAAAAATGGGTGAGTGGCACTAATCTGATCGCCCCAATCCAATCTACGTTCGCAAGCGGAAGAGCAGGTAGAGCCCGATGAGCCCAAAGATCAAATTCGGACCCCAGGCAGCCAGAAACGGACTGAGGAAGCTTACGTAACCGAGGCTCCGGAAGACGCCGATGGCCACCCAGTAAATGATGGAAATGGTCAAGCTGATCCCGATGCCGACCAGCGCCCCGCGCTTCCCCATGGCAAAAGCGAAGGGAAGGCCGAGGAGGGTCATGATCAGGGCGACGAAAGGAAAGGAGACCTTTGAGCTCAGCTCCACGCGGAAGCGGACGGTGTCGAACCCCATTTCCTTTACCTCCCGGATGTGCCGCCGCAGCTCGCTGAAGGTCATTTGAGCCGGCTCCTTGCCTTCCCTCAAAAAAAGGTTCTTGCCCTCGGCGAGCGGCATGTTCATGGACATCCGTTTTTCGAACTTCACCTGGGCGTCCCCTGAAAATTCTCTAAGCCAGCCGTTCTCAAGGCGGAGGCTCTCACCTTTCAAAACGGCCTTTTCCGCGAACACCCGGCGGGTGACCGTCCAATGGGCCACGTCGAGGTCGAAAATCTCGAGCCGGTTGAAGGCCGAGGTCTTCGGGTCGAAATAGCTGTAGTGATAGAACCTGTCGCCGCTCTTGCTCGCCACCCAGCGGCGGGTCTCATAGCTGTAGCTTCGCGGCGGCGCGTCGTTGATCTTGTTCCATATCTCCTCGGCCTTTTTATTGGACCGGGGAAGGACGCTCTCCTGGATCTGGAAGGCCAGGCCGCCGATGAGGATCGCCAACAACATAAGGGACAAAACCGCCCGGTAAAGGCTGATCCCGCAGGCCTTCATGGCCGTGATCTCGTTCGATTTCGTTAACAAGCCGAGCGTCAACAACGCCGCCATCAGGGCCGTCACGGGCAGGCAATAATAGATGAACTCGGGGAGCTCGAACCTGATGTAATCCATCAGCATGGAGATCGGCTTATGGTGCTCATAGACCCTTCCGATCCGGTCGAAGAACGTGACGATGATCGAAATGGAAATGAGGCTGACGAAGATCAGGGCGGCGATGAAGAGATACCTGCGGATGATATAGCGGTCGAGGATGTTCGGAAAAGGAAGGGACAGCCGGGGCCAGCGAAAGCCGGCGCGGGACCCTATCGGCGCCGGTGTCTGTTCGAGGCGAGGCCGGCGGGCCAAGAAGGAGAAGAACGGCAATTCCCGGGCGAACGAGAAAAAGAGAAACAGGCTTAACAGCCCGAACAGAATGTTTCCGCCCCACATCCCGAGAAAGGGCGAGAGGCGTTCGTCCATGGCCGTTTTTTCACCGTACGTGATACAGACATAATAAATCAGGATGATGACGATGCTGATCGTGAATCCGCTCGTCCGGCCGCCTTTCTTCGTCGAGCTTCCCAGGGGCAGGCCGAGGAAAACAAAGATCCAGCAGGCGAAGGGCAGGGCGAATTTCTTCTGGATCTCGACCTGATAAGAACGGCGCTCATGCTGCGCCTGCGTCAGACTCATAAAATTTTCGATGCTCTGCGGATCGTCCTTCTTGAGCCGCCGACGTTCAACATCTTTCTTGTCGCGCTCGAGAAGGGGAATCTTTGACTGGACGACCTGGAGCCCCTGCCTCAACTCCTGGATGTTCTTCATCCTCACCCGTTTTTCCGGGGTGAAGGAGGGAAAGAGGCTTTCGGCATTGATCTCCTCCTCGATGTGCGCCGAGGATTCGACCCTGTAGTATTTGTCGGGCTCCGAGAGCACGCTCGAATGCTGAACGGCGTCGAAGAGCTCGAGCACCGCCCGCTTCTTGTCGGGATAGACGTGCAACCGTCCTTTACGGGCCAGGACGATCCGGGGTTCGTCCGGCGCATCGGAAAAATAGAGGAAGATGTCCTGCCAATTCTTTTCCCGGTCGATGTTCTCTATGAAAAGGACCATGTTGGCCATGGATTCGTTGAATTCCCTCGTATTGAATTCGAGCTCGGCCTTGTTCAAGACGGACGTGATCCGAGTCTGTTCCCATTTGTAATTGAAATACGGCGCGAGATATAGGACCAGAAGAGACGTCAAAACCCAGCCGCCGAAAGCAAAGACAAGAAGAGGCCGGAGCATGCGGAAAGGACTGATGCCCAGCGTTTTAAAGGCCGTGATCTCGGAATCCGAGGACAACCGGCTCAACCCGGCCAAAACTCCTAAAAGGACCGACATCGGCACAGCGAAGGCGAGGATGGACGGGACCAGATAAAGGAGCAGTTTGAGGGTGACTCCCAGCGAAACCCCTTTGGCGATGAAGAGCTCCGGGGCCTGAAGGAGCTGGTTCATGAGGAGGACGAAGCTGTAGATCAGAAGCCCGATCAAGAACGGCGGGCTCACCTCTTTGAGGACGTAGCGGTCGAAATATTTCAGCATGCGTCCAATTTATAGCATAGAAAGAAAAGAAAATAAAATGAATGGCGCGGGTCCTCTCGCCGACCCGCCCCGGTCGACGCTACCCCCTCCGTAAAAATTTATATAAAGCAAAAATTGAGACCTAAAAAAAAGGAGCGGCTTCGGGCCGCCCCCTTTAATGAATAGGACTTGAGAGCGCGATTCTTAGTACATGTCGCCGGGAGGCGAGGGATAACCGGACTTTTTCTCTTCTTCGGGGATTTCTGTGACCAGGCCTTCGGTGGTCAGGAGCAAACCGGCGATGGAGGCCGCGTTCTGCAGGGCGATGCGGACGACCTTGGTCGGATCGAGGATGCCGGACTTGATCATGTCTTCGAACTTTTCGGTCATGGCGTTGAAGCCCATGTCCTGCTTCATCTCTTTGACTTTCTCAACGATGATCGAGCCTTCCTGGCCGGCGTTGTTGGCGATCTGGCGGATCGGCTCTTCAATAGCTCTCCGGACGATGTCCCGGCCGATCTTCATGTCGCCTTCGACCTTCATGTTATCGAGGACCTTCTGCGTCCGGAGGAGCGCCACGCCGCCGCCCGGCACGATGCCTTCCTCCACGGCCGCCTTGGTCGCATGCATGGCGTCTTCGACTCTGGCCTTCTTCTCTTTGAGCTCGGTCTCGGTGGCAGCGCCGACTTTGATCAGGGCCACGCCGCCGACCATTTTGGCCAGCCGTTCCTGGAGCTTCTCTTTGTCGTAATCGGACGTGGTCTCTTCGATCTGGGTCCGGATCTGTTTGATGCGGGCCTGGATGTCGGAATTCTTGCCTTTGCCCTCGACGATGGTCGTATTGTCCTTGTCGATGACGATCTTTTTCGCCTCGCCGAGCCATTCGGTGTCGACTTTCTCGAGCTTGACGCCGATATCTTCGGTGATGACCTTGCCGCCGGTGAGGATGCCGATATCTTCGAGCATCGCTTTCCGCCGGTCACCGAACCCGGGCGCTTTCACCGCGGCGCAGAGGAACGTGCCCTTCAGCTTGTTGACGACGAGGGTCGCCAGGGCTTCGCCTTCGACTTCTTCAGCGACGACCACGAGGGGTTTGCCCATCCGGGCCACATTCTCGAGAAGCGGAAGGAGCTCCCTCAGGTTCGAGATCTTTTTTTCATGGAGAAGGATGAGGGGATTCTCCAGGACGCATTCCATCCGCTCGGGGTCGGTGATGAAGTAGGGCGAGAGGTATCCGCGGTCGAACTGCATGCCCTCGACGATGTCGAGCGTCGTTTCCATGCTCTTGGCTTCTTCGACTGTGATGACGCCGTCCTTGCCGACCTTGTCCATCGCTTCGGCAATGATCTTGCCGATGGACTCGTCATTGTTGGCGGAGATGGCGCCGACCTGGGCGATCATGTCGCCGCTGACCTCCCGGCTGAGCTTCTTGAGCTCGGCCACGACTTCCTCGACGGCCTTGTCGATGCCCTTCTTAATGAGCATCGGGTTCGCGCCGGCCGTGACATATTTCAGGCCTTCGGCATAAATGGACTGGGCCAGGACCGTAGCGGTGGTCGTTCCGTCGCCGGCGACATCCGAGGTCTTGGATGCGACTTCCTTCACGAGCTGGGCGCCCATGTTCTCCAGGGGGGCCTTCAGATCGACTTCCTTGGCGACCGTGACACCGTCCTTGGTGCTGGTCGGGGAGCCGAATTTCTTATCGATGACGACATTCTTGCCTCTCGGTCCGAGCGTGGCCTTCACGAGATTGCTGAGAATGTTGACGCCTTTTAAAAGCGACTGCCTGGCTTCATCGCCTAAAACAATTAGTTTTGCCATTGTTTCTCCTCTGCGGCCGATCAGCTGATCTTGGCCAAAATCTCTTCTTCGCGGAGAATGATGTGCTCAACGCTGTCGATGGTCACTTCCGTTCCGCTGTACTTGCCGATCAAAACCTTGTCACCTTTCTTGACTTCGAGGGGGATCACCTTCCCCTCATCGGTGACGCGGCCTTTCCCCACGGCGATCACTTCCGCCTCCTGGGGTTTTTCCTTGGCGGTATCAGGGATGATGATGCCGCTCTTCCGGACTTCCTGTTCTTCTATTCTTTTGAGAAGAACTCGGTCATATAACGGGGAAATCTTCATAAAAACCTCCTTTTATTGTAAGTTTTTAGCAGACTATGCTAGAGAGTGCTAATATAGACAATAAATCTTCTTTTGTCAAGCCCCAGAAAAGAAAAATTTAGCAGTTGAGAACGCTAACCGCCAGGTAACTTCTTAATCTTGAGCGACTTCGCCCGGTTATGGAGGGTGTTGCGGTGGAGACCGAGGGCCTTCGCCATTTTCGTCCTGTTGCCTTTGTATTTTTTAGCCGCAAGCTCTATGTAGATCTTCTGGAATTCCTTCAGGGCGTCCCGGAAGCGAACCTCTTTTTCGATCATGTCCGCGATGAGAAGTTCCATTTTTTGATGGATGTTGAGCTGGTCAAATTTTTTGTCCATTTTTTTTCTCGCTTTTGATTTTTATGAAGTTCTGATACGCTTCCCTGAACTGGTCCTTTAAGTCCTGGGGGATGAGATGAACCATGGCTTTTGTCAGCCCATAGCAGTGCGGCGCCAGCTTCGAGCCGGCGAGCGCCTCCCTGCTGATCGGAAAGACAAGCAGGGCAAAAACCACAACGCCGCAGATGAGGATCCCCTCGAGCAGGCCGAAGGCCCCACCGAGCAGATGATTGAAGAATTTGAGCGGGCCGATCATGAGCTTTGATAGAAGAGCGGCCGCGAGCAAACCCAGGATCAGCACCGCCAGGAAGACGACGATGAAACCGAGGAACTTCGCGACCGCGGGCTCATAGATAACCTTCTGAAAAAAGCCGGCGACATGGACGTAATAACGGCTGGCGACGATGAATCCACTCAGGACGGCGGCGATGCCAACGGCCTCTTTCACCAGCCCTTTGACCAAGCCGGCGATCAAAGTGCCGACCAGGATGACGGCCAAAACGATATCCACCCAACTGACCATCTCAAGGCCTCCTTTTCCGGATCTCTTCGACCATCTCCATGCTTCCGTCCTTCACATATCCGAAGTAAACGTGGGGCTTGATGCGGCCGTGAAAATCCGACCCGGCCGTGGGCACGAGGTCAAGCTCTTTGGCGACTTCAGCATAGAAGGCGGTCTGTTCTGGCTGATGGTAGGATGTATAGACCTCAAGCCCGACCAGGCCGCACTCCTTGAGCCGGGCCAGATCCTTCCGCGTCGCCTTCTCGAAATAAGCGCCCGGGTGGCCGAGGACCGGAACGGCGCCCGCTTCCGGGGCCATCTCGAGGACCTCCAGGAGCTGAATATGCCGCTTTGTGACGAACGCCGGACTGCCTTCCATGAAATAATCCCGGTAAAAATGGTAAGGCGCCCCCAGGCGGGCATCTCCCTCGTAATATTTTTTCAAGGCCGGGTCGTTTTTCGACCCGGGTTTATCGAGAAGGATCTGGGCGATCGAGACTCCCAGCGGCGGCGTCGACTTCGACGCTTCCTCCACTTCATCCCAGGTGATATCCAGGCCCAACTCGCGCAATTTTTCGACGCGTTCCCGCGCTTCGATTTTTCGTCCCGACGAGGCCCGCTCGCCGATCCGCTCGATGACCGGGCTCTCCCAATCGGCGAAGGGAAGAAGGAGATGGAACTCGCGGCCGTCAAAGAGCGTTGTGACCTCCATGTTGGGAACGACCTCGACCCCCGAGCCATCGGCAGCCTCCATGGCCCCCGGGTAAGCCGCGACTGTGTCGTGGTCGGCGATGGAGATGGCCACAAAACCCGTCTCCTTCGCCATCCGGACGAGCTCAGCCGGCGAAAAATCGCCGTCGCTCGAACGGTCGGAATGGATGTGGAGGTCGACGTATCCGCTCATGAGGCGATCTTATAGATCTGCCTTGCCGGTGAGGAGTTTATAGATTTCCAGATATTTCTGGGACGTCATTTCGATGATGTCCGGAGGAAGGGCCGGCGGATCGGACTTCTTATCCCATTTCGTGCTCTCGAGGTAATCGCGGACGAACTGTTTGTCGAGGCTGGGTAGTCCCTTGCCGGGGGCGTACGTGGCCAACGGCCAGAACCGGGAGGAATCCGGGGTGAAGACCTCGTCAACAAGGACCAGCTCGTCCTTATCCAAGCCGAATTCGAATTTTGTGTCGGCAATGATGATCCCTTTGGACAAAGCGTGGAGCGACGCTCTCTGATAGAGCTCGAGGCTGACTTTTTTAATTTTATTGGCCAGGGCAGTCCCGACGATCTTCCGCATCTCCTTGAGGGTGACGTTCTCGTCGTGGCCGACCTCGGCCTTTGTCGAAGGCGTGAAAATCGGCTCGCCCAGCTGGCCCGATTCCCGAAGGCCGGACGGCAGCTTGATGCCGCTCACGCGTCCTGTGGCCTTGTACTCCTTCCAGCCTGAGCCCGAGAGATACCCCCGGACAACGCACTCCACGGGAACGACTTCGGTTTTTTTGACGAGCATCGTCCGCTTAGCGAGCATGTCCCGGTGTGGAGCGAGGACCGGAGGGAATTTGTCGGCATCGGCCGTGATCACATGGTTGGGGCAGACGAGCGCGGTGAAGTCGAACCAGAACATTGAAAGCTGGGTGAGGACCTTGCCCTTGCCCGGGATGAGCGAGGGCAGGATGAAGTCGAACGCCGAAATCCGGTCCGTGGCGACAATGAGGAGCTTGTCGTCGATCTCATAGACGTTCCGGACCTTGCCTTTCTTGAAAAGCGTCAATTCGGGGATGACGATATCGGAATAAGTTTTTTCCATATTGCACCGTTTCTTAGCCTGGGAATTTAGGACTATCGAGAATCATACAAAAATTCCCGAACGGGGTCAAACCCGCACAATCTAAAAGGCCAGGCCGATGAAGTTGTAGAGGCGCGCGGTTTTGTTCCGGTCCCGACGGTAGGAAAGAAAGCGGCCGTCACAGTGCGTGCAGATGTCGTTTTCGACGACATTTTCGAGGCGAACGCCTTGGCCGATGAGCTGGCGGCGGTTGGCCTCGGGCAGGTCCAGCAACAATTTTTCCGGCTGGCCGTGCCCGGCGCGGAAGACATCCTCGGGAAGGCGCGCCTTTTGAAAATCCTGCCGCACATCCTCGCCGACTTCATAACATGAGGGACCGATGCACGGTCCGAAAACGGCCAGAAGGGACGCCGGCTCGCAGCCATAGCGCTCGCGAAGGCCGCGGACCGCGCCCTCGAGAATGCGCTGTCGGGTCCCGCGCCAGCCGCAGTGGACGGCGGCGACGATGCGCTTCGATTCATCGACGAGAAACACGGGCAGGCAGTCGGCGGTTTTGAGGATCAGAAAAATTTCGGGCCGGTCCGTGGCCAGAGCATCGCCCTGAAGCCGCCGGGGAGGCAAATTTTCGATGAAACGGATCGCGTCTGAATGGATTTGTTTGAGCCAGACGACCTTGAACTTTTTCCATTCCTTGTGTTTTTTAAAATCCGCAAGCGTCCAGTGGCGCGTGCCGAAGCCGTGGATGAGCCCGGGAATCCGGGACAACCGGGGAACCGTCAAATATCGCGGATCGGCCGAGACGTTCATGCGCGCTATATAT
>JALHTW010000092.1 GCA_022866045.1 Candidatus Aminicenantota bacterium | reverse complement strand
TTTAATATCTCAGCGTCCACGGGCGGGGTCAAACTGCGTCCGGTCGAAGATATGTTCAAGGCCCGCAAGTGGGTCGTGCTGAGAAATAGAAAAGTCTCCGCGCTTCCCGATGATCAAATTCAGGGAGAAGCGGCTAAATACATCGGACGCGGGTACGACTATTTCCTATACGTGCTTTGGGCCATGCGACTTTCGCTCATCCTTCAACCGTTGGTGTGGCTGATTCTCCAGCCGATCCGTAACTGGCTGAAACGTAAAGAGACCAACACGTTCGGCTGTTCCGAACTTATCGTCCAACTGTTAAAGATATTTGGGGTCGATACCGGGATTGATGACCCAAGCGATGCCCCGCCGGATAATTTATTGCAGACCGCCCGATCCTGCGTCCATGATTGGGAAATCATTCTAAGTGGAGGGAAATGCTAATGAAAATATTAAAATCTCAATTCAAAAAACGGTCAAAACAATGGAAACCGTCTCCGGATCTTATTTGGTGGCACATACGGCAAAAAGCTCTTCGTCCGCGCGGGGATAATTACAGGTTGTGGAAATTTTAGGAGGACAACATGAATGACATCATCAAGTCGACTTTTGAGAGAGTGAAGCTCGACCTGCTTCGCAAGGCCGGCGTGGTGGCGGTAGGGATCGGTTACAAAACGGTCGGGGGCGTGAGGACTTCTACGCCTGCCATTGTTTGCTCTGTTATCAAGAAGTTGCCGATAAAAGACCTCAGCACGGCAAACCTTATCCCCGCGCAAATCGAAAGCACGTCCACGGACGTCATCGAGACGGGCATCATCAGGGCGCTCCAAGACCGCACGAAGCGCTGGCGTCCCGCGCCCGGGGGAGTGAGCATCGGGCATGAGAAGATTACCGCTGGCACCCTGGGCTGCCTCGTGGAGAAAGGCGGCAAGAAATTTATTTTGTCAAACAATCACGTCCTGGCGAACATGAACGAGGGAGCCATCGGGGACGCAATCTTGCAACCAGGAACCTACGATGGAGGTGCGTTCCCATACGACAGAATCGCCACCCTCGCGGAGTTCGTCAAGATTAACTTCATCGGAGGGGACGGGTGCCCGGTGAGCAAGGCGATAACGAAACTGCTGAACTTCATCACCAAGTCCATCAAGAGCAAATCGAGGTTTGCCACATCGAGGGCGGAACTCCCGGAAAACCGGGTTGACGCGGCGATCGCAGAACCCCTGGACGCGAGTTGGGTCTTGAATGAGATCCTCGAGGTCGGCAAACTGCTCGGTATCGGCGAAGCGACGCTTGGCCTCGGCGTGAAGAAATCCGGGCGCACCTCTGGACTTACTCATGGGACGATCGATGTTATGAACGTGGCAGTTCAGGTCCAGTATGGCGATACAAAGATCGCCTACTTCGTCGATCAGTTGCAGGCAGGCGCCATGAGCGAGGGGGGTGATTCGGGGTCCGCCGTTGTCGATGATGAGAATCGCCTCGTTGGGCTTCTATTCGCTGGGTCGGACACGACCACGATCATCAATCCCATCGGCGAAGTGTTCTCAGCGCTTCAACTTGATCCGTGGAAGTGAGCGGCGGCAAGGGGCGGTGTCGTTGCCTGTCCCTATAAACGCTACCGAACATAGGGATAACGAGGGATGGTGAAGGATGGGCAGGAATGCGGTTTCCCCGAGAAATAGGTTCCGCCCCCAGGACTGGTGTGTTTGTTCGAATCCCTCTCCCTCCGCTCTACAAGCATTATAAATCAATCACTTACGACAAGGGCGGCGAGTTGTGTTCCCAGTCGTGCTATTACTGCCCGCTTTTTCGGCTCGTCCGTATGGGTATAGCGAAGGGTGGTCCGGTAGTCCGAATGTCCCACCATCGAACGCACAGTCGCGGTGTCAGTCAACTCCGTGGCCCTCGATACCCAGGTGTGGCGGAGGCAATGGAACGTGAAGCCCTTTATGCCGAGGCGGTCCTTTTCCTGGAGCTGACGGATTGCCTTCGAAATCACGCGGGGATCTCGCCGGCGTAGCGGAAACACATATTCATCCCGGGCCGGCTGCCGGGCGATGATCTCCAGGGCCTCGAGCGGAAGGAAGATCGGTTTCTCGCGGCTCGTGGCCTGGCGCCCACGCTTGCGGAACTTCACTCGGCTGATCTTGAGCCGGATTACGTCGTTGTCGATCTCCTCCCGCTTGAGGCCGACGATCTCATTGAGGCGGGCCCCGGTGTAAAGTCCGAACAGTACCATGTCGTAGAGGATCGCCTGGACGGGCTTTTGCCGCGGCCCGGAAACGGCCTCGTCGCGGAACGTGCGGAGCGATGCGAGAAGCGTTTTTATTTCATCGTCTGTTAGGGCGCGGCGGTGCTGGGCATCCTCGACGAAATACTCGTAATCATTGAGCGGGTTTTGGAGGACGGCTTTCTCGCGGAGGGCGACGTCGTAGAAGTGATGGAGGCATTGGAAATAGCGGTTGACCGTTGACGTTTCGAGTTTGTTCTCGAGGAGCCTTTTCTCAAGGCGCTGGAAATCGTCCATCGTGTAGCCCGCGAGGCGTTTGTCGCCCAGGATTCCCAGCACGATATTGAGCCGTTGGATATCGCGGTCCAGACTTCCCTTGCCGGTCTTCCGCTTCTCGTAGATCGGGATGAACTCGCTGAAGTGCATTTCGCGCCCGGCATAGCGCGACGGCAGGCCGTAGTGGTCCGCGACGATCCGCTCATCCATCTGGGCCATCCGGGCGGACAGCAGGTGTTCTTGGCCCCTCTTGATCCGGAGAGAGCGATAATACTGAGCGCCCTCGATCCGGCGCTTGTACCAGTATGTTTTATTGCGTAAATAAATTCCCATCAGCTCGGCTTTTTCTTCTCCGCTCTCATCTCCCCGGACGCGGGATCGGTTGTGACCTGGATCTCCGCGCCGCACCATTGGCACGTCGTCGCGGCCAGCCCAGGCTCATGCAAGCCCTTGATCTCCGAAGTCATGATCATCTGCCCGCACTCCGGGCATGGAAATCCGCTGAACGATGCCATGATGGACATGATATTCAACCTCTCTTTATTTCAAGATTTCGAACATTATCTGTCAAGCCAAGTGATTTTTACGGTCGTTCCTTTTATTTGATCGTGCGACGTACAATCGAAAGCGACCGCCTCAAAATAAGCCCTTATTCCTGGGGCGATGTCCCCAAGATCAGCGGGAAAGCCTACCGCAGTATCAATGATCGTCGTTTTGTTCGCATCGGAAAAACAGGCAATTTCTACCATGCAATTATAGCCGGTATTGTTTCCGATATTTTTTACGTAACCTTCGAACTGGGGACAACCGTAATCGGTCATTGTCTTGGTTAGGCCGCCATCTAAAACAATATTTGCTTTTGGGGGCGGAACATACGGAATACTTGGAGAGGTTGGACTATTACAAGAGCTTGAAAACAGAAGAATAACGAGACAGACCAACGCTCCGCGGATAATTCGCTTTCCCATGATTCACCCCCTAAGATTTATTTTTGGCTCAATGCCTTTTCGACTTCCTCTTTGATCATTTCCTTTATGATTTTCCGACAATAATCCTCGAAGGTCATCGGCTCGCCGGAGCCTTCTTTATTTTGATCTTCGATGATTGGAAGTAAATAAGCCGGGGCTATCATAAGCGTTTCGGCGACCTTCAAAAGCATTGGGACCGAAAGCTCGATATCCCCACTAAGGACCCTGGATACCCATGAATCAGACATCCCCATCTCCTTCGCTAGTCTGGATTGAGTCCAACCACGTTTTTCTACTGCCAATTCGATAAAGCGAAGGACGGCTTCGTAACTATTCATGGCAAGAATATCGCCCATTTTTTCCTCTGGGTCAAGCTAAATTACTCATAAGCAAAAGGTTACGATAGGGCAAATTATTTTTGTCAAATAGTAAAATAGTTCTTGACAAATCGGCAATCGGGATGTATATTTTACTACGAGGCAAGAATAAGATGAGCAAGAGTAAAAATGGACAAGCCCTTCGGGAATACATGAAAAAACAGGGGATGAAGAAACAGCGCGAGCTGGCCCGCGATCTCGAAATGTCGGACGCCATGATCTCCCGATACTTCGCGGGAAAGAAATCCTTTTCGGCAAAGGCGGCCCTCCGCATTTCACGCCACACCGGAATCCCGATGGAG
>JALHTW010000091.1 GCA_022866045.1 Candidatus Aminicenantota bacterium | reverse complement strand
TCTGGAGGAGGCTCCAGAGGAGGATGATGATGGCCCCCGCAGCTACCCAAAAAACGACATTTTTAGCAGGTTTATTTTTTTTCACGACCATGGCAATTTCCTTTTTCTAGGCCATTTTACCATTTTTTTGCCGAATTGTTAATAAAAAATCTGGATTTTTTCAAATATTTTGGCGATTTTTCGATTTTTTTCGGGTTTTCACGAATTTTCGAAGGCCGGTTTTGGGGGTTATTCGGGCCGGAAAACTCATATTTTGCAGGGATATGCATACCGAATGATCGCCTGTAATGGGCAGATTCTCGAGCAACTCGGGGAATTCGGTGTCTGTCGCCAAATTCTATTGACTTTCCTTCCAGCCTGATATTAACCTACACCTTAGAAAAATGGGGACATGTACCGAATTATGAGGAGGTCAGGCGATTTCTCCCGTGTCGATTTGAATTCGGTACGTGTCCCCATTTTTTCAGTCCCCATTTTTTTTCGCATTTTTTTTATTAGGAAAGCTCCATGAATCTTCATTGGATCGACCTGACCATCATCGCCATTTACCTCTTCGCCGTGGCCATGATCGGTTTCGCGGTTAAAAAACGGGCGACGAAAAAGCTGGATTCTTTTTATCTGGCCGACCGCAATGTCCCGTGGTGGATGCTCGGATTATCGGGCTGCTCGAGCTACATCGACATCGGCGGGACCATGTCCATGATCGGGGCGCTTTTCTATCTGGGTCTGAAGTCGGTGTGGGCGACACACATCTTCTGGGGCTGGTTCATCATCTGCTTTTACATGGCCTTCCAGGCGAAGTGGATCCGCCGCTCGGGCGTCATGACGTTCGCCGAATGGAACGAGACACGGTTCGGAGCGACCCGGGATGCGGAGGCAGCCCGGCTCGCGGCGGCGATCTTCCTCCTCGTCCTGATGATCTGTAATTTAATGTTCATTTCGGTCGGGACGGGCAAATTCGCCGAGGAATTCCTGCCCTTTCCGCGCTGGGAGGCGACGCTCATCGTTCTGGCCGTCGTCGGGATCTACGTGACCTTGGGAGGATTTTTCGGCGTGATCTTAACGGATGTTTTCCAAACGATACTGATCGCCATCGGCGCGGTCATTATGGTCGTCATGGTCTTCCAAAAGGCGCCCGCCGTAAGCTTCATCACAAAAGATCCGGGCTGGTATTCCCTGGCCCCGACCTGGAAGCTCTGGCCGGGCTATATGGCCCAAACGCCGCCCGCTTATCAGCATTTTTATCTTTTCGGCCCGATCCTTGTCGCCGGGTTCGGATGGATGGTGTTCCGGGTTCTTGCGGGCCCGAATGTCTGGGACTTCCAATTTTTCCTGGCGACGCGGACCCCTCGCGACGCCCAGCTCGCCGGAGGGATGTGGACGGTCGGCTACACGCTCCGCTGGATCCTGGGCAGCGCCTTCATGGTCCTCGGAATTTTTTATTTGGGATCCGAGGCCGGGTTCGACGCGGAGAAGATCATGCCGCTCGTGCTGCAGAAATTTCCGATCGGCCTGCGCGGAGTCTTCATGGCCATCCTGCTCGCCGCCCTCATGTCCACGATCAGCGCCATGATCAACGTCACGAGCTCGGTCGTCATCAACGACTTTATCAAGAGATATTTCGCCAAGAACCTGTCCCAGAAAAAGCTGGTGAGGCTGGGGCAGTTGGCCTCGGTCGCGGCGGTCATGGTCGGGTTCGTCTTCAGCCTGTCCTTCGCCAACATCGTCACGGCCTGGGAGATGATGGTCTTCATCGTGGTCACGGTCATTTTAGTCCCGGCGACGCTGCGCTGGCACTACTGGCGTTTCAGCGCCAAAGCGTTCGTCTGGAGCATGGGCGTTTCGGCCGGGCTGATCGCGCTGCGGCTGATATTTTTCGGGAAGATCCACTCGGCCGCGTCACTCGGGCTGGACATGGCGCTTTGTTTCGTGACGACGATCATCATCACCTTTTTGTTCAAGCCGACGGACATGGATGTTCTGGTGAAATTCTATGCGCGCGTGAGGCCGTTCGGTTTCTGGGGGCCGGTGCGGCAGGAAGCGGTGAGGCGGGGGCTGGTCCCGGCGAAAGACAAAATGCCGGCGATCGACGCCCTGAACGGGCTGATCACGGCCGCTTTCCAATTTTCGCTGGCGCTTCTGCCGCTTTACGCCTTCTTGCGAAACTGGACACAGCTCGGAATATGGGCCGGCGCAGCGGCCGGCTTATCGATCGTGTTATTTTTTACCTGGTATAAGAATTTACCGGCGAAAGATGAAGTTTAATGAAGAAGCCGACGGTTCACCTCATCTGCAGCGCCCATCTCGACCCGGTCTGGCAGTGGCGCTGGGAAGAGGGGGCCGCAGAAGCCATGGCCACATTCCGCAACGCGGTCGAAATCCTCAACGAGCACCCCGGGCTCATTTTCAATCATAATGAGGCCGTCCTTTATCAATGGGTCGAGGAATATGACCCGCCGCTCTTCAAAGAAATCCAGAAACTTGCGGGCGAAGGACGCTGGTCGACGAGCGGCGGCTGGTATCTCCAGCCCGATGTCAACATGCCCGGCCTGGAATCTCTGATCCGGCAGATCGCCGAGGGCCGGCGGTATTTCAGGGAAAAATTCGGCGCCGAGCCCAAGGTCGCCTATAATTTCGATTCTTTCGGCCATGGCGGAGGGCTGCCCCAGGTCCTCAAGAAGGCCGGCTACAAAATGTATATTCATATGCGGCCGCAGGCTGCCGAGCTCGAGCTTCCGTCGGACCTCTATCGCTGGCGCGGCGTGGATGGATCGGACATTTTGGCCTATCGCATCGCCGTCGGGCTTTATCATACGGAATACGACAACATCGAACAGAGGCTTGAAGAAGGGACAGCCCTGGCCCTCAAGCTCGACCGCGATGTTCCCGTTTTTTGGGGGATCGGAAATCACGGCGGCGGGGCGACGGCCGAGGATCTCGAAAAGATCGACGCCTTCAGAAAGAAAGAAAAGCGGGTCCGCGTCATCCACAGCACTCCCGATCAGCTTTATGAAGCCCTTAAAAGTGGGGGAAGAATTGCTCCCGTCGTCGAGGGCGATCTGCAGCGGGTTTTTACGGGGTGTTACACGTCCCTGTCGCGGCTGAAGCGCCAGGCCCAGAAGAGCCTGGGGACGCTTGCCCAGTCAGAAGCGCTCCGAGCCGCATCGTGGTGGATGAAAGGGCAGGCGTTTCCGGCTGAGGAATTTCGCGAAGCTTGGAAAGATCATCTTTTCAATGACTTCCATGATGTTTTAAGCGGAAGCTGCACAGAGCCGGCCGAACGGGATGCGCTCGAGCTCTTCGGCAAAGTCGAAGATATCGCCCGACGGCTGCGGCTCGGCGCTGCGGCGGTTTTCAATGGCGGGCCGAAGCGGAAGCTTTACATTCCTGTGACGGTCTTGAACGCCAACCCTTCATGCGCGAAAGTCCCCGTCGAAGTCGAATGCATGGCCGGCCTCAGGCCGTTTTGGAAAGGGACGTGGCATCTGCGGCTTTTCCGGCTGGATGGGACCGAAGTTCCCTGCCAGGAAGAACAGCCGGAGTCGCTCCTGCCGTTCAACGACTGGAGGCGCAAGGTGAGCTTTATGGCCGATCTGCCCGGCGTCGGCGGTTCGCGTTACGAAATTCGCGCTCTGAAAGGACGCCGTCCAGACGAAGAAAAGCCCGTTTCAAATCCCGATTTAAAATATGAGATCAGCAAGACAACCGGCCTCGTCGGCTCGCTCTTGGCCGCCGGCCGCGAAGTTCTCGCCGGACCATTGCCGCGGCCCCTTGTGATCGACGACGACGGCGATTCCTGGGGAACGGACCGCTGGAGCTACCGGAATGTCGTCGGCGTATTCAAGCCGAAAGCTTCGCCGAAGATCATTCAAACCGGTCCCATTCGGACGATCACCGAGTCTGTCTTCGTCTATAAGAAAAGCCGGATCGTATTGGAGACGATCTCTTATCCCGACTGGCCTGTGCTTGAATTTCGTTTGCGCATTGTCTGGAATGAGGAGCGGAAGAGATTGAAGCTTTCCCTTCCGACGATCTTTAAGTCTCCATCCGTTCTGGCCGAGGTTCCCGGCGGGGCTATTTCGCGTCCGGCCGACGGCCAGGAGCATGTTCACGGCCGCTGGATGCTTGTCGAAGGAAGGGCGGCCGACGGAAAAGAAGCGGCCTTGGGCGTCGTGAATTCGGGCCAGCCCGGTTTTGATTTTAAGGACGGAGAGATCCGTCTATCGGTGCTGCGGAGCGCCGCTTACTGCCATGAGCAGGGCTTCAAGATCAGCCATTCGCCGGCGCGGAAATTCGCCGACCTCGGCGTCCATGAGGTTCGCTTACTGGTCATAGTCGGTGATCCCAAAAAAGTGCGCCGGATGCTTCCCGGCCTGGCCGATTGGCTGAGCGCGCCGCCATTCGCCTTGACCCATCTTCCGATAGGATTGGGAAAAAAGAATCTCCCCTTGCCTCCCTTTAGAAAAGGGGGGGACTCCCGGGATTTTGAATTGTTGTCCCTCGAGCCCCGGAATATCCGCCTGGCCGCCTGCAAGCAATCCTGGGACGGCAAGGCGCTCATCATCAGGCTGCATGAGGCTGCCGGAATTCCGACAAAATGCCGCCTGGCAATATATTCGGGGAGACATGCGCAATCGAAGGCTGGCAAAATGGCGGGAGGCGAATCGAAATCAATTCTGTATTTGGACCCCATTAAATTCAAGCCATATGAGATCAAAACGATTCGCCTCGAAAGATCGGGGAAGCGGCGCGAAGTCGCCCTCATCGAAGAGCAATAATTCACAGGGAGAGGCAAGACCCATTTTCTTATTCCCCGGAGAAAATTATGGGGAATCGAGCATTGTGTCACCCTAAATTACATACAATAGATGTCCTCGATTGTGTTAGGATGAAGTCATGACAAGACGGGAGCGTGTCCTTCGGACGATTCAGCACAAAGAGCCGGACAGGGTCCCGGTCGATCTTGGCGCGATGCGCTCGACTGGCATCACAGCCGTCGCTTATTGCCGCCTCAAAGAATTTCTGGGGATCCGGGACGGAACGACGCAGGTTTATGATGTCGTCCAGCAGCTCGCCCAGCCCGAGCCGGCGATCCTGGATTATGTCGAATCGGATGTCGTGGACCTTGGCCGCGCTTTCCTCACGGACGAAAGCGATTGGAAGGATTTCACCCTGCCCGACGGCTTGCCGGCGAAGATCCCGGCCTATGTGAATTTTATCCCTCACGAGGGAGGCTGGCTGGCCTTGAGCGATGACGGGACGGTCATCGGGGCCATGCCGAACGGATCGTATTACTTAAGTCAAACATGTTTCCCGCTTAAAGACTGGGACGGCGCGGACTTATCAATTCTCGACCGCCTTCCCGAGCTCATGGGAAAGGTCACCTGGTCGGCGCTCCCCTGCGCGCCCTACCACAAGCCGCTGACGGCGGAGCATCTTGACGATATCCGGCGGCGGGCGAAAGAACTATATGAAACGACGGACTACGCCGTCATGATCGCGTTCGGCGCCAATCTGCTTGAGTGGGGACAATATCTGTGCCGGATGGACCAGTTCCTGATCGATCTCGTCGAAAACCGAAAAAAAGCGGAAGCCCTGCTCGATAAGCTGGTCGAAATGCATCTCGAAAACCTCGAAAAGATATTGGCCGCGGTTGACGGATATGTCCAGATCATTCAAATGGGGGACGATTTGGGCACGCAGCTCGCCACCGAAATTTCGCCAAAGCTTTATCGTGAAGTCTTCAAGCCGCGTCAGAAGCAGATCTTCGAGACCGTGAAGAAGCGCTCGGGCCTCCATCTTTTTCTTCATTCCTGCGGGTCGATCGTCGATATCCTGCCCGACCTCATAGAGGTTGGAGTCGAGATCATCAACCCCGTCCAGACGAGCGCCCGCGGCATGGACCCGGCGCGGCTCAAGCGCGAGTTCGGGAAGGACCTGACGTTCTGGGGCGGCGGCTGCGACACGCAGAGAGTCCTTCCGCTCGGCGGCCCGGATGAGATCGACCGCCACGTGCGGGAACGCATAGAGACTTTCGCTCCCGGCGGCGGGTTCGTCTTCACCCAGGTCCACAACATCATGCCCCACGTCCCGCCGCGGAACATCGAGGCCATGTACGACGCGGTCAAGAAATACAGGTAATGAAACAGAAATAAACACTCTCGGTTATTTTATTAAACCCCCTTCCCCCTTACACAATTCAGGGGGAATAAAAGGTCGGTCGGTCGTTGCGCGCTAATCCCCCTCGTCTTGAATTCGGCGCCATCTGCGAATTCTCTTCTCATAGAAACGAGGCAAATTATGGATAATTCAGGTTAAGTGATGTGTCCCCGTATTTCTAATCGATCGTCGGGATCCTTTTGATTTTCGGGTTGGTCCAGATGTCCTTCTCGTCGATATTCGCCGAAGAAAATTCGCTCAGCACCGCGCCTTCATCGCCGGCCTGGAACCAGTGGAGATTATGGGGAGGAAGCGTGTACTGGTCGCCGGGTTTGAGGATGATCTCGTGCCAGACCGTGAAATATTTTTCATGTCCCTTCGGCACGATCGCTTTGGGTTTCGGCGTCGGCTCTCCCTTTACGTATAAATAGACTTCTCCCCACCGGCAGCGGAACGTCTCCTGCTTGCCGATGTTGGCATTATCGACGGCCGGATGATAGTGCTCCGGGCAGATCTGGCGGGGAAAGAGGGCCAGCTCCTTGGCGCAATAGCGGTCGTTCGTTTCATACACGACGACCTCGATCCCGTAATGGTCCAGGTCGTTCAGCCCGAAATCAACCACCTCGATGTTATCCTTTTCATGCGGCGTGACGGCGATCTTGGCTTTTTTCAGGATTTTATAGGCTTTTTCCCTCGCCCGCATGACGTCCTCGAGTTTCATCGACACATCTCCTCTATCTCTTTCCTCTGCAGGCTCGGCGCTCAATTTCGCCCCCGAAAGGCCGGTCAGTCTATTTTATCCCTCGGCGGCCGGGAAATCAAAGCACCGGGGGCCTGCGTCATAAAAGCGGGGGAAGCTAGGCGGCATTGCCGATTCTTGACGGGCAAGCCCTTTTTTTGTAGGATGTTAGAACCCTTGTGGGGCTGTAGCTCAGCTGGGAGAGCGCTTGAATGGCATTCAAGAGGTCGCCAGTTCGATCCTGGTCAGCTCCACCATCTGAATCCCCCTTATATCAAAAGCTTGCGGGATAGATCTCGATCAGCCTAATCATCCGTTTTTCATCATTTTCCCTCGGCTTTCCCTTCTGCTTTCATGTTCGTCGCGGCAACG
>JALHTW010000090.1 GCA_022866045.1 Candidatus Aminicenantota bacterium | reverse complement strand
GGCCGTCCCCGCCGGCCACCACGTTGGAGCGGGAGCCTTCGAACCGGCCCGTCCAGAATCCGCCGACGTAGCTGTCCTCGGTCAGGGCGTGTTTGTAGCGGAAGATGGTGAAGTGGGCATAGTCAGCGGCGCTCCCCGCGGGCAGTTCATCCATGGCGTAGATCGAGGCGATCGTATCCCGGGGAGCGATCTTGCCGTCGAGCTTGAAGCCGAAGATTGGGTCGACGATCATCCGGGTGTGGACGACCGCGCCCAGAGGGTCGCCGGCCCGGTTGGCGGCCAGCGTATATTTCTCCCGGCCCTCGAGGAAGAAGGGCCGCTTCTCGGGATAGAACAGGGCGAAGCGCTGGTTGAAGTCGACCTGGCCTGCGTCGGACTCGACCTGGCTGAAGTCGGGATTTACCGTAGCGTCGAGGATGAGCTGGGAGGTCAGGCCGTACTTGGCCGTCAGGCTCAAGTCGGGCTGGCCTTTTTGCGCTTTTAGAGCGCCACGGTCGACCTGGCTGTTCCGGCTGTAGGTGGCAGCGGGAAGAAGCTCGAGGAGCGTGTAGTGTTTGATGTCGGTGAAGACGAGAGTCCGGTTCTGGGTCAGGAAGTTCATCCCCTGGGCCGGATCGAGGGGCGGCATCGTCCCCGACTCAGACAGGCGGCTGATATGCCGTTCGAAGATGATCCCCATCGCGACGGGCTCGCGCCGGCCGTAGCGGATGCTCTTGAAGGGAATGCGAATCTCGACGGTGTAGCCCTCGGCCTCGATCCTCCCCGCCGAGTACCAGACGACGTCGACCGTATAGTCCTCCTGGTTCCCCTCGAACTTGGAGTCGGCCTGGATGCCGAGCGGGTTGACGTAGAGGGCGTAGAGGGACTGATGATCGTTGAAGGTGTCGAGGTTGAGGCAGACCCAGTCGTCCCGCCGGATCGTGTCGCGGGCGGCGACCGAAGCCTTGATCTTCGCCGGCTCGCGGTCGTAGCATCGGTAGGCGAAGTAGAGGTTTTCCCGGTCGTAAGCGTAATAAACGACCGTGTTCTCTTTCATATCTTTGCCGTAGTCCGGATAGTACGTCTTAAATCCCGTCTCTTGAGGGGACTGCTTCCAGACCGCGTCGTCGAGAATGCCGTCGATGACCGGCGGCGCGTCCGTTTTAAAAGGCTTGAGAGGCGGGAGATTATCGCGGGCTGATGCGGCCGCATTCCAGGAGACAAGACAAACGGCCGTAGAGACGAAAAGAAACCTAAGGGTCCGCCGCGGCCATTGAAAAATCGGGGTGCTTATTGGGGGGAAATGGAACAAATTCAAAATGCCGTCCTTTCCAAAAATTTTTCTTTGGCCAATTATACGATATACAGGGACACATACGGAATTCCCAAGACGAAATATTCGATCAACTTATCTCTGGGCTTACGTTGCGACCAAATTGTCCGTCCGGGGAATTCGGATCAGGTCCTCGACCTTATTGCTACTTCTTCTCGAAGGAGAGGACCCCGGTGTCTCCCTCCGGATGAACCCATGCGCCGGCCATCTTGTTTCCGTCCACGGTCATTTTGACCGAGATCATGGCCCCGTCTGTAAGAGGAAAGCGAAAGGATATTTCATTGCCTTCGACCGTGACATCCATGATCTCCGTATCTTTCGCGATCAATCCCAGAGTATCCACGACCGTGCCGGTGTATCCCTTTTCGTCTTTTTTGAGGACCAGGGTAACCTCATCCGTACCCTGGTCCGGGACTTCGGTCTTTCCGATCCAGGTCCCAGCCAGGTCCGGGGCGGAGGCCGCGGCCGTGCTGAAGAGGATGAATGCGAGGCAGGGAAGGGTGAGCAAGAATCGATATTTCATATCTGCTCCTTTCATGCGTTATTAATAAAAGCGGGGACACGGACCGAATTCTCAAGACATTTCACCTTGCCATTATGCCCTTTGACTCGCTTTGGGATCAACTTCGTCAGCTCGGGGAATTCGGTCCATGTCCTCAATCTATTTTACATATTCCAGCGAAAGGACACTTTCAGCAGGAAGATGTTGTCTCCCGGTGCCGTCCATAAGTCGCCCAGGTCGCGCCGCAACTGGAGGTCTCCCGGATGGGCGTAATCGGCCCGGTTCTGGGTCCAGACGAAATAGAGCAACGATCCGGGAAAATACTCCCAGCGGAGGACGATCGTGCCGCGGAGGGACTTTACGTTGAAATCGGGATTGCCGAAGGAGAAGGCGGACGCAGGGCCGGCGCCGTCCGGATCGACATCGTAACGTCCGTCGGCGAAATTGATCGTCGATGCGCCTTGGCCATAAACGTTATAGTCATACGTCTTCGGCTTGGCGAGCTCTTTGAATCGCTCGTACTTGCCCACGCCGATGAAGGGTTGAAGATAGGCCTGGAGCGTCAGCTTCGGGGTGAATGTCCAGTTGAGGCGGATCTCGGCGGCAAGAATCTTCTGGTCGATGTGGCCGAAAATGTAGCGCGTGCCGAAGGTGTCGGTCATGAAAGCGTCCCTGACCCTGGTGACCCATTGGATTTCGGATGTCTCGTGCGCATATGTCGGGCCTAAGGACAGGTTTAAATTGCTCTTCGGTTTCCAGCGCAAGGACGTGGAGAGGCTGAGCTCTGTTCCGTCACCGGGCCGCCGATAGACCGAGCTGAAGCCTTCGAGGACGACGGATTTCCGGCTGTCGGTCGACAGCGAAAAGTTGACCTGCCAGCCCTTGGGAATGAGCGCCAGCGGGCCGCCGCGGGTCAGGTTGTGACTGATCGTGTCCGGGTTGTAGGCGAACATCGTCGAGAAGCTCCAGAAGTTCTTGAACGTGCCGTCGAACTCGGCCAGGATCCCGTCCCAGGTCTTGTTGCCCCCGAAGTCATAACTGCGGAAAACGCCGCCGATGATGAGCGCCTGCTGGAAGACCTTCCCGGGTTTCATCCACTGGTACCCCGGGAGAAACTGAATTTGAATGATATCCGAGCCTCCGTATTGGAATCCCGTGTCGTTGGGGTTGAAGCCGGGCGAGAGCGCGCCCGCGGAGAAGAGAAAGAGGAAATTGCCGTTCTGCTTGCCTAAGCTCAGGCGGCCGCCCCAGCCAGAGAGCGATGTGGCGGCAGGATCGACCTCGACGTGCGTGCTGTCGGGCCTTTGGAAGTAGTGCATGGCGGAGTATTGCATCTGCAGGATGTCCATCTGACTTCCTTCAATCCGGGTTCCGCCGGCCCATCCGCCGACGACATAGTTCCGCTTTTTATCGAGGAACGACCAGCCGTCGACGGCCAGGGTGAAGGCGTTCTTGTTGAGGATGTCGCTGAGCGTTTCGTTCTGGGTATCGCGCATGACTCCGGTAGCCATAATCCCGAATCCATGCTGGCCCTCTTTGATATCTTTTTGAGCTCGCAATACTCCGTAATAGGTAAACGGCTCAACCTCTTCCTTGAAGCGGGAGCCGAACGAGTCGATCTCGGCATATTCGCGGGCCGTCAAGGCGTTGATGAACCCGACGTTCCAGCCGCCCAATTTGCCCGTGACCTTGGCCGCGCCGAGGATCGTTGAGCGGCCGGGCATGTCCACATAGCCGTCCTGGGTGGCGTAGCCTTGCGGGGCGCGGCCGATGCGGCGGCTGTAGAAGAACGAGGGCATGGGCCAATTGATGTTGGCGTTGATGTAGACGCCGCCGCGGCCGAAGCCGTCAAAGATCGAGGCTCCTTCGATGAAGAAGGGCCGCTTCTCCTCGTAAAAGGTCTCGTAGGCCGAGAGGTTGACGACGGCGGGGTCCACTTCGACCTGGCCGAAATCAGGGTTGACCGAAGCGTCGAGCGTCAAATTGCTCTTGAGGCTCATTTTCATGTCGAAGCCCACATTGCCGAAATATTTGTGTCCCCGCTCATAAGGATTGCCGTCCTCGGCGGGCCGGAACTGGGCCTGGCCGACGGTGTAGGGAAGGACCTCGATGTGTGTGCCGGGATTGATGCCGCGAAGGCCCTCGAGCCGGGCGAACTTCGAGACGTAAGCGGGTTCGTTCTTCGGCACCCAGGAAAAGCTGGCCCGCTCCTGCTTGCGTTTGATGACCCGCGAAAAATTCACGCCCCAGACGTATTCGTCCTTCTTGGAAAACCGGAGCTGATGGAAGGGGATCTTCATCTCCACGATCCAGCCCTGGCCGTTGATAGCAGCCTTCCATTCCCAGACGCCGTCCCAGGACGAGTCTTCGGTGACGTCGTTGGATAGTGCCTCATCCAGGATCGAGCCGGCCGGATTGACGCCGAAGAGATAACCGGAGCGTTTATCGTAGTAGGGATCGACGGCGAAAAAGAACCAGTCGGAATCGATCTGAGAATCGCGGCGGCCGAGGAGGTTCTTGATTCCCTTTGGATCCGAATCGTAGCAGTAGGCGGCGACGTAGAGCGCCTTGTCGTCATAAGCCACCCAGACATGGGTCTTCTCGGAAGACGGCTCTCCGTCCTTGGGATCGTTCTGGGTGAAACCGTCGCAAGGCGTGGTCTGCCAAACCTTTTCATTCAGGCCGCCGTCGATAAGGATGGGCTCCTCGGCCCGGACAGCCTTGACGACCTTAGGTTCCCAAGCCTTTTTTTCCTGATCGGTCTTCTTGTCCTTCGCGCCCAGAAAAAGCGGCAGGGTCAGCAGTATAAACCAGATGGCTGGTTTTCTCATCTCAATTCTCCTTCTATATTCTCGCCTGGAGGCCCGCTCCAAAATTTTTTTCGGCAAAGAAATTGCCCCTGAAAACCGCCCTGATAATGAGAAGAAAGTCTGGATTTGGAAAATAGGACTTTTTTCCTGCTCTTCTCATCGGACTTTCGGTCTTTCTAAATTCATTCCTCCCTTATATATACGAAAATAGGAGGGCAAAGGTTGCGGAGATAAATAGGGACATGGACCGCATTCATGCTTTTCATTCAGGATGCTGCATCGTAGCTGCCTTTTTAGTTCGGTGCGTATCTCATCTTAATGAGCTCTCCGCAGGTAAATTTTGGCAAGATTCGTGCCAAGGCCTTTTTTCCCTGGACAGTGGTGCTTTTTTGCTCCAAAACTTATTCCGAAGGTAAAAAATTGTTACAACGGAACTTGCCATCTGAAGAAGCGCGGAGGATCAGCTAAAAGGCTCCGCGTCGGTTTCGACCAGCCAGCGCCACTGGATGGGGAGAGTGACCGTGGCGTTCAGCGATGATAGAGAAAGATGGTATGGTTTTTCCCTGTCGGGTCCTTGATCGCCGCGGAGGCGACCCGCTTGTCATCCCAGCCGGGGATCGTGTAGTCGTGAGTGACGATGCGAGCTCCGGGCTTCAGCAGACTTTCGAACCGCGGCCTCAACAGGGCATTGGACTCCGGAAGCAGGTAGAGGGCGAGCACCGTCGCTTCGGAGAAATCCGTCTTCATAGCATCTTCAAGGCTGAACTTAACAAGGTTTTCAACGCCGGCCTTCCGGGCCGCGGCTTTGGCCTCTTTGATCCTCCGGGGAACGATGTCCACCCCTACCCCCCTCGCCCCGAATTTCTTCGCAGCGAGGATCACCAGCCGTCCGTCCCCGCAGCCGAGGTCGTAGACCACATCCGCGCTTCCGACTTGGGCCATTTCAAGCATCTTTTCGGCCACCTCCGTCGGAGTGGATACATAGGGGGCCAGGTCCTCGGCGTCTTCTCTCATATGGGAACCCAGGTAGAGATGAACCAGATTGTTCTCGTCGTAGCGGAAGCAATAGGGAGTTCCGGGGAATAGAGTCTCCGTCACCTCGCTTCCCAATCGCGAATAGGTGAGGACGAGGCTTCTTTTGGCGGCGAACCTGTCCATGCCGCCCGGCTTCAGGCTTCTTTTTTCGGGGACACCGGCTGAGATAAGAGGCTTGACCGTATAGGCCACCGTTTCCTTGGTGACGTTGCGCACAACGATTTCTTTCCCGGTCAGGGCCGGGGCGGAGGCGCTGGAAATTGAGCCGTCCGGCCTCTTCACCCGGTTTGCCTGGGTAAGCCAGACGATGGAGATGCCCAGGAGCATGAGCAGGGAAGCCAGGGATAATGCAGCGATCCAAGTCTTACGTTTCATGGCTCAGCGGCCTCTTTTAGACATCTCAATCAAAAATTGAATTTCTTTCCCGGGCAATTTGAATGTGTCCGAAGGATTAGATTATAATCCATCGCTCGAATCACCTCCAATCGAAATTCGCAGCTCGCCGGCCGGACCAGGGAAAAAACAGGCTGAAGGGCCGGGGTTTTCGCCGCTGAGCAGGAACTATTAGGCATGATTTCCGTATATTAAAATGGGAGGAGTAGCCGTATATGAAAACATGGAGGTTTTTATGACAAAGCATTCAAAAAGATCAACGTTTGTGGCCTGCATCGCCCTGATGATGTCGGTTGTTTTATGCCGGGGGCTATGGGCCCAGGATAAGCCGGTCGACACGAAAAAGCTCTATAACGAGATCGCCGGGAATTATGAGTTTCAGGTAGAAGGGCAGATCATGGTGATCAATTTCTTCGAAAAGGACGGAAAACTGTACGGGGCGCCGGTCGGGGAAACGCCGGAAGAGATCCTGCCGGTCAAGGGAAGTCCGCTCAAATTCGAAGTTTTCGTTTCGGCTAACGGCCAGTTGTATCAACTTGAATTCGTTCGGAACGAGAAAGACGTAATCGACAAGTGCATTTTGAGAGTCGGAGGAATGGAGATCGCAGGGATTAAGAAATAGCGCTGAACGGAATTCTTCCCGCCGAATGCTTCCCTTCGCCCGGGTGGCCGTCAAGCGGATCCGGAACCAGGGCATCTTTTCCGCAAACCGCTTCAGCGAGCTTTTCCTAGACGATCTTCATTTTCTTTGAGGAGCTCCTGAGACTAATCCTCCTTTTTAGAAAAAGGAGATTGTCAATTTTGTGGATTTGCCCCCTCTATTTATTTTCTTAACGAGGCTTTGCTGAATATGTACTCGGGGATGGCGGCCTCGAATTCGATGGCCGTGATTTTGAATTCCGTGCCCTCTCCTCCCTTCAAAACATCCTTGAAGACGAGCACATTCTGGACCCAGCGGCCCTGGACGCGGATGACGCTTTTGACCTCGAGCGTCTTGAGCAGTTTATTGCTCTTGGCATACATTTCTTCTTTGAGGACGACGAAGCGTTCCTTGTCGACCCAGACTTTCCGGGAATAATAGGCTACTTCTTCTCCTTTGGAGGTCAGCTCCAACACCCAGCACGGACGCTCGAGCACGGTCTCTTCGCCGACGACTCTGGCGTTGTAGATAGTCTGGAGTTCGCGATCTTCCAACATGTCTTCATACGACAAATCCGAGCCCATGACGGACTGGCGAAGCATGTGGCCCGAGATGCTGATCGTCCTATCGGCGTCCGGAGAGTACGTCCACAATTGGTCGCCGAGCTTGAGCATTTTAATGCCCTTTTCACGAGCCGGAGCCAGGTATTCGGTGAAGGCCTTGTCCTTGCCCTGGATCCAGGACTTGGACGATATGGAGCGGCTGTCGCGGCGGCCGTGGATGGTCATTGCGGAGAGGATGATTTTGTTCCCCGAAACCGCATTCTGGTCGGTTCTTGCCAGGATTGATTCGGCTGAGGGCGGGGTCTGAGCCATTGTCCGGGAGACCAAGAATGCCATGGCCAGCATGGCGCAGACACATGTTTTTTTCATGTTTCCAGCTCCTTGAACAATTGCGACGTCTGGCGCTTATAGATCCGAAGGCCGGCGATTGCGGTCCCCGAAACGGACGCCAAAAGCCCCGGAATGAAGCCGATGAAAAAGCTGACCGGCGTGATTTGCGAATGCAAGACTGTGGGCATCATCATCGTGATATTTTTCATCATCGAGCTGATATCGATGCCTTTGACCTGCAGGTAATAGGACAAGGCCAGGCCAAGCGCCGTTCCGGCGATCGAGCCTAAAATGCCTATGAGCAGAGACTCGGCCATCATCGAGCGATAGACGTGTCCCTTGTCCTCGCCGATGGCCAGGCGCAGGCCGTACTCGCCGTGCCGCCGCAGAGACCCGATCAAGCCCGCGTTCCAGAGGACCAGAGACATGGGCACAAGAAAAATCAAAATAATGAGCGAATAGGCATACTTCAGCCAGCCGATCATAAAATTCATTCCGGGCTGTTCGGCCAGCGTCTGCATAACCGGCTGGAATTCGTCGCTCGATTCGGAATTTCTGGCATTATAGGCCAGAGTCATTTTGTCGGCCTCGTCTTTATGGTAGATTGCGTCTCCGAAGAAGCCGAGGACTTCTCCGGCGGCGTCCCGCATATCGAGGGCGTCCTGGATGTCGGCCAGGTCGGCGATGATACCGGTCCGGTCCATAGCCCGTATTCCAAAGCGGATGGTTCCCGCGACCGTAAAATTCTTCATGGCCATGCTGCCGTGCATCGTTGAGCTGATGAGCGTTGCTTTTTCTCCGAGTTTGACCTTGAGCTTTTGGGCGAGTTCGTCGCTGATCAATATCTCCCCGGCTTTTAGAGGAAGATGTCCCCTGACCAGAACCTTTTGGAGGTCGAGAAGTCTCGGCTCTTGGCTTGAGGGTGTCAAGAGGTCGGCGGCAAGCCCGGCGACCGGGGCCTGGGCTTTTGTTTCTCCTTGATCGTCAGGGATGTCGAGCAGCCCCCCGAATTGAATGCGGGGCATCCAGGCGAATCCCGGATACGCTTTTTGTAGATCGGCTAACAGCGCGGCCACGCCCGTCAAGGCCAAATCATTGGGGAGTTGTTCGGCTTCTTTCGCGTAGGCCTTGGTCATCACTTTGACGTGCCCGGACCTGAGGTTGGCGCTGAAGCGAATGACGTTCGTTTCCATGCCTTTGACGTAGCCGTACATAGCCACGGTCAAAAACACACCGGCCAGGACGATGAGAAAAGGGAACAGGCTCCTGGTCCGGTCGCGAAGGATGCCTTTAAAAAGAAAGCTGATCATGTGAGTTTCCCCCTCAGTGCGTCCGTCGGTTTGAGCTTGGCAATTTTCCGCGTCGGCATAAAGCTGACGATGGTCGTGATGGAGAAGACGAGAATCGTCGTCCCGATGACCAGGGCGCCGCTGTAGGTCGGATATAATTTTTCGCTTATGGCGATACCGAAGCTGTCGATTTGATCCGCCGGCAGGCCCAAGCCGTGTGTTGCCGTGTAGGCAAGCAGGGGAATGCCGTAGACAGCGCCGACAAGCGCGGCCAGGACACCGTTCAGAGCCCCTTCGAGCGTGAAGAGGCGGATTACCTTTCCGCGTGAAAATCCGAGGGCCATCATCGTCCCGATTTCCTTGCGGCGCCGCCAGATGGATAGGAGCTGGGTGTTGAAGATCGCCAGCATGGCCAGGAAAAGGAGGATCGAGTATAAGATCGAGCTGCCAATCGTCTTTGCCTGGATAACGGATTTAATATCATCCAGGAGATAGTCCAAGTTTTTGAAGGTCCAGCCTGGGATGGGAACGGCCGGACCGTAGTTCTTTTCGGTCACGACGATCGTCGCCTCGGATGGCATACCGGCCATTTCCTGCAGGGTTTGAAGGGGCAGCCAGATCTGGCCGCTGTCGATGGACTGGACCGTTGTCCTCATGACCTCAACGATTTGAAGATCCTTGGCATCGAAGGTGCCCTTGGCGTCGCGCCAGCGGACGGTCACGGTGTCGCCTTTCTTCAGGCCGCTTGTTGCTGACATCCGCGCTCCGATCAGAGCGGGGAGCTCGTTGTCGGCAGTCTTCAAGACGGACGACGGGATGGACAGCAATTTTTGTCCCGGGTCGATGCCCTTGAGCAGGACCGGAACGATGCGGCCGCCGGGATAGATCGTCCCCTGGACGATGAGAAAGGGCGTTGCCTGTCCCTTTTCCACAAGAGTCCGCAGCGGGCCGGTAAGGGGACGGTGAGCGTCCTGGATCGTGAAAGGATCGAAGGGGTCATAGCCCTCGACCCAATACTGGCCGCCGCCGCATTCGGCCTCGATCATGGCCCGGGAAACCTCGGCATCTATCCCGATATACAGGCCTTGGCTCCAGATGATGGCCACAAAAGCCATGGACAGCACGACCGCGTTCAGCCACGTTTTCGCTCCGGCGCCGAGCATGTTTCGGAAGGCAAGTTTTGGGATGATCATGGGAATCTCCTAAGCGGCCTTTATAACCTCGTCTTTGGCCACTTTTCCATCCACCAGAACGATCTTGCGGCGCAGGTGGCCGATGACCTTTTCGTCGTGCGTGGCGAAGATGAACGTGGACCTCAGCTCGCGGTTGATGTCTTCCATCGTATGAAGGATGTGATGGGAGTTTTCCGCGTCGAGGTTCGCCGTCGGCTCGTCGGCCAGGATGAGGGAAGGCTTCTTCACGACGGCGCGGGCGATGGCCACCCGCTGGCACTGCCCGCCGGAAAGCTGGTTCGGCCGCGACTTCGCCCGGTCGGCGAGGTGGACCCAATCCAGGGCATCCATGACCGCCTTCTTCCGGGCCGCGGGGGGGAGGCCGAGCAAGAGCAGCGGAAATTCCACGTTTTCGTAAGCCGTGTAAACCGGCAGAAGGTTAAAGGTCTGGAAGATGAATCCGATATGCCTGTTGCGGAGCGCGGCGGCCTTCTTGTGCGACAGGGTCTCCACTTTTTCTCCCAGGACTTCCGCGCTGCCCTTCGTGGGAGCGTCCAGCGAGCCGAGGATGTTGAGGAGGGTCGTTTTTCCTGAGCCGCTCGGCCCGACCAGGCCGGCAAACTCACCCTTCCGGAATGTCAGGCTGACGCTGTCCAGCGCCGTGATGGACTGTCCGCCCATGGGGTAGACCTTTGTCAGGTCGACGGTTTTGATCAGGATCGAGTTTTCCATATTCACCTCGCTCCGGTTATCTTTTGTCTCATCTTTAAATCCCCCGCGCCACCCTTTTCAAAAGGGGAAAGGGGAGGATCATTTTATTCTTTATTAGTAATTGAAAACAGCCATAATCTGAATGCCTTTGCCGGCAAAAAGGTTTTTTCCTTGCTGGCTGGCATAGATCTGGTAGCGGTCCGGATTCCAGAATCCGATGGCAAGGAAGCTCCATTTGTCGTATGTTCTTTGCCAGGTGATGAGGCGATACCAATCGCCGGTTTTCCAGTTATGAAAAACGATGCCCTTGATCCGGTCCAGAAGTCCGAGCGGGCAGTCGGCTGAAACCGCTGTAAATCGAACGGCGTCTCCGGCGCCCAACGCCTTTTCCGAGGAGACAAAGATCAAATGCTCGGCGATCACGTGCACGCCGTTGCCGATGCCGAACGTGTAGTCTGCGCCGAGATTGAGATTGCGCTGATACTTGAGAGGATGAACCCGGAAGTCTTGGTGGATCAGGGCGGCCTCGAACCAAACTCCGGCGCCGATGTCCCATTTGCCGTCCAGAGCGAAACGGTTCTCCGGGATTCGCTCCCGCTCTCCGGAGGGAAGAGCGATCAGGGATTTCAGGGGGTCCATGAGGCGGTGATGAAACGTGAAGGCCGCTTCTCCGGAGAGGAGCGGGACTTGAAAACGCCCCCCGAATTCCGGGGTTTTGGTCTTTGTCGGGACGGATTCCCAGCCCTTGGCGTCTTCGTTGCCGTACAGCCCCCAAATCCAGATATTAGCGTTGCTGACAAACGTATATTTAGCCAGAGCCCCGTAAACCCCGTCGGTGAGCTGAAGAGGGTCATTGGGATCGATCCGGTCAAACCACATCAAGGGCCGGAGGAGGAGCGCGGAGCCAAAATTGATCTTTTGCAGGCCGAAGCGAGCTTCGAATCGCGGAGTTGAGAGCCGCGCCCAGAGACGATAAGGCTTGATT
>JALHTW010000089.1 GCA_022866045.1 Candidatus Aminicenantota bacterium | reverse complement strand
GAGCCGCGACAGGACCCGGCCCGAACTTACTACAAACGCAATAAATCAATAAATAGAGTGACAATGTATGGGCGGCGCCTAGGCCGCCCGAACGGGGATGTCATTTTAGTCAATGCGTTGATATCAGCTTGACACCGGAAAAAGAATTGCCTACTCAACAAAATTGCGCCTCTTTTTTCTTATCCGCTTTAGTCTGAATTATTCATGAATTACGTTGTATCTCCAGATCCTGAATTTGCAGACGGGCGCCGAATTCGGGGACATGAACCAAATCTCTGGATTTGGTATCGTGTCCCTGGAATTCCGGACTTCACCCCTATTTTTGATCTGATCAGAAAAGAAAGAATCCTATCGGCAATTTTGGGAGGAAACGGCGCAATTTATGAATAATTCAGGTTAGCAATAATAACAGGATTCTGCTAGAATAAAAAACGCCTGAGGAGGGACCATGAAAAAGCATCTTCCGGCCTTGACAACAATCTTTATTTTGTTCGCTCCCCTGTTTCTGGCGGCCCAATCGAAGCCGCTCGTCTTCGACGATTTCATCAAGATCAAGCGCGTCACAGACCCCCAGCCCTCGCCCGACGGCCAATGGATCGCCTTTGTCATCACGGTCATGGACAAAAACGCCAATCGGGGCAACAGCGACATCTGGCTCGTTTCGACAAAAGGCGGCGAGCCGCAGCGCCTGACCGCAAGCCCGCAGGCCGATATGAATCCGAGATGGTCGCCGGACGGAAAGAAGATCGCTTTTATCTCCACGCGAAGCGGATCGCCCCAAGTCTGGATCATCAGCCCGAACGGCGGGGAAGCCTATCAGCTGACGAATCTCTCGACCGGGGCTTCGGGTGTGATCTGGTCACCCGACGGAAAGCGCCTGTCGTTCACATCATCCGTTTATCCCGACTGCCCCGACGACGAATGCAACAAGAAAAAAGCTGAAGCTTGGGAAAAAAGCAGGGTCAAGGCCCGCATCTACGACACGCTGTTCTTCCGCTACTGGAATGCCTGGCGGGATGAAACGCGCAGCCATCTCTTTGTCATCCCGGCCGAGGGCGGAAAAGCTGTCGATGTCACGCCAGGCGACTATGACACTCCGCCGCTTGACCTGGGCGGAAATCCGGATTATGCCTTTTCGCCGGACGGCACGGAGATCGCCTTTGTCCGCAATATCGATCCCGAGCTCAAACTCGCTCTCGGCACCAACAACGACGTTTTCATTACCTCCCTGAAAAGCGGCGAGATCAAGCCCGTGACGACCAACAAGGGCAACGATAACCTGCCCGTTTATTCTCCAGACGGAAAATACATTGCCTATCGGGCCATGGCCCGGCCGGGCTACGAATCCGACAAGCTCAGCTTGATGCGGTATGACCGAACGACAAAGAAGATCCAAAACCTGACCGAAAATCTTGATTATTCCGTCAACGAAATGCTTTGGTTCAAGGACAGCTCCGGGCTTTATTTCGACGCGGACGAGAAAGGCCGGAACGCCCTGTTCAAAGTCACGGTCTCGGGCGGGAAAGCCGAAAAGATCCTCGAGGGCCACACGTTCAACTCCTTAAGCCTGCTCCCGGACGGCAAAACGTTCATTTTCCTTAAGCAGGCCATGAACCGGCCTTCTGACATCTTCGCCTTCGATTCAGCCTCAAAAAAATTGATCCAGATAACGGACGTCAATAAAGAGCTTCTCGCCCAGCTCCAATTGAACCCGGCCGAGGAGTTTTGGTTCGAGGGCGCCGACAAAGACAAGGTCCACGGTTGGCTGCTCAAGCCTCCTGCCTTTGATCCGTCGAAGAATTATCCCCTCGTCCTGCTCATCCACGGCGGACCTCACGGCCCCTGGAAGGACGAATTCCACTACCGCTGGAACGCTCAGATGTTTGCTTCGCCGGGATACGTCACCGCCCTGATCAATTTCCATGCGAGCAGCGGCTACGGACAGCGCTTTTCAGATGCCATCGTGGGCGATTGGGGCGGCCGGCCCTATCAGGACATTATGAAAGGGCTGGACTATCTCCTGACAACTTATGCTTTCCTCGACAAAACGAAACTGGGCGCGGCCGGGGCTTCATACGGCGGTTACATGATCGACTGGATCGAAGGCCAGACGACTCGATTCAACTGCCTCATCTCCCATGACGGCGTGTTTGACCTGCGCTCGATGTACGGCGCCACAGAAGAGCTCTGGTTCCCGGAATGGGAACAAAAAGGAACGCCGTGGACGAACGCGGAGCAGTATACGAAGTGGTCGCCGAGCTATTATGTGAAGAATTTCAAGACACCGTGCCTGGTCGTCCACAGCCAGAACGATTACCGGGTGCCGCTTGAACAGGGGCTTCAATTTTTCACTTCCCTGCAGCGGATGAATGTGCCCTCAAAATTCCTCTATTTCCCCGACGAGGACCATTTCATTACGAAACCGCAGAACGCTGAGCTGTGGTGGAAGACGGTTCTCGATTGGCTCGCCGCTTACCTTAAAAAATGATCACTCCAACGGCAGGCTGACGAGCGAAAACGGATCGACGCGGCTGTTAAAGATCTTGACGCCCCAGTGAAGATGAGGACCCGTTGAGCGGCCCGTATTGCCGACTTTGCCGAGAAGGGCCCCTTTTTTAATGGCCTCTCCCCTTTTCACCAAAATCTTGGACAGATGGCAGTAAAGACTGAAGACGCCCTGCCCGTGATCAATGATCACAGTCCTGCCGCTCAGATAAAGGCTGCTGGCTAAGACGACGTTCCCGGAGTTCGAAGCTTTGACCGGCGTGCCCCATGGCGCGGCGATGTCCACGCCCTGGTGGATGGACGTGTGCGCTTTGTTGTAGATCCGCTGCTGGCCGAAATTCGGGAACGCGGTCCGGTCCGGAATGGGCGGGACAAAATTTCCCGCTCCGAGCCATTCGGGCGTGACAATTCTGTAAACCGCGGCAACAAGCTCCTGCTCTCTCCGGACCCTCTCCTGCTCCTGAGGGGGCGGATTCAGCATGGCTTCGCTGACCTGAAACCTTCTTTTAGGGAACTCCTTCGTCTCGATCGTCAATATCTGCTGGAAGCTTTCGACCGTCCCATCCGTCTTTTCTTCTTTGACGGTCAAGACCAGAGGCTGGGGTTTGAGACCGATGTCGAGTCCGATCAGGACGAACGGCTTGGCGCCGGACACGGTTCTGCTCAACACATATTTCTGATCCTGCACTTGGAGGACCAGCTTTTTTACGGACGGATTGTCTTTCAACTCGGCCAGGATGACTTCCCCCGGCTGAAGAGACCTGAAGACAAACTCCACGGGAATTCCCGGGAAGGAAAGGGTTTCCCTGGCGCGCGGCGTCGTCACGGCCAGCGCGGAGAAAACGACGAGAAGCGGTCCGATCATCAACAGTTTTTTCATAAGGCGCTTTTCTTCCTCAAGATTTTGCCCGGAAGCTTTCCCGTGTGGCTGCCTTTATCGATTACGATCTCGCCATTGACCAGGACATATTCCACGCCGGCGGGATATTGGTGAGGTTCTTTCCACGTGGCCTTATCGATAATCTTGTCCGGATCGAAAATAACGAGGTCGGCGATATTCTCAGCCCGGACGACGCCCCGCTTCTGCAACCCGAATCTTCTTGCCGGCACAGAGGTCATTTTTTTAAGCATCTCCTCAAGCTTCAATAACTTCTCTTCGCGGACATATTTTCCAATGGCCCTGGGAAACGTCCCGTAGACGCGGGGGTGCGGCTTTCCCCGGCCGAGAAGGCCATAGGGGGCGCGCGCCTCTCCGTCTGTGCCGATGCCGACCAACGGATGAGCCAGGATGCGAGTGAGGTTTTCTTCCTTCATCATGAAGATGACGATCCCGACCTGGTCGTTCTCTTCGATCAGGAGGTCGCGCATGAACTCATAGGGCGGCTTTCCGGCTTCTCTGGACGCCTCAAGGATATTTTTCCCTTCAAATTTTCTATTCTTTTCGGTAAGGACATAAGAAATCACCACTTTGTCCCACGACTCAAGCTTTTTCTCGCGCTCGGCGATGTAGGACCGGAGCTTGGCATCCTGATACGGGTCTTTCAGGCGCGAGAGAAATTCCTCGGTCGTTCCCTGCCTCGCCCAGAGCGGAAAATTGAAGTCCAGGCTCGTGGCGCCGGCGATATAAGGATACCGGTCACAAAAGATATCAACACCGTCCTTCTTGGCCTCTTCGATCTTGACGATCGCCGCGTCGATCTTTCCCCAATTGCGGGGATAGGCGACTTTGAAATGAGAGATCTGGACGCTGACGCCCGACTTCTTGGCCACGTCGATCGTCTCCATGAGCGATTCAATCAGCGTGTCGCCCTCGTCCCGCATGTGCGTCGCGTACACGCCGCCGGCCAGGGCGACGATCTTGCACAGCTCCACGAGCTCGTCCGGCTGGGCGAAGCTTCCGGGCGTGTATTCGAGGCCGCTCGACAGCCCCAGCGCTCCGTTTTTGAGGTTTTCACTGACAAGGGCTTTCATCTTTTCGAGCTCTGCCGGCTTCGGCGCCCGGTCGTTGAACCCCATCGCCGCGCCACGGATGGCCCCCTGCCCGACGAGGGTCCCATAATTCAGGGCGATGCCCTTTTCCTCGATCCGGGAGAAAAAGCCCCGGATGTCGCGCCACGTCAGGTCAATCTCATACCGCTTTTTAAGGCTGTCTTTTTCCTGCTCGAAGATCTCATCGGCGATGGGAAAGGGCGAGGATCCGCAATTGCCGCTGATCGTGGTCGTGATGCCCTGGTGGACGGCGCTTTCGGCCTTGGGGTTGACGAGGAGCTGGACGTCGCTGTGGTCGTGGACGTCGATGAAGCCCGGGGCAACGGCCAGGCCGCGGGCCTCAAGGACGGCTCGGCCCCGAGAATAGGATATTTTTCCTAAATATTTTATAAGATCACGAGAGATTCCGATATCGGTCACGAGGCCTGGATTTCCCAGCCCATCGTAGACGAGGCCGTCCTTGATGACAAGGTCAAAGTCCTTGCGAGAGGAGCACCCGTTGAGGACGAGGCCGCCGCCAACCACCGAAGCCGCCGCGACCGCCCGGGCTGTCTCCCCTAGGAAACGCCTGCGTGTGATCCGTGGCATCATCGCTCTCTCCTTCATCCGGTCTGAAATACGTTCATCTTATGCAAACAACCGCGTCTTGTCCATCCTTTTGGGAATCACCTACGGAATTTCTTAAATGGCTAAGAAACCAAACTAATATCAACGCATTAATTAAAATGACATCCCCGTTCGGGCGGCGCAGAGGCCGCCCATACATTGTCACTTTATTTATTGCGTTTGTATTAGGTTCTCTTCCATTTTATATGGCTAAAAATGAGGGAGAAGGTCCGGAGACGGCCGCGGGGAAACGGACAAGAGGATCATATCTCCGCCGGTCGTGTCCCCGGATTTCTCAGAAATATATCGATAGCGTAATAGACTGCCGGTGGGGGGTGAGCTCGAACGAAACGTGAGAATTGCCGGACGATGAATTCTTGTTCAAACGCGAGATCTTTTTTCCGACAAAAAACCCAAGAGCCGAACCGGTGAAGATATCGGACGGCCAATGCTTGCGGTCATGGACGCGATAGACGGCAACGAGGCCGGCCAGGCCATAGGCGAGAACATCCACAAAGACCTCGGGTGTTTGCTCGGCGATGACCGTGGCCACGGCAAAGGCGCCCGCGGCGTCGCCCGAAGGGAAAGACGTATAGCCTGAGGTGAACGAAAAGGGGTGATAGCTGTGAGCCGACTCGCCGGTGTTGGGTCGGGCGCGGCCGGCGACAGCCTTAAATGTCAGGACAACGGCCGTCGTGGTCAAAAAGCTTTCCAGGCTCAAAAGCGCGGTCTTTCTCAGCCCCGGACTGTCAAAGATCTCACCGGACGCGTACATGGCAACCGCGAGCGCCGTGAGATATCCGCCCTGGCCGAATTTGGAGATATAGGGAGACGCGTTGATGGACGAAGGAGTCTTCTGCTTCTGGACCCAGTCATAGATCTCCTGGTCGAACCCATAAAGAAGAACGCCCGTCCCGGCGAGAGCCGTGAACTTAAGAAAATCACTTGTCTCCCATCTCCCGGGAGAGGTGATGACGGAGCCGAAATCCTGGCCGAATTTCTTGAAATACGTCTTATTGAGCCGGTCGACGGGCGCGGATTCTTTCGAGTCCTGGACAGCAGGAAAAGCCTGAAACGGCAACCAGAAAAGGAACGCGGTGAGGACCACCGCGCCGGCAAAAGGTCTTTTTCTACGGATTCCCATGAGTCATGAAAAATTCAATGGCCGCCAATGTCTTTATGGTCGCTCCTTGAAGCGAACAGAGGATTTCCTTTGCCCGCTTTCCCCTAGCCTCCAATCCCGGGGCATCATTAAAGAGAAACATGTCCTTCAATTCATCCGGCTTCTCGACAATCTTTGCCGCGCCACCGCGGACGAACGCGTCAGCCAGCGCCGCGAAATTCTTCATGTGCGGACCGAAAAAGACGGGTTTGCCGTAAAAGGCAGGCTCGAGCAGATTCTGGCCCCCCCAGGGAACCAGGCTTCCGCCGATAAATGCGGCGTCCGAGAGCGCATAGAATCGGGCCAGCTCCCCGATCGTATCCAAGATGAGGACATCCCATTCCCTGCCGGGCTGGAGATCGGTCCTCCGGCAGATTACAAAAGAATCTCTGGGGAAGGTTTCTTCGATACCGCCGAATTTTTCCGGGTGGCGGGGAGCCAGGACGAGAAGAATGTCGTTTCGAGCTCTCCGGGCTTCCTGGAACGCTTGAAAGAGCCTGCCGTCTTCTCCCTTATGGATGCTTCCGGCCACGACGACCTTTTTCCCCTCCGGTATGTTCAGCTCTTTTTTGAGCTGTTGGATCTCGGTCTCTTCGAGCGACGGAAGACGGACCTCGCATTTCAAGTTTCCAGAGATGTCGATGCGCTCCGGCTCCACTCCGATTTTTTCGAGCCTTTCTTTATCTTGCCCGGTTTGGACCAGGAAGCGGCTGATGTTCCGGAACAAGATGTTCACTGTCCGCCGCCAGAGCCGCATTCGCCTATAAGAGCGTTCCGAGATCCTCCCGTTCACGACCAGGACGGGACACTGAGAACGCCGGGCCTCCAGAAGGAGCCGGGGCCAGAATTCAGACTCTGCAAGGACCAGGAGTTGAGGCCTGAGCCGTTTGAAAAAACGTCGGACGACCCAGCCGAAATCAAAGGGGACGTATAAGAGGTGGTCGACGTTCCGGAGCTTTGCCGACGCGACTTTGTATCCCGTATTGGTCAGGGTTGAAAAAGCGACCTCCCATTCGGGATGACCTTGCTTGATCTCTTGAATGAGGTTCTGGAGGGAGAGGACCTCACCGACCGAAACCGCATGGATCCAGAGAAAAGGGCCGTTGGTCTTCCTTTTCGGGACCTTGAACCCGAACCGTTCCCGGAGATGGAGGCGTTCATTCCTTTTGATCCTGAGCTTGATGAAATAGACGGGAATCACGGCCAGGAGGGCCAATCCAAAAAGAAGGGAGTACAAAAAGTACATCGTGCCCTGACTATACTAAAAAGGGCAATGGGGGTCAAACCTACGCATTTTGCACAATAATCCGGAGGCGCCAGTCCGATTTGAGGGACCCCAAGGATTTTGGGAAATGCTCAGGCTTAATCCCGAAGATGACCCTAAAAACAACAAAAAGGTTGCTGCCCGGCCGGAATTCTGTTAAACTATACCGGAAAATTAAATAAAAAGAGAAGAAATAGAAGGAAAAAAGAATGGCTGACAAGAAAGAAAGCACCAAATCGGTCCCCGAAGCTGCGGCTGCCTCTGAAAGCGCGGAAGCGGAAAAAGCCCCGGGCAATAAAAAGATCAATAAAATGACCTTGGCCGAGATTGAGGCCAAGCTTAACGCGATCAAGAGCTCCCAGGGCGGCCTCAGATCGCGATACGCGAAGCAACTCCTTCTGCACAAGATAGCGTTGGGAAAATAGATTGGACTATCATTCCTCTTCGGATTTCTGAGAATCCTATCCCTAGCCTACAGATAATCATGCGGACGAGACGCGCCATTCGCCTTTATGAGCGGCTTGAATGCCTCCCCAAAACGGCAAATCGCTTGTTTTCCACATGTTTACAACCCCCTATCTTTTTTGCTATGATATCAACGATTTAAAGGAGAAAAAAATAAAGTGTTGACGAAACAACAGAAAGAAAAACTCATCAACGAGAACAAAGTCCTCCCCACGGACACGGGCTCGCCCGAGGTCCAGATCGCGCTCCTCAGCGGGCGGCTTGACCAGTTGAGCCACCATATGTCCGCGTTCAAAAAGGACTACCACTCGAGAACGGGCCTCATGAGGATCGTCGGACAAAGAAAGAGGCTCCTCGCCTACCTAAAAAAAGAAGACCACAGCCGCTACGAAAAGCTCATCCAGAAGCTCGGACTCCGCAAGTAACGGTCCACCCCCCTGTCAAACATGTCTCAAACAATCAGTCTTGAAATCAATAATCGTATTTTGTCCATAGAGATCGGCAAGGTCGGCAAACAGGCGGACGGCTCGGCGCTGGTCCGCTGCGGAGACACGATCATGTTCGTCTCCGCAACGTCCAAGAAAGAGGCCCGGGAGGGCAAACCGTTTCTCCCCCTCATCGTGGACTACCGGGAAAACACTTACGCCGCTGGAAAGATCCCCGGGGGCTTCTTCAAGCGCGAAGGGAGGCCTACAGAGCGGGAGATCCTAGTCGCCCGGCTGATCGACCGGCCCATTCGGCCTCTGTTCCCCGAAGGCTATTTCTACGAAACACAGGTCGTCGGCCTGTTACTTTCAGCCGACCTTGAAAACGAGCCCGACACCCTGGGCATCATTGGGGCGTCGGCCGCCCTGTACTTCTCGGACATTCCGTTCACCAAGCCGATCGGCGCGGTGAAGGTCGGCCTGATCAACGACCGTTACGTCATCAACCCGACGGCTAAGGAGCTCGAGACAAGCCCCCTCAACCTGCTCGTCGTCGGCACCGAGGACGGCATCGGCATGATCGAGGCCGGGGCCAAGGAAGTGGACGAAGAGAAAATGCTCGGCGCCATCGCCGCGGCGATGGACCCCATCCGGGCGATCATCGAAATCCAGAAAGAGCATTACCAGAAGCTCAACATCAAGAAGCGCGAGTTCACGCCCAAGCTGCCGAACCAAGCCAAAATGGACGAGTTCGAGACGAAGATCGGGCCGGCCCTCTTCGAGGCCATCCAGACCTCCGGTAAGAAGGCCAGTGAAGACGCGGTCGATAAACTTCTCAAAGGCCTGATCGAAGCCATCCCCGAAGAGAACGAGGACGAGCGCGCCGAGGCCAAGGACCTGTTCTACAGGATCCAGGAAAAGCTCTCCCGCAAGCTCATTCTCGATCAGAGGAAGCGCGTTGACGGCCGCCAATTCGACGACATCCGTCCGATCTCGATCGAAGTCGGCATGCTTCCCCGCACCCACGGCTCGGCCCTGTTCACCCGCGGCGAAACGCAATGCCTGGCGACCGTGACCCTGGGGACAGTCGAGGACGTCCAACGATTGGACGGCCTGGGCGAGGAGACCAAAAAACGGTTTATGCTTCATTACAACTTCCCGCCCTTCTCTGTCGGCGAAGTGGCCTTCCTCCGGGGCCCCGGACGCCGCGAGATCGGCCACGGGGCACTGGCAGAAAAATCCATTCTCCCCTGCATTCCCGACGATGAGAAGTTCCCTTACACGATCCGCATCGTCTCGGACATTCTGGAATCCAACGGCTCTTCGTCCATGGCCTCGGTCTGCGGCGGGGTTCTCTCGCTCATGGACGCCGGCGTTCCCCTGACTATGATTGTCGCCGGCATTGCCATCGGCCTGGTCAAAGACAACGACCGCTATGTCATCCTGACCGACATCGCCGGCCTGGAAGACCACTTCGGTGACATGGACTTCAAAGTCGCCGGCACGGAAAAAGGCATCACGGCCATCCAGCTCGACTTGAAGATTCACGCCATCTCGCTCGACATCGTGAAAGAGGCGCTCGAGAAGGCTCGCGATGCCCGGCTCAGGGTTCTGGCCAAGATGAAAGAGGCCCTCCCGGCACCGCGGCCGGACATCTCGCCCTTCGCCCCCCACATCTTCATCCTCTTCATCAACCCGGAGAAGGTGGGCGATGTCATCGGGCCCGCGGGGAAGATAATCAAGCGGATCGTTGCCCTGACCAAGGCCAAGATTGACATCGACGAGACGGGGAAAATCGTCATCGCCTCAACCGACATGGAGGCGGCCGAAAAAGCAAAGCAGATGATCAGCGAGATCACGGCCGAGGCCGAGGTCGGCAAGACTTACACGGGCAAGGTCGTCCGCATCGAAGATTACGGCGCCTTTGTCGAGATCCTGCCCAACCTCGTCGGGCTGATGCACATCTCCGAGATCGCCCATTACCGGGTGAAGAGCGTCCGCGACGTCCTGAAACTCGGCCAGACCGTGAGCGTCAAGGTCCTTAACATTGAAGACGACAACAAGATAAAACTTAGTATGAAGGCCCTTGAAGAGAATCCTAATCCCGAAGGCTCGGGGGGATCTCATGACGACGGCAACCGGGACCGCGAGTCCGGCGATAAGAGATCCCGCGGCTCACATGGGGGTCAGCGGTCCGACCGTAAGGGAAGATTCTAAAAGGGAAGATTCTAAGCGGATAAAAAGACTTTAGATAGATCGAATCCTGGATCCGATCGCGCTCGGAAAATATGAGAGAGATATTCCGTCGGCCCAAAGGTTTCACGCTCACCGAGATGTTGGTGGCCGCCGCCATCCTGGCCATCCTGGCCGCCGCCGCACTGCCATTGAGCAAGATTGCCATCCAAAGGGAAAATGAGATTGAGCTGCGCCGGAACCTCCGTCTCATCCGTGAGGCAATCGACTCTTATAAAAAGCTGGCCGACGAGAAAAAGATCGAATTCGAAGCCGACACCGAGGGCTATCCTTCAAACCTTGAGCTTTTAGTCAAAGGCGTCAAGCTCAAGTCCGAAGGCAAGGACAAGAAGGGCGAGGAAAAGCTCATGAAATTCCTGCGCCGGATCCCCAGGGACCCCATGACAAAATCCGCGGATTGGGGACTTCTTTCAACCCAGGATGCGCCAGACGCCGCGGCCTGGGGCGAGCAAAACGTTTTCGACGTCTACACCAAGAGCCGGCGCAAGGCTCTCGATGGGACTAAATATAGGGATTGGTGAGGCCGGACCGATGTTTCGAGCCAAAGATAAAGGCTTCACGCTGATCGAGATGATCATCGTCTTTACGCTGATCGGTATCCTCGTCGGGCTGGCCCTTCCGCAATATCAGAGCGCTGTTAAAAAGGCCCGTGAATCCGTCCTCAAGGAGACCCTCTTCCAACTGCGCAAGCTCATCGATCAATACTACTCGGATAAAGGCAAATATCCGGCCTCCGTCCAGGCTCTTGTCGACGAAAATTATCTGAGGAAGATCCCCGTGGACCCAATCACCGGGAAGGCCGATACTTGGCTCGAAGTCCAGGAG
>JALHTW010000088.1 GCA_022866045.1 Candidatus Aminicenantota bacterium | reverse complement strand
CCTATAATTTTTGGGGAAACACTCTTGGCACGCACGTTGGCACAAGGCCAGTGACGGGGAAGAGGTCTAGTTATTAGTTTGGTTCATAGCCCGGAAGTCCTAGGTTCAAGTACGGCGGCTCAATCCGCCGAATTCCTCTTTCCGGCCCTGATAACCATACAACTAAAATGGGGGCAGTCCCTCCTCTATGAAGTGAATCAAAAATATCGGGATTTACCCTTAGCCTTCCAATTTCGAGAAGCCCGGCGGGAAACGGCGTACCCTTCTTCGTCCTCGACTTCGTCATTGCAGCGTCCGTAAGAAAGGTAGCGATGAAAAGAATTTAGCCGCTATTTTGTCCGGCATTCTAGGTCATCTAAACTATATGATTTAAAAAAAATTATTAGCTCATCATGTAGTATATATACTACATGATGTAATGATAATTGACTATTAAGTAAAATCAATAAAACTAATAAACAATGATAATTGAACCAACCTAAGACTTACATCTGGAAATTCCTAAAGGCAAGCTTCGCTAGTCCTGCTCTGTCGAAACTCACTCCATCCACGGACTTTACGGCCGGTGATTTGTAGCCGTACTTCAAATAATCTCATCTTGTTTTTATATGCTATTAGATGAAGTATATATACTTCATCTAATGCTTTATGAAAAGATATTTATAACCATGAAACTCTAATAATCTTTAGAACTTACGAAAAATTATGACGAATTTTTTGCGATTGACTAACCGGATAATAAGAAGTATATATACTTCATATTAACGGGAGTAATTGAATGAAACAAACCAGAATCCAAATAGCAAAAAAAGATATCGTTAGCTATTTTGATGAATTTCCACAAAAAATCCTGAAGCTCTCGGATATCGTCGATATCCTAAAAAAGCAAAGAGATTTCTGGAGACTTGCTCAAAATATGACGACGCAAGATTTCATACAGTTTTTAACAAACCAAACGAAGCTCAAGCGCCTTGATTTTCCATTCCCATATCGCAAAGAAATTCGGTACGTTTGGGGAGAAGTTCCTTTACTCGAAGTCCTATTAAATCTTAAACAAAAATCTTATTTTACACATTATACAGCCATGAGGATACATGGCCTGACTGAACAGATACCAAAGACTATTTATCTCAACCACGAACAGTCTGCTCGTCCGCAAAACGCGAAGCTCGAACAAGACCGGATAGATGCAGCATTCAATCATCCTCCCCGCGTTTCTCAAAATGTAATCGAATTCGATAATATACGGATTTGTCTCATCAATGGAATGCAAACGGGTCAGCAAGGAGTAGTTGAGGAACGGGTTAGTTATGAATCGAACCAGCCAGCGAATGTTCGATTCACTAATATCGAACGTACGCTCATAGATATTTCTGTTCGGCCAATATATGCGGGCGGCGTTGTCGAAGTCCTTAAAGCTTTTCGCCTTGCTCGCGACCGAGTTTCTATAAACCGATTAGCTGCCATATTGCAGAAACTCAGATATGTTTATCCATACCACCAAGTCATCGGATTTTATCTTGAGCGCGCCGGGTATAAAAATACCGTACTTCAATTGTTACGAAACTTTCCCATAGAATTTGATTTCTATCTCGCTCATCAACTTGGTGAGAAAGAATATGTCAAGGAATGGCGTCTATTCATTCCAAAAGGATTTTAGTTGCTCAACAAGGCTTAAGGTAAAGTCAAAATAAAAATCAAACTCTTTCACTTCCATTCCGACCTTTACTGTTGCTATTACAGAAGGGAACCCGAGCCGATGAAATTCTCGATATTTATTTATCAGGCCTAAGAACTTAAGTGGCACTTTCTTTGTTTCAAAAATTCTTGCAAGGAGGATTTTGTTTTTCTCCTGCATAAAGTCGACTCCACATTCGGTGCAAAAGGTGTAGATGTCTAAAAAATCGCGAGGTCTCGGTGTACTACTACGGCTTCGTCTAACAATCGGGCCATATTCAGGTATTTGCTGACAGATAGCCCGTAGTTTCTCACACACCATCATCTCAGGCGTATAAACGAAGATTCGTAAGCCTTCAAGGTCCATGTTTGATTTCGGGGCAGTATATTCGTGTTTGCTAATATCAATTAGGAATTTTTTCCCCTGGCCCATAGGCAAGGCATGCGTTCTTAGTTCTCTAACATTTGTAATAAGTTCAGCGTATTTATCTTTTTCAATTAATTTGAATTCAATTCGGTATCCACCCCAAAAAGTCTCCATTTCTGGTGTTATTTTGGGGGGCCGCAATTCAATTTTGAAATCAAAGGCGGTATATCCCCGTTCAAGGAATGTTTTTTCGAGAGCTTTCTTAATCCGTATCAGAAAGTCTTCTCGCTCTTTTTCAGGAAAATCACTCTCCATCGAGAAATCGACGTCGACAGAAGCACGAAGATTTGTCTTACAAAGGAGGTCTAATGCATGTCCTCCCTTTAGTACAAGGCGGTCCATAAGTTCATCATCTGAAAACATAGCCATAATGACGAGCTTCTTAATTTGCTCTAAATTTATGAGTCCTTCAGCAACAATTCGTTTTTTCATTTATTCATTGCCTTGATAGGAAAATATGCTTTCAAGAAATAATATATCCCACTGATGTTATGCGTAATATTCAGACTATTGTTTATTATCCCCCAATTATATGCTAGATTTTCTGATTCCCTAATAAAATAATTAAAAAAATATATGATTTTTCTTATTATTATGGGAAGAGCATTTTTAATTTTCCCTATTCTATCTCCGCCCCAACCCCCCTTCATCATCTAAATGATTAAAGCCCTTCTAGGATGAACCTGGCAACGCCAGGTGACCTGCCCCCACTTATTGTACCACCTGTGAAGTGAAAGTTCTAGGCTCCAAAACCTCTGGAGCCGGCGGTCGATAACCCGAAGAGCTGTGGGGGCGGAATTGATTATAGACCCGTCTCCAGTTCTCTATAACCACCCGAGCTTCGAGCAAAGTATTAAAAATCTCGCCATTGAGGAGTTCGTCCCTTAGCTTTCCATTGAATGACTCGACATACCCATTCTCCCACGGACTCCCGGGCTCGAAAAACAACGTCCTGACATTAACGCGCAACAGCCATTCCCTGACGGCCTTGGCCGTAAACTCCGGACCATTATCCGACCGAATATATTCTGGCGTTCCTCGAACAACGAATAAGCCGTACAGCTGATCCAACACGTCTTGAGAACTGATTCGACGTGCGACCTGAAGCGTTAAACACTCCCGGGAAAATTCGTCGATAATCACCAAAATCCGCAGCGGTTTTCCGTCGGTCGTTCTGATCAATACAAAGTCGTAGCTCCAGACATGGTCCTTTCTCAAAGGGCGCAGTCGAATGCATGACCCGTCATTCAACCAGAGACGCCCGCGTTTAGGTTGTTTCTGCGGCACTTTCAGCCCTTCCTTCCTCCAGATTCGTTCTACCCGCTTATGATTGACCCGCCATCCTTCATTCCGAAGACGTACGGTAATTCGCCGATACCCATAGCGTCCATATTGACTGGCCAGCTCCACGATGCGATCAACTAACCGCTCATCATCATCGGGTATTTTGAGGATGTGCCGTTGGGTTGAACGCGGCTGATTGAGGGCCCGACATGCTCGCCTCTGCGATATCTCCAGTCTTTCACAAACATATTGGACAGCCCGGCTCTTTTTGGCCGGGCTTAGAAGTTTCCCCGGACAGTCTCCTTTAAAATCGAGTTATCCAAAGACAGATCGGCCACGATTTTCTTCAATCTGGCATTTTCCGCTTCCAGTTCCTTTAACCGACGGGCTTGATCGACTCTCATCCCGCCATATTCTTTTCGCCAACGGTAATAAGTCTGTTCCGAAATGGCAATCTTTCGACAGACCTCTCCAATCGCCAAGCCCTGCGCAATAAACACTTCGGCCTCACGGATCTTTCCGATGATCTGTTCCGGCGTAAACCGTACCCTGCCCATTATGACTCCTTCCTTTCAGGTATTCTTCTCATTATACCTGGATCGATTTAAGGGGGGCAGGTCAAATTTGGAGTGGGAGGACATCAACTTTAGGTCGCACCAATTAAATATAAGAGTGAAACCATTTTGGAAGCCTAAGTCCGGCATTGAAAGGGATGTTCCACTCGAAGACTCGATTTATTCCCTCCTCCAGAAAAAACCAAAGATTTTTCGATGGGTATTCTCGGATGCAAAAGGGGAGAAAATCAAAAATCATTCTTTGCAGACAAGATTTCGGCGTCATCTAAAGAGACAGGGCATACTGAAGGCCTCCATTCATACTTGGAGGCATTCTTTCGCAAGCTATTTCATCATGAAAACCGGGAATTTGCGAGCCTTACAGCTTCTGTTGGGACATCAATCAAGTAAAACAACTGAAATATATGCTCACCTAAGCGACCAATGTCTGCACGACCTTGTTAATAAGCTTCCAACCTTGAATTTGGACACAAATTTGGACACAACTATCGTTTTACCGAGTCGTGGGATTGTGCAAGTTGCTGATAAGAAAATGGTGGGCGATACAGGATTTGAACCTGTGACTTCTACCGTGTGAAGGTAGCACTCTGGCCACTGAGTTAATCGCCCAGCCGCCCTCATTTTAATTGAAATTTTTAGAAAGTCAATTTATCTGAATTATTCATAAATTACGCTATCTCTCCCTATCGTGAATCTGCAGACAGGCGCCGAATTCGGGGACATGACCCAAATTCTCCGGAATTTGGGATCGTGTCCCCCTGGTCTTGAATTCGGCGCTATCTGGGAATTCTCTTCTCGAGGAAACGACGCAAATTATGGATAATTCAGGTTTATTGACTTTTGTCATGTTTCGCTTTATAAATGGATTAATGGCCATCCGACGCTGTCCCTACTGCAAAGCGATCATCGACGAATCCCAAAAGTACTGCAACAACTGTGGCACCCAGCTCCTCTTTCCCGAGGACGAGTTTGTCGAAGAGGACATCAAGGGCGAGAAGATCGTTGATGAGGACTTAAAGGACGAAGAGGAAGAGTTCGAGGAGTCGCTCGAGTCTCGGGAGGATGAGAAAGAGCAGAAAACGGAGATCGACCTCGAGGAAGTCCTGGAGGGCGGGGCGTCCTTCCCCGGCGAAGAAGGAAAAAAAGAGGGAGACGAGGTCCAGGAGAAAGAGCCGGAAGCCGAAGCCGAGATTGTGGAAAAGAAAGAATTCTCCGATGAAGAGCTCGAAGAGATCGCAAAGACCCCCGTCATCGAAGAAAAAAAGGTCCAAGCGCTGACCGCTGACGAGCTCCTGGAAGAAACCGAAAAGGAACCGGAAGACGAGGAAGACGCCGGGGAGTCGGAAGAAAAAAGGGCCGGTACCGATACCCGGGAAGAGATCGCCCGCCTCATCGCCGCGCTCGAGAAAAAACATAGAGAAGCAGCGCTCTCCAACGAAGGGAAGAAGATCCTCGAACCCGTGGCTGAATCCAGCGAGCTTCCTTCCTGGGCCGACCTGGCCAGGGAAACGACGTCTTCGGAAATCGTCGAAGAAGAAGCCGGGGAAAAAGCCGAGGAGAAAAGCTTCGCCGCCGGTGATACGATGGATTTCAAAGAGGAAGTCATGAGCCGGGCCAAAAAAATGTCATCGGCCCCTTCGACCGCAGGGATTCCCGAGACCGTGGCAAAGGACGAGCAAGAGTTCCATTTTGACACAGAGGACATAGAACGGGAAATTCCGAAGGTCGCGACAGAAGAGATTGAAAAGGATGTTTACGAATTCGAAGCTCCGGCTTTTGACCCGAGCGGGTCCCGGCTTGGATTTTTCGGTCGGCTGACAGCCGTTTTTTTCGACTTGATCTTTATCGCCGCGCTGTGGGGAGTAACGGTCTGGCTGGCCTCGCGCCTGATGGACTTGCCGCTCAAGACATTGGTCCCGGCTGCGTCCGTTTCTCTGGGGCTATTTTATCTTGTGCTTCTCGTGGGATATTTCTTCCTGTTCTTGTACTTCCTGGGGGAGACGCTGGGCGGGCGGGTGGTATCGCCCAGAGATTAGGCCTGTCGTTCCTCGCCGAACGTGAATTCCGCTCCCAGAAATCTCCGCCGGGCTTTCTCGTCGGTCGCGATTTTGGACGGGATGTTTTCGATCAGAATTTCCCCCTCGTCGATGATGCAGGCCCGGTCGGCGATCTTGAACGTGTCGCGGACATTATGATCGGAGAGCAGCATGCCGATGCCCTTGCCTTTTAAGGAGGTCATGATCTTTTGCAGCTCAGCGATGGTCAGGGGGTCGATGCCCGTGAACGGCTCGTCCAGAAGAAGGAATTTCGGCTTGAGGATTAGGGCCCGGCAAATTTCCAGCCTGCGCCGTTCGCCCCCGGAGAGGCTGTGAGCGGACTGGGCGGCCAGGGGGAGAAGCCCGAATTCCGCAAGAAGCTCCCCGGCCAGCTTTTGGCGCTTGTCCTTGGAATAGGGCTGGAGCTCGAGAGCGAGGCGGAGGTTATCGTTGACCGAAGCCTTCAAAAAGATCGAATTCTCCTGGGGCAGGTAGGTCAGACCGGCGTTGGCCCTCCGGTGGGTCGGAGCTCGGGAAATGTCCTCGCCGTCGAGAAAGACTCCGCCGCTGTCCGGCCTGATGAGGCCGACGATCATCTGGAAGATCGTCGTCTTTCCCGCCCCGTTCCGTCCGAGCAGGCCGATGATCTCTCCCGACCGGACCGTGACATCCACGTCCTTGACGACGAGGCGGCTCCCGTAGCTTTTCACGAGTCTCTTGGCTTCTAAGATAGACATTGATGGGTGCGGCCTCGGAAGCTAAAATACTAAGGTCATTTGAGCGGGCTGTCAAGGAAAGATGAAAAAGGTCATCAGCGCATCGAGAAGGACCGACCTCCCCGCCTTTTTCCCCGACTGGCTGGCCGGCGTCTTCAGGGAAGGGAAGGCGAATGTTTTCGGGCCCTCTGGCCGGGCGTATGCGGTGGACCTGAGACCAGATGCCGTCCATACCATCGTCCTGTGGTCCAAGGATTTTTCCGCTTTGATCCGCAACAGGCACGGACTCCGGGACGTCCTCGAGACATACGACCAGCTGTATTTTTTATTCACGGTCACGGGGCTCGGCGGGACGTTCATTGAGAAAGGCGCGCCGCCGCCAGCCGCGGCCCTTAGCCAGCTTCCCGAACTCGTGGCGATCGCCGGAGATCCACGGCGAGTCTCTCTGCGGTTCGACCCGGTCGTTTATTGGAGAGAAGGGTCTCGGATCAAGACCAATCTTCCGTTTTTTGCGACGGTGGCCGAAAAAGCTGCGCGCGCCGGCATCGAAGATATCCGGACGAGTTTCACTCAATGGTACGGAAAAGCCCTCCGCCGGGCCCGGAGGCATGGCTTTGATTATGTAGATCCTCCCGAAGATGAGAAGCTCGAAGCCGCGCAACGGCTTGTCGAGATCGCCGAAAAATATAAGCTCAGGCTTTACTCTTGCAGTCAGAATTTTTTGGCCCGGGTGCCCGGTATCCGGGCTTCGGCGTGCATTGATGGAAGGTTTTTGGGGGAACGGCACCCGCTCGAGGAAGACGGGCCAACGGCCAAGGACAAAAGCCAGAGGCCGGAATGCGGCTGCACCGTGTCCGTCGACATCGGGAGCTATGCGCAATCCTGCCCCCACGGCTGTTTGTATTGCTACGCGAACCCGAAAATTTCCTAAAGTCGATCAAATCCCCAACGACAACCGTTCGGCCAAGGCGGGGGGAAGGTTGGCCTTGAGGATCTTTTCCTGCGCGTCGTCGATATCGTATTCGAGGCGGAAGAACTTGATGACGTGGAGGTCCGAGTCATAGATGGCGAACGCCGCGCGCGGGTTCCGGTCGCGGGGCTGTCCGACCGAGCCGGGATTGATGAGATAGGTCGCGCCTTTTTCGAGCTTCACCTCGTTCGAATTCCCCTCCAGGAATGTCCCTTCCACAGTGGCGTCGCGCTTGGTGTAAACGAAGGGAAAGTGGGTGTGGCCGAAGAAGCAGAGGGGGAGCTTCAAGTAATCAAAGGCTTCGGCCGCGTCGAACTCGCCGAAGATGTAGTAGTCTTCGTCGAACGGCGCGCCGTGACAGATGGTGAATTGGTCGTTGACGATCTGCGGGCCTTTTTTCAGGTGGCCCAGGAATTCGGCGTTCTTCCGGAGGATTTTTTTCTTGGTCCAGAAGATTGACGCGGCCGCGATGGGATTGAATGTTTCGATCGAATCGAACTCGCTCACGGCCTTGTCGTGGTTGCCCCGGATAATCGACAGGGGCCGGAGGCTGCGGACCTTCTGGATCGTATCGTTGGGAGAGGCGCCGTAGCCGACCAGGTCACCCAGGCAGACGAAATGGTCGATCTTCTTTTTTTGGATGAACTTCAATAAGGCGTTAAACGCCTCGAGGTTGCCGTGGATGTCAGTGAAGATCAAGTAGCGCATGCCGCACCTTTTCGATTCCTTTTATAATTATCATAAAGCTCGTGGGCGTGAAAAGAGCTGCGGACCAGCGGCCCCGATTCGACATCGGAGAGACCAAAGCCTAAGGCGACGTCCTTAAGCCTTGCGAACTCCTGCGGCGCATAATATTTGGACACGGGCGCATGGCCGCGGGTCGGCTGGAGATACTGGCCGATGGTGAGAAGGTCGCAGCCAGCCTGGCCCAGGTCGGCGAAGGCCCGGAAGAGATCCTCTTCGGTCTCTCCCAGCCCGATCATCAGGCCGGATTTCGTGACCATCCTCCATTCTTTGGCTTTCCGGAGGACGCCGAGAGATCTCCGGTAGTGGGCCGGCGGCCTGTTGATTTTGGGGTAGAGGGCCTCCGTTGTCTCCAGGTTGTGGTTGAGGATATCGGGAGCGGCGAGCGCCACCTGTCTTAAGCTGTCATTGTTCCCGCCGAAATCCGGGATCAGGACCTCGATCGTTGCGCCCGGAATCCGTTTCCGGATGGCTTGGACGGTCCGGACGAATTGCGACGCTCCGCCGTCCGGAAGATCGTCCCTCGTCACCGAGGTGACGACCACATGCGACAGGCCGAGCGTCGCCGCAGCCTCGGCGACGTCCTTCGGCTCCTCCTCCGATAGGGGGGACGGGATCCCCTTGTCCACGGCGCAGAAGGCGCAGCCCCGGGTGCAGGTGTTTCCCAAAATGAGGAAGGTCGCTGTCTTCGCCGTCCAGCACTCGGCGATGTTCGGGCATTTCGCGCTCCGGCAGATCGTGTGGAGGTTGTGCTTTTCGAGGAGCGATGAGACGGAAAAAAAGCCGGACTTCGAAGGAAAAGGGACCTTCAGCCAGGACGGTTTTTTAACCGATCGGATCTCTTCAGGAGGATGGGTAATCAATATTCGAGGTCTTTTTCTCTCTTCATTCGCCGCCGCATCCGCTTCCGAGCCTGGGCTTCTTTCATCCGCTTTCGTTCGCCCGGCTTGAAATAGACGGAATGCTTTTTAATTTCCTTGATGATCGCTTCTTGCTGGACTCTTCGCTTGAACCTTTTCAGCGCGCTCTCGATAGATTCTCCTTCTTCGATGACAACAAAAGCCACGAAATTCACCTCCTCCTGTATGGGAAGTATCGCCTTTATACCCGAACAGGGATCTTAAGTCAAGTGGGCTGGGACTATTTGGCGCCAAAGCACGCCGCACATATGCCCGGCAAGTATGAATGCGGCCCGACCTCGTGTCTCGCTCTCCTCTCCCCCTGGTTCTAAAGGAAGGAGCAGGTGGATTATTATTTTTTGAGCTTATATCCAGCCCTTTTGATGCACGTCAGCGCGCCGATCTTCATCGGCTCGATGAGGGGAACGGAAATGTCATTTTCTTTTAGAACGAGCGGAACTTCGGTGCAGCCGGCGATGACGGCTTCGGCGCCGCGCTCGATCAGCCGGCGGGCGATGCGGACGACGGTTGTTCGCGGCCGTCCCGCCGTGAATCCCGCCTTGATGCCGCTGTTCCCGAAGATGGCATCCATGACTTTTTGCTGTTCATTCACTTCGGGCGTTATGATTTCGATTCCGTTTTTCTCGAACGTTTTATGGAAGAGCCTGGATTTTACGGTTCCGGAGCTTGCGACGAGCCCCGCTTTTTTCATGCCGGGAATCCGCTTTTTTGCAAAACGCAGGGACTCATCCAAAAGATTGACGAACGGGACTTTCGCCCGACGAGCGATTTGTCGAGCGAAATAATGCGCGGTGATGCAGGGCATGACGATCAGCCCCGCGCCTCCTTTTTCCAGAATTTTCACGCCTTCGACGAGAAGCGGGAGCGGGCTGGGCCCGCCGGAGAGGATCGCCTCTGTCCGCGGCGGGATTTTAGGATTGTTCCAGATCAGAATGGGGATATGCTCCTGGTCTTTAGCGGCGTCCGTGCTCTTTATGATCAGGTTGAAGAAAAAGGCCGTTGCTTCCGGCCCCATTCCGCCCAGGATTCCGATCGTCTTTTTCATAATATCCTCATCCGGGGGACACAATATGGTGTCCCCGATTTGGGTTATTTGTCCCTTTTGGCGACAAAGTCTCGTCTCCCCCTATTTAATGAGTTCCTTGATCTTGTCCAGCGGCAAGGCCTCGACGACATGTCCGTCCCTCCCTTCCATCCGTTGCGCTTTGAACAGCGAATTGAGGATGGCCTCTTCGGCTGCCTCGGCCGCGGCGAGGAAAAGAGATGACATATTGTCATTCCTGAGCAGCGTGACGGTTTGAGTGGGTGAAGCCAGACGATGAGGAATCCGGACCTCTTTGGCCGTGGAAAAGGCGATCGCGTAATCGCCGCTCGAGCCCGAATAATAGCCGCCCGTGCGGGCGATCCCGAGGAGGGCGCGCTTGGCGAGGCGCTTGAGGTTACGGCTGTCGAGCGGCGCGTCCGTGGCCACCACGACCATGCACGAGCCTTCGGTCATTGGCTCCTCGGCCATTCCGGGATTCGCGCTGTCCCGGCCGGAAGATTCTTTGAGTTTCTGTCCGACGGGGATGCCGTTGATCTGGAAGTTGCCGCCGTGGTTCGTTTGAACAAGAGCGCCGACGGTATATCCGCCCCTCGACGCGGCGAGCTTTCGGGACGACGTGCCGATCCCGCCCTTGAAATTGTAGCAGATCGTGCCGGTGCCGGCGCCGACCGCGCCTTCTTCGACCGGCCCCGTCTTGGCCTTCCGGATGGCTTCAAGGACATGCTCTTTTTTCACGTGCCGGCCTCGGATGTCGTTCAGCCAGCCGTCGTTCGTCTCGCCGACGACCGGATTGACCGATTCGACGCCTATGTTCTCCGGGAGGCCGAGGATGTAGTCGAGAACGGCATCGGCTGCCGTGGGTACGCTCAGCGTGTTGGTGAGGATGATGGGCGTTTCGAGGTTGCCCAGTTCCTCGACCTGTGTCGAGCCCATGAGCTTCCCGAAACCGTTGGCGACGTAAACGGCGGCCGGGACTTTTTCCTGGAAGATGTTGCCGTCGTGAGGCAGGACGGCCGTGACGCCCGTTCGGACATCCTTGCCTTCGATGAGAGTCAGGTGGCCGACTTTGACGCCGGCCACGTCCGTGATGGCGTTGAGCGGCCCGGGTTCAAGCCCTCCGGTTTTGAGGCCGAATTCCCGGAGCCGCGGCCGGCCCTCGGGAGAGAGATGGACCGGGCCCACGAGAAAAAGGAATAACGCGCAAAAGGCTACAGCTTTCATGGAACTCCTCGCTCTTTTTATAAAGCTATGATACATACCGCTCTAATAAAGGGCAATATCTTAGGTAGGCAATTCTTTTTCCGGTGTCAGGCTAATTTCGGGCGGGGTCCTGTCGCGGCTCTTCCCCGGCCGTGCTCGCGGCCAGGCCGCTACGCGCGGGCGGGGAGCCCCTTCGCCGCGCCACCCCTGCTCGACGAGCGGCGCCCCGGAAAAAGAATTGCCTACATATCTTGCTCAATCATCCAGACCATATCGCAATCAATATCGAGATTTGAAAATGGGAAATAGGCCCGAGATTTTCCTTTAAAAACTAATATCAACGCATTAATTAAAATGACATCCCCTAGTTCGGGCGGCGCCTAGGCCGCCCGCAGCCCCCGGGGAACCAGTCCCGTCGGTTCCCCCCGTCGGAAAAGCCGACGGGGCCCCCCTCCGCTACGGG